>CALJKQ010000173.1 GCA_937973565.1 uncultured Saprospiraceae bacterium | reverse complement strand
GCGCTGGTGCTCGGCATGCTCTCGGGGCTCTTCATCGGACGCGCGGCTACACTGTTTTGCATGAATCGTTCCACCACCGGCCTGGTTGCGGCCTAACCCGGATTGCCCTGATTGATGGCCAGCCCTTTGCCTGCCACATGGCGATTTCGGCCAACTGGATGGTGCACTACGTCAATGCTGGCATGTATGACGAAGCCGCCAAACGGCAAGAAGAAGCCGATTTTATGGCTGCTTATTCCCACTATAAGCTTTCTCCCAATTACAAACTGGATCAAAGTTACTCTCAGAAGTCCGTCGAAGCCCTGCAAAGCTTTGTCAACAAATATCCTGACAGCAAACGAATTCCTGAGTGCAACAAACTCATGGATGAAATGCGTAAGAAGATGGAAAAGAAGGCCCACCAGCAGGGCTTGCTTTATTACAAGCTTGGGCAGTATCAATCTGCCGTAAAATCATTTGAAATTTTGCTCAAGGATTACCCGGGATCTGCCTTTGAAACGGAGGCAAAATACTTACTGGTAAAGTCCAGTTTTGAATTGGCTGAAAACAGCATCGAAGAAAAGCGGGAAGAGAGGTACAATGAAACCATAGACTATTGCAAAAAGTATATGGACAAATTTAAAGACAAAAAGCTCAACAAAGAGATAAAAGAAATTTACCAAAAAAGCTTATCAAACATTAAAAAAATCAAAGCATGACAGATATAAAGAACAAGGTGCAAAATCTGGATCCCAATGTGAAAGCCAGAAATATCAAAGACATGGTCAGACCTACGGGAAATATGTTTGAAGCGTTGGTAGCTATATCCAAAAGGTCCAATCAAATCAGCAACCAGCTTAAGAGAGAATTGCACACCAAACTGGAAGAATTTTCTGTCACTTCAGACACCATCGAGGAAATCCACGAAAACAAGGAGCAAATCGAAATTTCGAAATTTTACGAAAGATTGCCCAATCCTGCCATCATTGCCACTGAAGAATACCTGAATGGCGAGTTGGTAATAAAGTACAGGGACGAGGAATAATCCCGAGTTTTCCATGACCGGGCAGAGAACACCCAGGATTCTTCTGGGAATAACCGGAAGTATAGCCGCCTATAAATCAGCAGAACTATGTCGTCTGCTGATCAAGGCCGGGTATGAAGTTAGGTGTATCATGACTTCCGCTGCTACCGAATTTATAAGTCCGCTTACGCTATCCACTCTTAGTAAAAACCCTGTACATACAGAACTTTCCAAAGATAACACCTGGATCAACCATGTTGAATTGGGTTTATGGGCCGATTTGATGGTCATCGCTCCACTTACGGCCACGACCCTATCCAAAATGGCTATGGACCCGCAATCAAAAACTTCAACAAAACAAGGTCGGAAGCTTGGTTGTTTCAATGGGTAAAAAATGCAGAGGAACTTTTATTAATAGAGGATAAAGCTGCCAAACAATTACACGAAGAATGGGGTAATAAAAAACACCCTAATCAATCAAAGTTGAATGAAGAACAAATAAGGGCCATCATAAAATACGTAAAGGCT
>CALJKQ010000172.1 GCA_937973565.1 uncultured Saprospiraceae bacterium | reverse complement strand
GTATCTGACTACCAAATCACCTTTTACCTCTCGTATGGAAGATAAAGAATCCAGGCTTGTGATATCGTTTCCTGTGATGGTTATAAAGCCGTTGACAACTCTACACCCTGGGTACAGAATGGGAAAACTGTCAACCTGGCTTTGTCTGCGGAAAACAATGTTGCCGGAGCAAGGATTTTGTGCTAAAATACTTGTATCTAAATTAAATAGAAAGAAAGCAAATACTAAAAAGTCAAAAAAAAATAGGCACGAAAAGCAACGTCTGTTTTTCATAAATGGGGGGATTATGAGATTATTAATACCCCAAATATAATCAAGCCATTTTATTTTACTACCAAAACAATCGACAAAATTTTATTTTTAACATTTGCCTGGACGGAATACATACCACTTGTCCATCCGCTTACATCTATTTCCGAGCCTGAACCTTTCCAAACCATGCGGCCGGTGAGATCGTAAACGCGGATATCGGTAGAGGTTTCCGACAATACAACTTTATCGGAAGCGGGATTGGGGTACAGCTTAATATCAGCAATATCACCCTCTTCCGTAGCCGTTGTTCCCTGATTTTTGAGGAAAAAATCAAGGTTGCTGGCAATAAAACCCTGACTCAAAGGGCCCGGTGTGCCCGTGCCTTTTTTGCTGCCATCTGCACTTCTAAAGACAGCAGCAATCCAATAAGGGAAATCGCCATCTTTAAGTCCGTAATAGGTTCTTGGCTTCAGTTTGATCTGGTATTTGTCGGTGCCTGCTATTCTGTTCATTCTACCAACTCCATCATCCTGTCCCCAGTTGCCTACTACTTTGTTCCAGGCTGTAGATTGAGGATTGGGCGTATCGGTTAGGCCAACACCACTATGCATGTAGATGGTATTGCTATTCAACAGTTCTTTATTGCCCTGAGCTGCGTTGAAGGTGATGGTAATTTCTTCGTCGATATCAAAGGATGGGGGATCGATGGTGATAAAGGGATCGTTGGATGCCACATCCCAGTAGATGTCTTTATCCCTAAAGCCCTTGCCCTTGTTGACATTGTCTGCATCTCTGAAATACATGGCCAATTGCTGGATGTCTTCTGAGGCACTCAAACCATAATATTGTGCCGGTATCAACTTTATCTGCCATTTATCGTCTCCCAAAGCGGTCATCTCTCCTACCCCATCATCTTTGAGGTTGCCTACTACTTTTGACCAAACGCCGGTTGCAACATCCTTGACCACACCACTGTGAAAATAAACTTTGGATGCTCCCACCAAACCGGCTGTGCCTGCCTTGTTGGCTTTTTTAGCATCAAAGACCAGGGTTATTTCCTGATCTTGCGTAAAAGTAGCCGGTGTGATGGTAACGGGATTCTGGTATATGGCCACTACTTCAGAAAATCCATTGCTCATTTTGGTAGATGTATACACCCTCCATTCACCGGCCTGCAGTTCTATGGGCGTGCTTACGTTGCTCACCTGGATGCTGTCGCCTGTAAAATAATTGTACCACCAACCGGTGGATGTGAAAGAAGGGCTCAGACTCTCTTTCCCCAGCCCAAAATTGCCCATGACTACGAGGTCTGTACCTGTGGTATTGTAGACCAACCTGCGGGTGTTGCCGGTAAGTTTGTGTGCTGTGGTAGCCGATGACAATGTCTCTGCACCAAAATTTTTTCTCAGTTTAAGGATTTCTCTGTAGGTTGAAAATATATGCTGGCGCAATGGATTTTCATAATAACCCAAGCCTCCTGGTCCCCATGGTAAGGGCTTTTTGCCCACACGACCATTGAAGTTAATGTCTATGTCGTAACCTAATTCATCAAATTGCCAGATCATTTTGGGACCCGGGAATAAAAAGGTAAAGGCTGCTGCCATTTTTACGCGCTCGTACATTACCTCGTCGAGTTTGGTATTGTATCCATCTTTCGACAAGCCCTCTGTGATCACATGCTCTGCCAGCCTCCTTTCATCGTGGCTGTCGAAATAAGAAACATGGCTTTTGATGCCCATATCGGCAAAACTTCCTCCCCCCGCTCCGGTAGTGGCCGGCACGACATCGTAAGAACGGTTTTTCCACATTTTATAACCAAAGCCGGCCAGGATGTTTTCTTCTGCTGCCGGTGCCCAATGCTCCAGAATAATGTAAGCATCTTTATCGTATTCCTTTATCTTATCACCCATCCTCTTGAGAATGTTGATCCTGCTTTGGTCGAAACCATCAACACTGCCATTGGGTGCATAATTGGTAAAACCTTTGGTAAAGTCAAACCGAAAGCCATCGAAGTGAAATTCCTCCAACCAATACCGATTGACCCGATCTACAAAAGCCCTGGTATATGGACTCTCATGATTGAAGTCGTAGCCCCATTGGTACTGCCCAACATACTCTCTGTTGAACCAGGGATTGTCTGCAGTAGGTTTGCTACCGTCAAAATACAATTGCAGCATGGGGTTCTGACCAAAAGCATGGTTGAGCACAATGTCCATAATCACAGCTATTCCCTCTTCGTGGGCTGCCTCAATGAAGGCCTTTAAGTCGTTGGGCCTTCCATAGTATTTGTCGACCGCAAAAAAATAAGAGGGATTGTAGCCCCATGAATCGTTGCCTTCAAATTCGTTGACCGGCATCAATTCGATGGCGTCTACACCCAATCTTTTCAGGTAACCAAGCGTATCTATGAGGTCCAGAAATGAATGCGATTTCAAAAAATCCCGAACGTGCAATTCATAAATGACCAAATGATCCGCCTTGGGCCGCTGCCACAAGGATTCTCCTATGCCCCATTCATAGGTCGCCGGTCGGGTATTCAATACGGTGGCAATGCCATATTCAGTTTTATTGTAGGAAGGCAGTCCCTGAAATACGGAACCAATACTGCTGTCGTTCCATGGATCGGCTACCTGGGATGCATAAGGGTCTCCGATTTTAATATTCCCATCTACCCAATACTGATAAACATAGTCTTTGCCAGGTTGGAGACTGTCAAGGGTTACCCAAAAATATTTTCCATCGGGTGTCATAGTCATTTGGTATTGCTCCTGGTATTTCCAATTGCTAAAATCTCCCACTGCATATACGTATTTTTTACCCGGAGCTTCCAGGACAAGGGTCACAGAGCTGGAGTCATTGATGTTGATGCCGGGCAGCAACCAGGTGGGTAAGGGGTCTATCAAGTCGGGTTTTCTCACCACTATTTCAAAGGTTTTTTCGGTGCTGAGGTTTTGACCCTGAATGGTAGCCTCTACTCTCGAACTTATGGTTTTACTGGTGGTGGCAACGTATTCATAACTTATATTCCTGCCTGAGGTTACACTTGCTTTTTCTTCCCAACCATTGCCTTCATTGATCAGCAATTTCATGGCTGATACATTGGAACTGGCAGTAGCTTTAAAATTGATCTTTTCACCGGCGGTGGCTACAAGTTGACTGGAAGATGGGGCATCTATGGAGACCCAGGCACTGGAATTGAGGTTGATGTAAATGTCCTGGTTGGTGGCCACGGTACCCCAGCCATAATTGCCGGGTGCCATCGTGGCCTTTTTACTGCCATCAGCACTGCGAATTACACAGGCTATTCGGAATATCTTTTCTGCTGAGGGTACGCCAAAATAAGATCTCACATTGGGACTCATTTTCAACTGCCAAAGATCCGTGCCGACCTTGGTCATCTTGCCAATGCCATCGTCTTTGCCCCAATTGCCTTTTACATATTTCCAGGCTGTTCCGTTGGCATTGTCTGTCACTACCCCATGGTGGACATAGACGGAGGTAGCACCCAATAATTCTTTGTTGCCCTGAGCAGCATTGAAATAAAGGGTAATTTCATCATCTCCACCACCTGAAGCAGGATCGATGTAGATCATCTGGGCTTTTACGCCTAAACAAAAAATCATCAACATCCAGGCTATGCAAGTCCTTTTCATTCTCTCCATTTTTTACAAATATAATGCTTTATAGGTTATAGGGTCATGGGCATGTCACCTAATTGTCGCATAGAAGCAAACGCTGATCCTGCCTCTCCTTACAGTTTTGAAAATTGGGTTGCATCCAATTGATTGGGTACGTGTTGATGGGCGTGGTTCTTATACAATCATTAAGAGAATTAAGTTGGATACCCATCGTTGGTAAATAGCCCTTAATTTTTTGAATTCCCTTAATGTTAAATTGATTTGACAATGCCTTTCTTATGGAAACACGCTCTGTTATGTGCTTTCATATTCTCCCATAAGCTAATAATTCCCATTTATAAACTGAACTCTATGTATGGGTTATTGTCACACAGAGACAGTTCCCACAGGAAGAGATAGGGCTTTTTATTGAAATGCTTCAGAAAGCTGCGCTTTTTCAGCACAGGCATTAAGAAAATTAAGATGCATTAAGGAGGAAAAGAAAAAATAAACCTTAATGTCACTTCATGCTCTTAATGTTTTAATCCAGCGGAATCTCTTCATAATGTGATAGGTCTATTGGTGGGTGATGTATGGAATAAAAACAAACATCCCTTACCGCGGTGAAACGATAAGGGATGCGTCATTCACAAGTTGGCCGGCGAACCGGCCCCCATTGCTGGTTAATGGGGTATTAAAAACGGTTTTTTAGGTTTCTCATAATATTGTCTAGTTCTTCAAGACCGTAGACCAAAACTTCTCTTGGCTTGCTGCCCTGTGCAGGGCCCACCAATCCAACTTTTTCCATTTGATCCATAATCCTGCCGGCACGGTTGTATCCCAACTGCAGTTTTCGCTGGATCATAGAGGTGGAGCCGTGCTGATTGCCAATGATAACCCTGGCGGCTTCTTCAAACATATCATCCAATTCGTCCATAGAGATCATGCCGCTGCCTGCATCTTCGTCAGTTTTAACTTCCGGCAGGAAGAAGGGCTCAGGAAAGCCGGGTTGATCGGAGATAAACTTGATTACATCCTCTACTTCCGGTGTATCTACAAAAGCACACTGAAGACGGACTACACTGCTGCCAATGCTCAGCAACATATCTCCCCTACCGATGAGTTGTTCAGCTCCACCAGCATCGAGGATGGTACGCGAATCTACTTTCGAGGTCACCTTGAATGCCAATCGCGCCGGGAAGTTGGCTTTGATAATCCCGGTTATGATGTTGACAGAGGGTCGCTGTGTGGCAATGATGAGGTGGATACCGATGGCTCGGGCCAGCTGGGCCAGACGGGCAATGGGCATTTCCACTTCCTTACCGGCGGTCATGATGAGGTCGGCAAATTCGTCGATCACCAAAACGATGTAAGGCAAAAATTTATGTCCTTCCAGAGGGTTGAGCCTTCTGGCAACAAATTTTTCGTTGTATTCCTGGATGTTTCTGGCTCTCGCTGCTTTGAGCAGGTCGTAGCGACTGTCCATCTCAATGCAAAGACTGTTGAGTGTGTATATTACTTTGGAAGTCTCCGTAAGAATGGGCTCTTCTTCGTTGGGCAGGAAGCTGAGGAAGTGCTGCTCCAGGCTGGCATAAGGGAATAATTCCACTTTTTTGGGGTCAACCAAAACCAGCTTCACCTGAGAAGGGTGCTTTTTATACAGCAGCGACATCAACACGGTATTGATACCAACTGATTTTCCCTGACCGGTAGCACCCGCTATCAAAAGGTGGGGCATCTTGGCGAGATCGGCTACAAATACCTCATTGCTGATGGTTTTACCCAGGGCAATGGGTAGCGCCATCTTGGCATTTTGAAATTTGTCGGATGCCAATACCTCTTTGAGGCTTACTACTTGTTTGTTTTTATTGGGCACTTCTATACCGATGGTACCTTTGCCCGGAATAGGGGCAATGATACGGATACCTAAGGCAGAAAGTGACAAGGCGATGTCGTCTTCCAGGTTTTTGATTTTACTGATCTTTACCCCCGGTGCCGGAATGATTTCATAAAGCGTTACGGTTGGACCTATGGTTGCTCTGATTTTAACGATTTCAATTTTGTAATCGAGCAGGGTTTTGATGATCTGGTCTTTGTTGGCTTCCAACTCAGATCGATCCACCTCCATATTTTCTTCTTCGTAATTCTGCAACAAGGTCAGTCCCGGGTATTTGTAATTGCGAAGATCGAGGGTTGGGTCGTAGGGTTCAGAACTCAAAACATCGTCTGCTGTTTTCTCTCTGATCACATCGTTGAGGGCGGGTGCCTGAGCAGCGTTGATATCATCGCTTAGGTTTTCGATGATAAAATCATCTTCCTCCACTTCGTCGCTTACCTCTTCGCCTGTAAGGCCTGTAGGTTCTTCTCCTTCGTCATCGAGAGGAACTTCTTTGACTTCCGGCAAATCCATCTCCAACATCGGTGGTACATAGGCAGCTTTTGCTTTGGCAGCAGTAGCAGGAAGCTCAAAGTCCAGTTGTGAACCCGGAGTTTCCTGTATTCCTGCTTCATCGGTTTTTGGCATGGCATCTTCCATGCTGTCGGATATGGTTTTTTTCCTTGTTTTCTCTTTTACAATCACTTCGGGGTCCGGATATTCGGTCTTAAAGGCCTGAATCCAGGTATCCAATTTTTCGGCAAATCCACTAAATCTTGAAGGAACGGGAATACCACTGAAGGCAAATGAATATTGATCCAGGTTAATATTGAATCTCCATACTACATAGGTAAAGGCAGAGGCAAAGAGCAGCAAAAACAGTCCTACACTGCCCACAAAATTGGTGAGCCAGATACAAAGGCTTTCTCCGAAAGCTCCACCCCATGTAAACGATGAACTTCTGAAAGTAAATTCAAGTAAGAGAGAAAAGAAAGCCATTGCGGCTATCAGGTTTCTCGCCAATATAAGCAGTGGCTTTAGCGGATTTCTTTTGATGAGATCAACACCGAGTCTTAGCAATAAGATTACCACCACCATGGAGGGCAGTCCGAAACCGTAGTAAAAGAAGGCATTGGCAATATAAGCTCCCAATCGACCTAACCAGTTTTCAACCGCAAGGTCTTTTTGAAAAAAAGATGACCATGTAAAATGAAGTACTTTGTCCTGGTCATATTTCCATGTATAGAGGTATGAAACAAAAGCGATGGCAAGATAGATGGCAGACAACATGCTGACGATGCCAAACACCTTTCTCCATCTTTCGTCTGACCAGCCGTTGCCTGGGGGCGAGGATTTTGCTTTCTCCTTTTTCGCACTCATGAATAATCGATTTTTGAAATGTAAGATGCCTTTTACGGAAACAGGCACAAGAGTTTCCCTGGGATAAGGAAATAAATAGCGGCCTTTGCTGCTACTCTACTCATGGGGCTTGCTTCCAAGTTTAGGCAAAAGTAGCCATAAAAAACATATTACGAAATATTTTAATATGTTTTTCGTTGGAATTTAATATAATATTTAAATGTAATTTATAATTATTTAATTATCAGATAATTAAATATCAATTATCGCGATCTTTCCTTTTTAGCCTGGCTTGCTGAAATACGGCTGTTTTATAGGAATTTACCGGTGGAATGGTATCATTGGCGATGATGGTATCTCCACTGGAATGAAAGCTTTGCAGGGCATGCATGGTAACCTGAAAGTCCATACCTTCTTTATGTTTTATATACTGAGTTTGGAGGACATTGCCCATTACCTCAAAGGTTGAAATGAATCTGTCATGAAAAACAAAGCCATCCAGCAAGATGCCATTGCCTTCGTCGACCACGTAATGACCTGCCTTTGCATTAACCGGTGTAAGCCTATACTTGCGTTCGTCTTTCTGATCACCGGACCCATAGATTAAATACCAATCATATTGGCCATCTTTCCTTTTCCGATGTACGCATTGCATGGGTACTTCCATTGTTTTTCCTGTTGGGCCGTAAATTTCTAGTTTACCCTGCCATTCCCCCAGCCAATCATCGGGAAAGACCGGAAAGTAAGCTACTTGTTTTTTGGGTCCTGCACACGCCATGAAAACCAATAGACACAAAAAGCAAAGCAGGCGATTATTCATGCAACAATTCTTTTTCGATTTGCTCGAGAGATTTGTGTCTGGTCTCATACATAAAAAATACGGCCCAGATCAATTGCACCACCATCATGATGCCAAAAAACAAAAAGATGGGTCCGCCCTGAAATCGGTTGAGTACATAAGGCATGATCAACGTGATGATCGATGCCCCTACCCAGTGTACCGCAGTGCCAAAAGATTGACCTTGTCCCCTTGACTGATTGGGAAAGATTTCAGATATATATACCCATATGACTGCTCCCTGTCCAATGGCGTGAGCAGCTATAAAAAGAAATACAAACCATTCGACGCCCGTAAATGCGTTGTTGTAAAAAGCATACGATACCAAAAACAAAGAAACAACATAGCCAATAGATCCAATGATCATCAATGTTTTTCTACCCAGTTTATCGATCAGTGCCACACCCGCCATAGTAAAGATCAGGTTGGCCACCCCTATGCCAATGGTTGCCATCAGCGAAGAGGAGGAATCCATTCCTGTTTCTGCAAATACACGCGGCGCATAATAAATGATAAAATTGATGCCGGAAGCCTGGTTGAAAAAGGAAACCAAAAAGGCAAGTACAAGGGGTTTGGTATATTTTGAAGTGAATATATTTTCTCCGGCCTTATCTGCGTCATTGACTTTGAGGTCTTCCACCAAAGCATCTGCATTGCCCGCAGGATCCAGTTTTAAAAGGATGGCTTTGGCTTCCTCAAAATTCTTCTTATAAACAGCCAGCCATCTTGGGCTTTCCGGAATGCCTACAACAAAAAGTAAGTAGAGTGCAGCCGGCACTGCCTCCAGTCCTACCATCCACCTCCAGGCTGTAGTGGCATCTGAGGTTTTATCCACCACCCAATTGGAAAAAAAGGCGAATAAGATACCCAATACAATTAAAAACTGGTAAAGTGCCACCAACCTGCCTCTGTAGCGGGAGGGTGCAATTTCAGATATGTAAGTTGGGGCAGCTACAGAAGAGGCACCTACACCCAGACCTCCTATGAAACGAAATATGGCAAAGGACACAGGTCCCCACGCAAGGCCCGAACCCAAGGCAGATACCAGGTATAGGATGCCGATCCCAATCAAACTCTTTTTTCGACCGTACCTATCCAATGGAAGGCCTCCAAACATGGCTCCCAACACCGTGCCCCACAATGCAGACGACATAATGAATAAGCCATGGTAAAGGTCTGATAAACCCCACAATTGTTGGATGGGCTTATCTGCCCCGGAAATGACTGCTGTATCGAAACCAAATAACAAACCCGATACGGCTGCAACAAAAGATAAAAAAACGATTTTGCGATTCATAGTTTTGATTGATTTCCAAATATAATTGGGCTTGTGGACATATTCACCTATTCTAAATAATTATTTTGTTTATTCCAATTTTTCATAGTCTATAGAACCAAAAAATAAGATCTTGAAAAATTTTATTTGCGATTTTTTTAAAAAATTTAATAAAACTTTTCGCCAAGTCAGGCAACTTTTTGCCGCTAAACGACATATATAATAGTTCAAACAATGAAATCAACCATGAAACTCATCTATTTGGTTTTTGTAATGCTTCTAACCCTAAGTTTGAGTGCTCAACTCTACACAGGATACATAAACCTTTCGACCCAGCAGGAAATCGATAATTTTGAAATCAATTGTCAATGTGATTCGGTTCAAGGTAATCTTTACATAGCACCGGTCAACATCAGCAACCTGGATGGACTGCAAAACCTCAAATATGTGAGTGGGAATGTTACTTTTTTACCCAACAGTAACATAATGCTGGAATTACCTCAACTTACTTACGCGGGAGGTATCATAGCCTATTACAATACAACTGCAATGGTGATGCCCAATCTCCTGGAAGTAGGAGATATCAACATCAACTCCATATCGATGCTAAACATTGACCTGCCCAATCTAAAAAAGGCACGCAATATAACGGTATCGAGCACCTCTATATCCAGTATTTCTTCATTCCAAAAGTTAAAGCGGATAACCGGAGAATTCAGGTTTTCCTGGAACACCCTCCTCACCAACATTAGCGGATTTGACAGCATTCAATACATAAAAGGACTGGTTTTTGAATCGAATGCCACCATTACCAACTGTGCTGCATGTGAAAAAGTAGATTCACTGGACTACCTGCATATTAACGGCAACCAGTTAACTGACCTTTCTGAATTTAATGATATCCGCCAACTTACCGACTTAAATATCAGCAATTACACAACCCTTGCAGCCATCCCTGAATTTCCTAACATACAATCTTTTACCTCACTCATTCTAAGCTACTGTCCTTTGGTTAATGATATCGGGTTTGACTCCATAAAGGTGATGGGTTATGTTTATATGAACAATAATTCATCCTTAGCAAGTTTTGGGGGATTTAGCAAGTTGACCAAAATCAAATCACTTTTCATTTCGGAATTTAGCAGCTTGACATCGATCTCCGATATGCCTGTACTCTCCTCTGTGCCAAGTACGTTATCGCTGATTAACAATCCATTGTTGAATGACATTTCGGGTTTTGACAACCTTAAGTTTTTGAATGAAGTCCAGGTAATCAATAACCCCAATCTCAATACCTGCTGTATTTTTGCTGATTTGCAGAAAATTGGCAGGCTAAACTCAGGTCTTGAACTTGAAAATAATGGTCCTGCCTGCTCTGATGTGGTGGAATTGATTGCCACCGATTGTGAAGATCAGGATTATGATTTCAGAGGTCAAGGAGACAACTGTCTGACCATCTACAATCCCAATCAATTGGACACCGACCTCGATGGCATCGGTGACGTTTGCGACAACTGTCCCACCGTAGCCAATCCAAACCAGGCAGATGCCAATGGTGATGGCATTGGAGATGCCTGCCCTCCTGTCTTAATGAGCGCCACCATAGAGGCCCAAGGTTCAGATGTTTACATTAATGATGCATCCAGAGGTGTAATTTTACGAAGCACAAACGGATTTTGTTACCGGATACGGGTTGATGAAACAGGCAATATTTACAGTGTAAAAGTCAATTGTCCGGAATAAAAAAAATTACTGTTCTTCGAATAATTTACGGGCCTTTCTGTTCCAGTTGCTGTTCATGGTAGTGGCATCAATGCCGGGGTTTACAGCTTCATTTTTTGAATTCTTATACAGTTGAATCTCCCATTGTTTGTTGCTTCTTTCGCCCCTGCAAGTAGAATGCAACAATTCGTATTCATTGGCCAGCATGGGGCTATAAAAGATGAACCGCACATTGGGCTGACCTGTTTTTTGCATAAAATCGTAGTACCAGATTTCATAAGGAGGCGTATTGGCCTCATCATCTATGGACACCACCTTGTTGGGTTTACCGTATTTTAGGAAAACATAGCCTCTGTCTGTCTGATGACCTTTGCCAAAAGCGCTGTAAAACTGGTTGTCCACTGCTTTTACCACCTTCATATAAGCTTCATAAGCTGCTTCCGGTTGCGTGGGATAACGGTCTTTCCAGTATTTAAATAAGTAGTATTTCTTTACATCCGTGCTGGCATCACCGGACAAAGCATACGACAAGGAAGATGCTTCTTCAGTGGGCAATTGAGGCGCCAGGCACTGAAGGCTGGTCCTGAGTGTTATAGAATCCAGGCCTGCCACAAACGAATTGGACACCTCCGTATTATAGTTTCTGAAGCCGGCAATATCGGCCGGAAAATTTCGGTTGATAAACGGGCTGAATGTATGGGAGATTACTTCTTTTTGTTTTGTAATGTGAGCAATTTCCAGATGATAATTCCCGGATATCAGCTTATTGAGGTCAAAGAGTCCCGTAAGTGGAACCACCTCATTTAGTTTCGACTTTTTATAAACCACCATCATCTGTTGGGATGAATCTGATGGTTCAAATCCTGTATGAACTGCATACCTGAATAAAGCGGTAGCATTGGTGTCTTTCAGCAAGTCAGGATTGGGATAATATTCTGAATAAAAATGCAGCACTTGCTGGGTTTCATTGACCACATCAAAGGCGAAGGGCTCCATGTAAATGCCGTTGTAAACGAAAGGGCCTTCTTCTCTCTTTTCCATAGAGGTGATGAGGTTAAGATCCGAAAAATCAGGCCTTGCCAAGGCTTTGATGGTCAATCTCTTTTCCATACCAAAACTATTGGCTACCCCACCCTCTTCCTCGATACTGAGCTTGAGTACGTATTTGCCAGGGGCCAGTGCAAATCTGCGCTGATCGATGAGGTCTTTGGGGGCTTTGAGGTCGGCGGCTATCAATTTATATTTTTCCCAACCTACAACATAGGTCCCGGTTGAATCCAAAACTGTCATGCTTACATCCACTGCTGCCTGAAAAGTTTTATTGCTTCCTTCTTCAAAAGAGATGCTGCCGGCCAAAATTCGAAAACCAATATCAATGTAGGGTTGGTTACCGGAATAAAACGTGGCCGTGTGGATACTCACATTCATGGCATTGCCGAGGCTGCCAAACAATAAAATAAAAAGAAGAGCCAGTGTCCTCATAATCACCAATTTAATTGTGATAAGATAGCCTCAACAAGAATTGCAATTACTTATCAGGAAGAGAATCCGCTGACCGGATTAACACAAATTCCATGTCAAAATGTCCCATTTTCCCCACCAACTCCATGGTGTCTGACCGAAAGTTGATTACCTCCATTTTGAAAGCCTCTTTGCCTGAAACCGAAAGCTCATTGTTGATGATGTCAAATGTCTTCCTTTCTTCGCTGGAGAACAAATTAGAAGTGATGGATTTGTCGGGATGAAATACAAAAAAGGCCTGATCCAGCATCCTGGTTGGCCTGCCATTGCGAAGGGCATTGGCAAAATGCCAGGTTCCGGTCAAATCGGCATGAGTCAATTCCTTCTCTCTTTTGCAACTTACCAAAAGCAGAATGAGCATTGACCATGAAACAAATTTCATAGGATTAATTTTGCGTAAAATTAACACAAAAGGCCGAAATAAACCGGTCTTTTATTGGCCAACCGGAGCCAATGTGATCTGTAAACCATCGATTTCCGGTTTGATTTTAATCTGACAGCCCAGGCGGGAATTTTCTTTGACGAAAAAGGCCTGGTCCAGCATATTGAGTTCATCATCAGACGGTTCGGGCAATTCATGGTCTGAGCGCACATAGACATGACAGGAAGCACACAAAGCCATTCCACCACAGGTACCTTCAACGGGTAGCTCATAGGATTTGCAAACTTCCATCAGGTTCATGGCCATATCGGTGGGTGCTATCAGATGGTGAAGCAAGCCTTCTCTGTCCTCCACTTCAATATTGATCGTATTTTCTTCCAATTTACGTTTTTATGGTAAAGCCCTTTTTATAGCTTTTGTTTACAAGATTGCAAAATTATAAAAAGCAAAATGACTCTATGTAACATAAGTGTCATTTTTTTGGTTCCAATTTTTAATAATACTATTATAAATAATTATTTTTAAATAATTTATATATATAA
>CALJKQ010000171.1 GCA_937973565.1 uncultured Saprospiraceae bacterium | reverse complement strand
TTATCAGAGGGTTCACCCCCAACAAATTAACAAATTATTTTTAAGGATTATCTGTAGCTTTGACAATAGCATGGAGACCGTAAGTCTCTGGCGCGACAAAAATGTTCAATCTTTTATTCTTCAAGCCGACACTTATGTTTTAAAACTGTTTACATATCATTAATTTTACTACTTTGTGAACTTAAATCAATTTTGCTTATGAAAAATACAACGCTCATTTGGGTGATAATAATTACCTTAAAGACAGTTACGGGCTGGGCACAACTACCATCACCCTATCTAAAAATTTCCCCGAATCTGGCACCCTGCAGACCAGGAACTTTCAACCTACAAATTAATAATAAGATAACCAGCCTGAAGCTTGGAACAAGCGGGTCATTAGCAACACTGAAACCCTTGTCTGATGATGGCACAGTTTTTCCTGAAAATGTTGACAAAAATGTGGCATTCATTTCAAGTTTGTGGATAGGGGGTCTAACTACAGATAATGAAGTGAGATTTGCCGGTACAACTTACAGAAGCAATACTGATAATTTCGATTGGGTATGCGGTCCGTTAGATGAAAATGGTCAAACTGAAGAAATAACCTGCCGTATATTTGATAGGATATTTGTTGTAAAAAGGCCAGAGATTTACGCTGCCTACAACTTGATGTTTGACAAGAATGGAAAATTAAACAGTACAAACTGTGACTTATTGCCGCAAAATATCCTATTCTGGCCTGGAAAAGGCAATCCTAACTGGCCTTACAATTTGGGCCAATCGATTGTTGGCAAAGACCTGGCCACCTTTTACGATTATAACCAGGATGGTGTATATAATGCCTGCGATGGAGATCTACCCTGTCTGGAAACCAACGGCAAGAAAGCAATTAGTCATGCTGAGCTATTATCTAACTTTCCGGAATTCCTGACATTTAATGTGATCAACGACAACGGAAATATCCATCGTTTATCAGGAGGTAAAAATTTAAAAATGGAAGTTCACACCTATACATTTAGCCATCCAGTAAATGAAAAGGAGGAAGATGTAACTTTTATTAAATTCAAAACCATTTACAAGGGCAATGACACCTTACATGATGTTTTTTTATCGATATGGGTTGATCCAAACTTAGGTTGCTACCTGGATGACTATATAGGAACCTCATCTCAAAATGATCTTGTATATGTTTACAATAAAGACACGCTGGCCCAGGAAGAGCAAAATTTCTGCCCTGGATTGGAAACAACATTTGATGGTATTCCTCCCATTATGGCTTTTAGTTTCATCAAAGGATTTGACATTCCAAAAAATGAAGGTGGAACTGTTGCACTTGTGGATGCGGGACTAACTTCATCAATATACACCTATAATTGCGCCTTAGGCACACCGGAACAAGCCACTTGTGACCCTGAAGATCAGGACATTTTCTTTTATAGAAATATGAAGGGAAAATGGAAGAATGGATTGCCCATAACAGAAGCAGGTTCCGGATACAATGCAGGTTCAATAGATTCGACCTTATTCGTATTTGATGGTAATCCCAAAAATTTAAATGATTGGACCATGTGTTCTGCCAAACCCGAAAGTGGGGATTACAGATTTTTAATGACAACTGGAGGAAGTGTCATGACCAAAGGTTCGGTGAATGAAGCCCTGGTGGCTATAACTTTGACCAAAGGTGACAACTCCCTTTGCCCTGACATATCAAAGGTGGTTGAACTGAATAATGACACTAAGCAACTTTATGATAACAACTGGCAAAGGTTAAATGGACCCTTTGCTCCCGATCTTACTTATGAGCAAGAAGATAAAAAAATAACATTTAACATAGTCAACAATCCGAAATTCAATAACCCCACACACAATTACAAGGAAAAAATTCCAGGCTTGGCTGATCAGCCTGAAAATTATTATCAATTTGAAGGATATCAAATTTACCAGGTTAACAACCTATCTTATGACCCTGATTTATTGGGAGATAGCAATAGTGTAGTTGTTTACCAGTGCGACAAAATTAACGATATAGTTGATCTGTCCAATTGGGAATACAAAATTGACTCAATAAACAAAACACATTGGATAAAAACAATTAAAGTATCAGGTAACAATCAAGGCATTCAGGAACAGTTTTCAATTGATCAGGATTTTTTAAATGGGGGGCCTTTACTTAAGAACAAAGAATATTATTACGTTGCTGTGGCCTATGCTTATAATAACTTTGAAACGTTCGATTCGAATAAAGTATCAGGACAGCAGAAAACCTATATAAGGAGTACAAATAACATTAAGATTTATACAATAAAGCCTGCATTTAATGATAATAAAACACCAATTAAAATAACAAGATTGAAAGGGGAAGGTACCTATCATTATTTAAATTTAAATTCAAATAAAAATGATTCAATCGTATATTCAGGATTCTGTAAACAATTGGAATTTACTTCTAATAATGGACCTTTTGTATTGCCCTCTAATTAATGCGAACAAAAATAATTATAAAATTTTTGTTAACATTGTAAATTTAGAAAATGGCAATAGTGAAAAAACGAGGCAGAAAGAGCTTAAACTACAAGACAGATATTGTTTTGGAACGACTCCGGGGAGAGTCTCTAGAAGAACTTTCCAGGAAGTATAAAGTTACCATCCATGAGATTGAGGAGTGGGTTGAAAGATTTATCAATGGAGGCAAGGTGTCCCTCAAGTCAAAACCACAAACAATTGAGGATTATGAACTTACGCAAGCTAAGAACATAATAGCAGACCAGGCTATTACAATTGATATTTTAAAAAAAAGGAATCTCTTAATCGACAAACTAAAAAAGAAATAGCCAGAGAGTTGATTGAAACCGAAAAAATGCCAATACGAAAAGTTCTTAAGGAAGTTGGCGTAAGTGTAGGTAGCTGGTATGACAAAAGAGAGAAGAAGTCTGACAAGGTAAAAAGAGGGCCTAAGCCAAAAGTACCTGATGAAATAGTTCTAGCTGAGGCAAAGGAATATCTCAAAGACCCAATTTTTTTTAATGAAGGATATAAAAAATTGAAGGTCCGGCTTGAGGAAGAAAGAGGCATAAAAGTAGGTAAGGAGCGATTGCGTAAAATATTGAATGAGGCAAATTTGTTATTAGGGCAAAGAAATCGGCAACGTGTTAGCCCATACCAACATACCGGGATAATAAAAACTACAGAGCCAAATAAAATGTGGGGAACAGACATCAAAGAATTTTATCTTAGTTTTGGCAAGGTGTTTTTATTTAGCGTTATTGACCATTGCTACGGGAATATAGCAGGGCATTATGTAAGTAGCAAGAAGACAGCCATAGCTGCAACAGAAGCCGTTAGAAATGCTGTAAAGAAAGAATTTAAAGATCTGACAAAGGAGATATGTAAAGGCCCGCAGTTAGTGCTAAGAACAGATAACGGAAGCCAGTACTATAGCAAAACCTTTAGGAAGGAAGCAGAGTATTTGGGTTTGACCACAAGTTTCACCATGGTAAAAAGCCCGGAAAGCAATGGAATAATTGAACGGTTCCATAGGACTGTAAATGAACAACTAGGAAGCTTGAATAGAACAAAAGATTTTGATGAGGCACAGATCATTTTAAACGAATTTATCGAACGGTTTAACCAAAAGTGGTTATATCACAAAAACAAGTTGATGCGTATAGAGCAAATAGCAATACAAAGCCAGATGGGAGCGTGATACACCGGCAAACGAGACCGGCTGAGTCCTTTCCTCTATTAAAAAGCCCCTCGGCGTAAGCCGATACCTTTTTGAGAAAAGAGTGACCAGAATAAATCTGGATCACTCTTGAAGATACTCCGTATAAATGTCGACGTATCGCCTTTCCTGAAACAAAGATGAATTTTTTCTTTGAAGGAGAGAATAGGCATGAATGTTGTTAGCTTATTTAATGTTCATTTAATTAGGGGCAATACACTTTTGACATCATCGTAGTAGACTCAAACAAAATAAAGAAAGGAGAGAAATTCCTTCTGCAAATAAAAGGACCATTTAATGATCAAAATTCAGTCTGCGAATTTAGAGATGACAGCACCTTTTATGAAATTACAGATTTAAAGAGTGGGCAGGTCTATGCTTCCAAAAATGCCATCAATATTCACAGTGATCAATACTTTGAAGAATTAGGCATTGTTGTATCATTTCACCAGCCTGATTTTATAGGGACAAATACTTTTGCCAATGGTGGGTATCTGCAACAAAAATATAAATACCTAAATGAGAACGGAATAAAGTGGTTTAATTCAACCCCAGACATACCAGATTCCATTAATGGTTACAACCACTTTATAGTCGATCCTGCCACCGATATAAATATAAACAACCTCCAAAAAATAACAGAGCTGGGTAGCTTTTTCCCTTTTCAAACATCTAAAACCAATATACCCGGCGACAATAAATTCAGTATATCAACCCTGGATCCGGATAATCATGCCTATTTTAAAAATCCTAACCTAAATATCCTTGATCTAAAATATTTAAACAATGTAGATCTCGTTTTTACAGCTGATAAATCAAAATGGAGCAGATGCATTGTAGTAGAAACAGCCCCTGAATTCTATAGATTTTTTGAAGCGCCACTCGATAAATCAAAAATGCTGACAGTAAGAAAAACTAAATCTGTTGATAAAAACGGATTGCCAGACAATACTTCAACCCAAGGGTATAGCTGGTTCCCCGGTTATGCCATTGATCTTGATAAAGGCGAAAGGATTAACTTGTTTTTTGGAGAGAATACAACACTCAGGTATTTAGATGAAAAAAACGGAATAGACCCCAAAACAACAAAAGACATGTTGTTTAATCCAGGCAGTGAAATATTTTACGACACCACCCTATTCAGTCCATTGGATATATTTTTAGGTGGTCATCATTTTATATACATTACCCGTCAGGCGTATGATGGTTGCACCCAATTACACCAGGCCCTAAATGTACCTGAAATCACAGCAAATTCATGGGATGCCATCAGTAGTGTTACCTGGACATCTATTCCATTATTAAAAAAAGGGGAGTCCTGGTTATCCATGGATAAAGGATTGATCCCAAATGATCTTACGATAAGTCTGCGTATAGAAAAACCCTTTCAATTTTCTCAAAAAAACGAGAACTTAGAAGATATGCGAAAATGTAATTCCGAATTTGAATATCCTCTATATCAATTTGAATTGGTTAATGGAATAATATCTTCAACTGAAAATCAAACATCAACTATAGAATTACCTTGGAAATTCATGAACAGTTTCCACGGTTTTATATTATCAGATGTCACTAAAAAATGCAGGGTGCAGGTTTTTAATCTTACCGGCCAAATGTTTGCTCAGGCAATTGTAAACCCGGGCGAAGAGTATATATGGTCAAATGAATTTTCAAACATTAATAATAATATGATCTTTACAAAAGTTCAAGATTTTGAAAAAGGAAAAGAAGTAACGTATAAAACAATTCTAATAAATGATTAAGAAAGCACAAAACACTGCCATTCAAGCATGTAAACTTGCACCTTACTTATCAGCAATACATTTATCTTTTTGGTATATTTAAATACAATTCTTTCTTTGTGTCAACAAAAGTATTACGGCTTAATTAGGATGTCCGCTCCACGTCTATCAAGACTGGTCAAAAGTTATTTGCCGACATTACAGGCAAAACATCTTCCTTATATTTGTTCCAAAATAATTCACCCATGAAAATAATCACATGTATAACAATGTTGCTGTTTACTGGCATGCTAATTGCCCAGCCAAACTGTCAATACGGCAAGGCCAATATCACGGTCACATCAGGAAATATTACGCAACATTTGTCAACTTCCGGAGCAATGCTCACTGATGGTTCAGGCAACGCAGCTTATCAAATCAAGGTAAATGACCAATTGGTCCCGATAATCTACGAAGGTGGAATTTGGCTGGGAGGTCGTACTCTTGCAGATGATGTCAGATTTTCCGGAGCGACCTATGTGGTAGCCGGTTCAGATTATACAGACTGGTATCCGGGTGTTTTGGATCCTGATTATAATCTCACCAACCCTTGTAAAAACTGGGATCGGTTTTTTATTCTAACTTACAAAGACATACAAAATGCGATCCAAATGCTTTACAACAGCAACGGAACTATTAATACAGTGGATTACGACTCGCTACCTCCCAATGTCTTGGCTTGGCCCGGCAAAGGCAATCCCTACTTTAAAAACGTCAACGGCTTTGACTTGCCCAACATGTATGCAATACCTTTTTACGATTACAATACGGATGGCATATATGACCCCTGTGCCGGAGACCTGCCTATGTTTCAGGCCAAGGAAGTTGTTGTCAACAACCATTTAGATGTTTTAAACACATTCCCCGATCATCTCAGCCTGAGTATAATCAATGATGCGTTAGGCCCACACAACCTTTCAGGAGGAGAGCCCGCCCAGGTGGAAATACATCAATATGCATTCGACTATCACTCGCTGGACAGCCTGGAACAAACTACTTTTTACCTTTACAAGATAATCAACAAATCTGAATCAGCGCTGAACCATAGTTATTTTGGTATGTGGTTTGATCCCGATTTGGGCTGTTATCTCGATGATTATGGAGGATGTTCTGCTGAAAACAATCTGATCTATTTTTACAATACGGATGCAGTGGATGGCTCACCGGGCAGCTCTTGCCCCGGCTCCAATTCTTTTGGATCCGAAATACCCATATCAGCCATTTCTTTACTCGATGGTCTGGATGAATTGAGCGAAATCTCAGATCCTCCCGGCTGGCTGAGAAAAGGAATGACCTCTGCCGTATATTTCAACAATTGTTCAGCCGGGCTTGTCGATCCCTCCACCTGTGACCCTGATGGCCCGGATCTTGACTTTTACAATCCGCTCAGAGGAAAATGGCATACTGGCGAGCCCATCACCTACGGAGGCTCCGGCTACAATCCCGGCTCAACGGATACAACCCTATTTGTCTTTGATGGCAACCCATCAGACTTCAATTCATGGAGCATGTGCAGTTCCGGAATTTCTCAGTCAGATATCAGAATGCTCATGAGTACAGGAGGCGGCACAATGGAACCGGGCTTTATCGACGATGTTGTTGCTGCCATTCACACCGTTAGCAATGTTCCCTACCCCTGCCCTGACATCCAACCACTCATTGATGTCAACAACGCAGCCGACAACTTTAAAAATAGCGGATGGAAAAGAAAAACAACTTCAACACAAACCCATCAGCTTACCGAATCAGATTTACCCTGGGATTTTCAACAATTGGATAATGGGTTTAATGTGAGATCCGCAGAAAAAACACTGATCATTACCATCACCGATGTTACCGGCAAACAGGTAACAAAATTTTCATTACCTGCCCATGAAGTCCTAAAATGGCAAAACGACCATCTGCCAGACCAGGTCTTGATTGTTAGTATTTCAGATAAAACCAGGATACACAATTATAAAATTTGGGCACATTAAACATGATTCAAAAATAGAAGTTTACCCCGTTTTATCGTTGAAACCCGAACGCACCTGCGACTGTGCCCTGCTTCTTCACCCGAATCTACTGGAGGAATGAGGTGGGGCATTTTAAGTTGACACAGTCTGCTCCCCAAATCAATGCAGGCAGTCCTGCATTGATGTATGGATCGCATTTTTATTGAACAGGTAAACTCATAATGTAATCGTAAATAGATCCAATTTCCTCATCTGAAAAAGGAGCTATTCCCGCAAAAGGCATAAATTTGCCGTCCAGCATCTTACCTTCCGGTGTTTTTCCTGTTCGTAATGTCTCAATAAATTGAGCTCGGGTCCACTTGCCCGGGTTGCCTGTTGCAGAAATATTAGGTACCAGTGGCGACACGGGATCCGGAGACTTACCTCCTTTCAGATCCTCTTTGTGACAGGATATACAACCATGTGATCTCATCATGTAAAGTCCATGCTCCAGACTATTGACCGCAGCAGGATGGGCAACATGTTGGGCACGTTCATGATCAATAAGGTTGTAAGGGTACAATTCACCAAACTGCCCGGCACCCGCAAGGATTTTAGAAAACGTGGTAAATGAAGCCTTTTCAAAATGATTTTCAATTTTAGGAAGCGTTTTTAGAAATGCAATAAGGCATCCTAAATCCCGATCACTCAGATGACACATCGATTCACTGGGCATAATAAATAATTTCCTTCCATCCGGCCCCACACCGTGTCGAATAGACCTGATCCAATCCAAATCTGTATACTTTTCAGTTGGGCTACCTTTAGCACCGGTTAGATTGGAAGATGCTATTTTACCAATATCAGGATCGTCAAAAAAGTAATTTCCCTCCAGTTGATTGCCATGACAAGAACGACAACCCACCGATAGTATACGACCACGTTCAACTGCTGTCGAATCAGTGGGAATATCTATCGCAGTAAGTTCAACAACTACTTTTTTCTCAGATTCAGCATTAAATTTATGGATAAAATAAAAAGCAAACAGCCCAATGATGCCTGCTAATAAAATCAACCCATAAGCCAGGTATTTTAAAATTCTTTTCATTGTAATTTAATATTAGAAGTGAATAAAAATAATAGGTTATAATCCTAACCCTTACTCAGATTAGGTCGCAAGATGTCTTTAAGATTTTCAGAAACCGGGACAAAGCCGTATTTGAGAGCCTTATGACCCATCAAATATACCAGTACAGACAAAAAGCCTAAACCAATTAATAATGCCACGGTATATGACATCCACAATAAACTTTGACAACGGGAGAAAAGGCAAATGAATGTGTACTCCAATTCAGCAACACCACTTTCAACCATTGCCAATGGTCCAATGCTGGACTTTATACCGAAGTACTTTGAAATCATAAGGTCGGGGTGGCCAATTTCAAGATATTGTATGACCCTAAAAGCATCCAACTCAAATTTGAGCCTGTTCTCCGCAGCACATGAAAAGGATAGCATTAAAAAAATAATAGTCATTGATTTCATATTTAGTTTTAATTGGTTTATAAATGTTGCCGTAAAATTCAAACCATTTCATTACCAGCCATATCATATTTGTAGCAATGAATATAAAAAATGACGCACACCCTATGACATTGATATTCTGATAGTTACAAAATTGTCAAAATTCCAAATGCGACAATGTTGATGTCAATGGCTACAAAATTGAAATGTAAATAGCCAGCATCTTCCGTGATTTGAACCCGTAAACTACAGGCAATTGGTAATAGAGAAATGAAACTTCATGGTGTATAGAACAAATTATACGGATCAATTTCAACACATAATGCACAGAATGATTACATTTGATATTAAAGCCCGTTATATGAG
The DNA here is from genome assembly GCA_937973565.1 of uncultured Saprospiraceae bacterium. GTDB lineage: Bacteria > Bacteroidota > Bacteroidia > Chitinophagales > Saprospiraceae > JADKBO01. Next base: position 3,134 of record CALJKQ010000171.1, on the reverse strand, counting down.
CCGATGGATTTTTACCATAAGCCTGCTCATGGGCATGGTATGGGGTTCTGCACAAAAGAATATCAACCCCGATAGCCTGCTCAAATTGATGCCAACAATGGTTGACACCCAAAAGATGCTTGCCTATCACGATATTTGCCGTTACTATGTAGGATTGGACAAGACCAGGTCAATAGAAGCTGCACAGGCAGCCCTCAATCTGGCAGAGCAAAAAAAAGATGACAAATGGCTAGCCCGTTGCCTCAGTGTATTAATTGCTGCGCTCAATATTCATGGTGAGAATAAAAATGTAAATGTACTGGCAGAACGCGCCTTAAAACACGCCCTGGCCTCCAATCATAAACCTTCTATCATGAAAGCTTATGAAGCGTTGGCCACCACCAATGGCATGAATTCTGTTTGGGATAAGGCCATTCAATATTCAGATCTGGGACTTAAAGTGGCTGAAGAAATCAAAGATACCATTGGCATTCTTAATGCCATCAACATGTTGGCACTTTGCAATATGGAATTGAACCAGACGGATGTAGCCTATCAATACCACCAAAGAGGCATTCGTTTGAGTCAGCAGATAGGCAGGATGTACGAATTTGGGCGAGCTTATGCCGGGCTGGCTGAGATCAACATCAAAAGAGGTGAATGGCAGGAGGCCATCAACCATGCCAACCAGGCAGCCACTGCTTTTGAAAAAATTAATTACCCTGTGGGGCAGGCTCAATCCTTTGTTTTTGGAGCTTCTGCCTTACTTCAACTCGGCAAATGGCAGGAGTGCCGAACCTTGTGCCAAAAGATTCTACATTTGTCTTCTTCTGCCGGCAATGATCCTGTAGGCGGTGAAGCAAACAATATACTGGGGTATGTAGAGATAGAGGCGGGCAATTACGCGATGGCCAACAGCCAATTTGAGAAAGCAGAAAAAGAAGCGCGCAAAGGCAATAATTATAAGTTGCTAAAGGATATTTACCGGGGAATGGAAATCCTGGCCACTATCAAAAAGGATTTTGTAGGAGCCCGTGCATTCCACCATAAATTTCAAATGGTTTCAGATTCCTTTTTTTCCAAACAGATACTAAGCAATGTTACCAATTACCGGGTAAAATATGAAACTGCGGAAAAAGAGCGATTGCTGGCCGAAGAACAGGAGATAAAAAGCAGGTGGATTTTTGGATCTGCAGCCCTGCTATCTTTGGTCATTGCATTTTTCCTTTTCCTCCGCAAGCAACAGCAAATGGATAAAAAAAGGGTCCATCTTGAAGCTGAAAAAGCCAGACTGGAAGCAGAGCTGGAACATGCAGAAGCGGATAGACTCAGAGAAGTGGACAAGCTCAAGAGTACATTTTTTGCCAACATAAGCCACGAAATCAGAACCCCATTATCGCTGATCATTGGTCCGCTCGATCAAATGATCAAAGGCAACTTTACAGGAGATCAAAACAAGTACTTTCGCATCATGCACAAAAATGGCAAGCGGCTTCTTGAATTGGTCAACCAATTGCTTTTGTTGAGCAAACTTGAAAGTGGCAAGATGAAACTCAGGGGCTGCACAGGTGACATCCATGCTTTGATCCATGCCATTGCATTTTCATTCGAAAGCATGGCCGATCGAAAAAACCTGACCATCCAGGTACACAGTCCGGCTTCCGAAGGCAAATGTTGTTATGACAGAGATGCCGTAGAAAAAATTTTGGTTAACCTTATCTCCAACGCCATTAAGTTCAGCCACGAAGGAGGCAACATTTTGGTTTACATCTACCCTATTTCTGATGGATTTTTAAAATTTGAAATTCGCGATACCGGCATTGGAATAGCCGAAGATCAAATGCCCACCTTATTTGACCGGTTTTCAAAAAGCACTCAAAACGAAATTCAACCCGGCAGTGGTTTGGGTCTAGCCCTTGTCAAGGAATTGTGTGAATTGCATGGCGGTGCTGTTTCTGTGATAAGTAAAGAAGGCGAAGGCGCTGTATTTACAGTACTCCTTAACGTAGCAAGATCATTTTTTAACCAACACGATTTCAACGATCAACCGGATCCCGAAACCATACCTGCCCAAGTTCCGCTGCAAGATGAAGAAGTTACCAAAAATCCATCGACTTCTTTCCATCCATTGAAAAAAGTCATTTTAATTGCGGAAGACAATGCAGATGTAAGGACCTACATCAAGGACCAACTTGGAGATCAATATCAGGTATTAGAAGCCAACAATGGCAAACAAGGTATTGAATTGGCAACGGCACATGTTCCAGATATCATTATAACAGATATCATGATGCCCGAGTTGGATGGTCATGGGTTTTGTCACCTGGTGAAAAACGATAAATTGCTCTCACATATCCCGGTAATCATGCTTACTTCCAAAGCTGAAGATGAGGACAAAATCCGGGGCTTGGAATCCGGGGCAGATGACTTTCTGACCAAACCATTTCAGGCTGCTGAATTGGTGCTTAAGATTAAAAACTGGATCACAACCCGTGTTCGGTTACAGGAAAGTTATTTGGGTAAAATCAATGCCTTTACACCCGACCCTACAGCAGAAGAAAGTATGGATGCCCGCTTCCTGACTCAGGTAAGAGATGTCATTCAACATAATCTGGATGATGAAGGATTTTCAGTGGTGGAGTTAAGTCAAAAAGTAGGATTCAGCAGAAGTCAGCTGCATCGGAAACTTTCAGCCCTAACAGGCAAAGGGCCCAATGAAATCATAAGATCCATGCGCCTGGAACACGCCAAACAGCTGCTATCTCAAAAGTCTGGAAATGTCTCAGAGATTGCTTATCGCTGTGGTTTCAATTCGCCGGCCTATTTCATCAAATGTTTTAAAGACCAATACGGAATCACACCGGGAGAGCTATAACCCAATCTGCCGCCAGGAAGTGAGTTGGATTCTTTGAAACCTCATTCAAAATACATTTTCATACCAAGGCAGAAGTAGGTTCACATGCCTCCTTCACTTTATAATCGCAAATTACATCATTGGCATTTAGCCATCCAACAACCGAATTTAAAAATCAATTTTTTTAATCAGATATATTACTAATTTCAATATTACAAATTCATGAAAACAAAAATTATAAAATTTGCAAAATGGCTTGGCAGATCGGAAGAGCGTCGTGTAGGGAAAGAGTGTCTTCGCC
>CALJKQ010000170.1 GCA_937973565.1 uncultured Saprospiraceae bacterium | reverse complement strand
CGGCAACTGCGACTGATGCGAAGACAGCGAAGGCGAAGGCGATTCTTGGTTCGTTGCTAGAAGCAGCGCTGGAAGCTGCCATAGAAAAAGCATTGACAGGCAGCTGCCTGGAAGAAATAGGGGCTGGTAAAACCAAAGATGGCGGAGCAGAAGGCATGGCTTCTGATTATACTCCTGTATATTCCAAAAACAACGGTTTTTACATTGGAAAGGCAAATGATTTCAATGCGCAGTATGCCATAGACACTGCACGGTTTTGGCATTTTTTGGAAAGTACCCAAAAAGAGGAAGTCGACAAACTGAAACGATCGTCCGATTGGCAGCTCAGAGTGCTGGAACGCCTGGACCGTATGATCAAAAAATACGGCTTACTTCGTTTGCTTAAAAAAGGGCTGGAAGTAGAGGATGCCCATTTCACCCTCTTGTATCAGGTACCCATGGCAAGCAGCAGTCAGGCGGTAAAAGAAAACTTTGAAAAGAATGAGTTTAGTGTAACCCGCCAGGTGCGCTACAACACCGAGAACCAGCGGGAAGAAATGGACATGGTGGTTTTTGTAAACGGCTTACCCATTGCCACTTTGGAACTCAAAAATGCATGGACAGGCCAAACAGCCAAAGTGCATGGCATCAAACAATACAAATACGACAGAGATATAAAACAGCCGCTGTTGCATTTTGGACGCTGCCTGGTACACTTTGCCGTGGATACGGATGAAGTGTATATGTGTACCAAATTGGATGGTGCCAACTCCTTTTTTCTACCCTTTAACAAAGGCAACAACAACGGCAAAGGCAATCCACCCCATCTCTTCGGGCATAAATCATCGTATTTGTGGGAGGAGATTTTTACCAAAGAAAGTCTGGCCAATATCATTCAGCATTTTGTGCGTTTTGATGGGAGTCCAACCGATGCTTTGAGCAAAAGATTCCTCTATTTTCCCAGATACCATCAGTTGGATGTAGTACGTAAATTAATAAGTCATGCAGCTGAAAATGGTGTTGGACATACGTATTTGATTCAACATTCGGCGGGTTCAGGAAAATCCAATTCCATTACATGGGCAGCCTATCAATTGATAGAGGCCTATCCGGAAAGAGACAATCTGCCCGGCGCAAAGGGTATGCAGCATCCCTTGTTCGATTCAGTCATAGTAGTAACCGACAGGCGATTGCTGGACAAACAGCTTCGTGAAAACATCAAAGAATTTTCAGAGGTAAAAAATATTGTCGCCCCTGCTTTTTCATCCAAAGAATTAAAGGAAGGGCTGGAACAGGGTAAAAAAATTATCATCACCACCATTCAGAAATTTCCCTTTATTGTAGATGGCATAGCTGACCTTAGTGACAAACGATTTGCCGTCATCATCGACGAGGCACACAGTTCGCAAAGCGGCACCGCAGCCGGTAAAATGAACCAGGCCATGGGGGTGGGTCAAAGCGAAGAAGACGAAGAAGATGCACAAGACAAGATTCTAAAAGCCATGCAAGCCCGAAAAATGAAGGGCAATGCATCGTACCTGGCTTTCACGGCCACGCCCAAAAATGCCACGCTTGAAAAATTTGGCTCCAAACAGGAAGATGGCACATTCAAGCCCTTCCACCTGTATTCCATGAAACAAGCCATAGAGGAAGGTTTTATTTTGGATGTGTTGGCCAACTACACCACTTACAAAAGTTACTATGAAATAGAAAAGTCTATTCAGGACAACCCCTTGTTCGACACCAAAAAAGCACAGAAAAAACTCCGTGCTTACGTAGAACGTCATAAACAAACGATAGGAACCAAGGCAGAAATCATGCTGGAGCACTTTATCTCAAAAGTGTACAACACCAAAAAACTGAAGGGCAAAGCCAAGGCGATGGTCATAACCCAGAACATCGAATCTGCTGTCCGCTATTACCTTGCACTTAGTCAAATTCTAAAAGACAAGGGAAATCCATTCAAAATAGCGATTGCCTTTTCCGGCAAAAAAACAGTGGACGGAATTGAATACACAGAAGCAGGCTTGAATGGCTTTGCCGAAAAAGATACGCGCGACTTTTTTGACTCAGATGATTACCGAATACTGGTAGTTGCCAATAAATACCTGACAGGATTTGACCAGCCCAAACTTTGCACCATGTATGTTGACAAAAAACTGCAAGGCGTATTGGCGGTGCAAGCATTGAGCCGACTGAACAGGGCTGCGGACAAATTGGGTAAAAAGACCGAGGACCTATTTGTATTGGATTTTTTCAATGAAGTAGATGAAATCAAAGCAGCTTTTGATCCTTTCTATACCTCCACCTCATTGAGTGGTGCCACAGATGTAAATGTGTTGCATGAATTGAAAGGCAGTTTGGATGATGTAGGGGTTTATGAATGGGCAGAGGTAGAAGAATTTGTCAAAAAATATTTTGAGGGTATAGATGCCCAACAATTAAGTCCCATCATCGACAATGCCGCCAATCGTTTCAACAGCGAACTGGGCCTAACCGATGAACTGAAAGCCGACTTTAAAATCAAAGCCAAACAATTTGTGAAAATATACGGGCAAATGGCTTCTATCATGCCTTATGAAGTCCTGTCCTGGGAAAAATTGTTTTGGTTCCTCAAATTTTTAATTCCTAAACTCATTGTCAAAACCAAAGAGGACGAATTGATTGATGAACTGCTGGAATCCGTTGACCTTTCCACTTATGGATTAGAGCGGACCAAGCTTAATCATTCCATCGATCTGGATGACTCGGCCACGGAATTAGACCCACAGAATCCCAATCCTAGAGGGGCACATGGAGGAGAAAGTGAAAAGGACCCTTTGGATGAAATAATAAAATCATTCAATGAAAGATGGTTCCATGGCTGGGACACAACCCCCGAAGACCAGCGTGTGAAGTTTATTGCCATCAGCCAACACATTCAAGCGCATCCTGATTTTAAAACAAAGGTAGCAGACAATAGGGATGCACAAAACAGCGACCTGGCACTAAAGAAAATATTAGATGACGTAATGGCCCAACAGCGAAAGAAGGAACTTGAGTTGTACAGACTATATGCAAAAGACGAGTCATTCTATCAGGCGTTGTTTGACACCATGAAAAGAATGATTGAGTATCCGAGGTTAGGACAATAACAGCAGGGCTTGCATGCTTTCATTTTGTAAAGTCGGACCATGGTGGATTTTAGAGCAACGATTGGTAAGGAGGAAAATCGAAATAATTCACCACCTCCTTAAGCATCCATAACATGTCATTACCAAAACTAAAACAAACTTTCAAAATGATATCACTGGAAAGATACTTAAACCGAGAAAAAGGAAAAGGTTTTCAATCTAAACTAAAATATTTCAGCAATTACAGAAAGAGTAAGTCTTTTGAAACCGGTGTCATAACCTACGGTGTAGGAGGCAACACTTTTAGAGCATTTGTTGGATTTGATAAGCAGCCCAGCATCATTTATAGAACATGGGCGGAAAGAAAATTCAATGAGTTAACAACAGGAATACTTGAACTAAAAATAGAAGATCAAGCGGCATTCGATGTATGGCATAAAAAATTGTTTAATTCATTGTCTGCACACTGGTATTCGGAGCAAGGGAGAGAATTAAGTCTGGCGCATAGTTACAAGCTTTTGGATCTGTTTTTAAAGTGGGTTTACCAGCATAAATCTTGTCCGGAAGATTTAGCAAATAGTATAGAACAATTTGGGCATTGTGCACTGGATAGTCAGGTATTGAAAGAATTGAATATTTGCTTTTCATTTGCCTTGCCAATTAATAACCCTACAATGGGGGATATCATTAATCAGAATACCTATGATTTTTGCCAAAATCTGATTGAATATTTTACTCATGAATTTGGGGGAACAAAATTGGCCTTCGATTTTTATGCCTGGAAAGGAAAAACAAGTGAATAACGAATTATTACCTTCATACAAACATTAAATTGCATATCTCATGGAAAGACCAGAAATCCCTATTACCCACTACCCCACCGTTTCAGTTACCGGCGCCAAACCCGGTGACATCATTTGCGGCATTGGCTATAATCAACAAGACTGGCTGGGTTTACACCTGGTGGTCGTAGATGAGATTGCCCCAGGTACTGCAGAGCTTACAGGGATGGTGAGAATCACCAAATTTGGAAATTTGCTATGCGAATTTGAGGAGTTTAGGGATAAGCTTTATCAAAAAATCAGATTGTTCGATCTTAATTTTCAAACTCAACATTTTACCAAAATTGAAAATATCTGGCCGGTTACAAACCGTTTTGAACCTGGGGAAAAAGCAGTTGTATCAAGAGCCAGAAATAGCTCCTATCGAAAAGGAGAAATAGTAACAATACACTCAATATACAAGTACCCCGATGAAGCGGTAAATGGAGAGGCCCATTACAAAATTTTTATTCCAGGGGATGTAAGAGAATATAAAGATAAGCTTGATTCCGGCATGCAAAGATCACATCTTTAGTGATTTTTTTCATTTTGAATAGATTGAATGCGAAAATAACAGTTGGTAAAAAATAACGACCTTTTATAAATAACTGCAGCAGTGGGATCAAACACACTGCTGCAGTTTACCAAGATACGCCTTTATTCATCCTTTTTCAAAACTGTCATGGTAAACCTTCCCGGTCTGTTTCTGTTACAGATGTATGGAAAGAGAAACCACCAACATCCAACTCAGGCCCAAGATCGAAACCATTATCGAAACATTGGAAAGTTCTGCACTGGAATATTTTCAAAACAAAACGATCAGGCCTATCTTAAAACTGCAAAATCAAGCCCTGGTTATTACCTTTAATGGCTTGAATACCGGCAAAAAAGTTGACTTTTCCCGCATGGCTGATATCCAAAAAAGGCTTTGCATACGCGATGTTTTGAGCAAAGATGCCATAGTTCGCAATGTCATTCTTGGCCTGGTACTGGGTATGATGACGGAAGAAGAACTTGGCTTTTTCTTTGAACATGAGAAAGAATGCCGAAAGCGCATCATGGATATGGTGGCGGAGAGATTGGCGGGGCAGGTGGGGTGAGGAAGAGAGGGGAAATTAAATCTGTTTGGTGGCTTACAATTGATTTGTGTACATAGTAGGCTTCGACTCAACAAAAATTCAAATCTTCAAGCCTACTCTAAAACCCCATGTAATGAAATTCTGGGCATCATTTTGGTATTGATTGTAATGTCCGTTGGCTCCAATTGATAAATAATTCCTGAGCTGGTAATCTACGCCTACTCCATAACCTAGTCCGAAATCAAGAAAATGATCTTGAAAAGAAGTTATTAGTCCAACCCTTCTAAGCACTCTTGGCCCAGTAAATATTTCAGGATCGTTAATCCATGATTCATTATTTATATAAACATCTAGGAAAGTACTAGGCACAGTCATTTCCATTTTAACCAAACTAAGATTTCCTTCTATATAATAGGAAAATTTCTCATTGGCAAAAACTGTAAGATGAATACCTAAATCAATATGTTCTTCATTAATCATTGCATAAGGGGGATCATAGGATATTGAACTTCCAATATCATGCAATCTTTCATTAATTAATTCAACATTATTAAATATGTCATTGATATCAATAATAGATTCAGACGTAAAATCAATGCCTAGAAAAGGCCTTCCGGCGTAGTAATAACTAACCTTATTTCCTGCCATCGAAGAACTTTGATAACTTCCATAAAAGCTTATCCTTTTACTCAAAATATGCATGTATCCAACACTCATATATCTGCCTTGAAGGTCGCCTAAACCAGAAAAAGAGCCGCCATAACTTACGTTAATAGTCTGACAATTTGTGCCTGATGCGAAACAACCTATTAACAATATAACATATAATCTAATCATTGTCATGAATGTTTATGTGATAAACTATACCTAAGCCTGTTCCAATATCGATACCGGTGTTCCATAGACTGTAGTTAAAATTTAAAAGGAGTCCCAAATCAAGTCGGTTATTAATTTTGTATGCGAGGTTCATTTTGCTAAATGCCGCGCCATCGTTGTAAGACATATGTATTGCTGCAGGGTAAGTGATAGCATAGTCTACAATAGAAGGTGTATTTGCAAGTGAAATTTTTAAATCAATATTTGTATCACGGATAATGGCTTTTGTTTTATAAACCAAGTAACCAACACTAATATCAAATGTCCAGCTTTCTTTATCAAGCAATAAATAATTTATAGATAAGCCCCATCCAAAATCTTGTCGCAGTCCTGACGATATTCTCTTATATGAATAAATACCATCGTAATAATCCACAGAAAAGTTTAAAAAAGACGGAACATTACCAGAATTGCCTTTTGAAAGCAAAATATAGTCCTTTTCAAAATTGTTAGAAATGTCTTTGCCATGTCCCCTGCCAACAAAAAGCTGTCCTTCTATTGAGATTTTTTTGCTCAATGGAAAATTGTAAATAATGGTTTGGCGTATTTCTTTCATTTGATTCAGTCCTAATTGATAATGTTGTAAGTAATAATTTATGCTTTGGGAATTTAATTTACAACATACAAAGCAAAATAAACTCAACAATATTGTAAGTTTTATACATTTATACATGTTCATTAATTTAAATATTTGAGGGGATTGCCCCCCTCAAATAAATGTATTTCAATAATCTCTTTCTAATTGCGCAAAAAACAAATCTCCACTAGGACCAGCAACTGTATATTGGTGGCCCCACGAATCCGTCCAATTATCGCAATATTGAACAACTACTATACCAATTTCATCATCGCCTCCAACAATTGTCTTAATCCCCAATTGCAATTGTACATTTGTACTGACATCGTCTATTTTTACAGTTGCACCAAAAGTACCTCCAATTGTTACTTCGCTTGTTGATCCATCGTCCTCCGTCCATAGAATTTGCATATCAGTTGTATGAATATTCTTATCCCAAGCAAGGAGTTGAATATCTTTTAAAGCGGTGTTTGAACGGTTCTTTGTGTACCAAACATTCTCTTTGCCGCCAAGCACATAAAAGTGTCTTGAGCTATTTGTCAGAATAAAACCTAATGGATTTGAAGTAACATTATTGTTTAATCCAAGTGCATATTGAACAATAAACTCTGGACCTCCTCTAGGCCAACCTTCATAGTCATGATTAAATTTTATCCTAGTTATTGCGTCCTTGCCAGAATAGCAATCTCTTAGACATGGTTCAGTGCATGATCTTGGAGTTGCAGTACCTCCACCCGTCAATGAATTATAATCTTTATCAGCAATTGCGATATTTTCTAATGTTACAATCCTTGCTTCACTGGATTTAATGTCATCATATCTAACATAGTCTCCGCATGTTGATAATGATAATGGTTCATTATAAAAAAGTAATTCAGTCGTTAAATCATAAGCTATATATTGTTCATTTTGCTTTATTGCTAAATAGGGATCGCTTGGTTCATCGCCATACAAATGAGATGATGTAATTCCATTTAATGAATATTTAATGTATTCAGTAGGGAGAAATTCATCAAATAATTTATCTAGATAAACTTTCTTTGAATTAGGTATTGTTCCAATAGTTGAATTGTCATTATCCTTTCCTGGCATAAGAACAATACCTAATAGGGGATCAGAATTAAGACACGTCACAGAATAAAAAATATCACTATCTGTATAGGATGTCCCCAAAGTTTGTTCTGTCGAAGTAAGGAAACTTGCAAAAGTCATACCTGTCCTCCCCACTTCACTGTTATATAATTTTGCGTACAAAATTTCTGCATCATTCAAATTTGAAGAAAGGCATTCTGATACAATAAAATCAAAAAAATCACTGTTTTGAATTGCCTTTGAAAACGATCTGGAAAATCTCTCCCGATTTGCCATGATTGAGTTAAAATTTGCTGATCTGACTTCACTATTAATTTTGGTAAAATCGTGACATATTTCCTCTTCAGCACAAGACGAAATAAATAGAATTGCAAAGATTGTTGATAAAATACAAATTTTCTTTTTCATAATAATAAATTTATGGTTTTAAAATAAATTTTAATTCACTCTATCTTGAATACAAGACCGTTTTCCAAAAGCAAGGGTCAAATTCTAGACAAGAATTATGCTGGGTGCTGAGATTCCTTTGTATTAACCCTCGGTTCGCTGTTACGTTTAACAAATTATAATTAAATACGAATATAATTATAAAAATTGAATTTAGTAATAAATATTCTGTCTTTCTTAAGCAAATGTCTTAATTGATATGAAATGACACACCTGTCCAAAATAAATAAAAAAAGGACATGAGATATTTCCCTAATTTTAGG
>CALJKQ010000169.1 GCA_937973565.1 uncultured Saprospiraceae bacterium | reverse complement strand
GGCTTATGGTCCTGCTAATTCTGTAATCTTGATGAGTGACTGGGAAGTTTGATTCCTGAGAGCTGAGGCGGCTGCCAGATATGGTACTGCCGACAATGATGCTTCTGCATTTGCCAATGCAATCAGTAACAACTTCAGTTACCTGGGTGTAGATGGAGCATCTACCTACATCTCATCTTTGAATTATGGTGGAAGTCTGGACAACAAACTGGACAAAATTGCTGTTCAAAAATGGATATCCATGAATGGAACTCAGGAAGATGAAGGATGGATTGAAACCAGAAGATTCGACAGACCTGCCAGCAGGTTGTTCACCAATGGTATTTTCCAGTACCCACCTCTTTCTGTACTGCCCAACAAAGCGTATCCTTCAGTTTGGTTATATCCATCTACTGAAAGAAGTTTGAACCCCAATGCACCGGCTCAGAGAACCATCACAGACAAAGTATTCTGGGATAATTGATAATTTTAAAACTAAAAAGAATGAAACAATTATATATTGCTTTTATACTCGGCCTCTCTTCGCTGGTCATCACGAGCTGCGATGAGGCAGTCAACACAGCGGTGGCCTCGGAAGTTACTTATTTACCAACATTGACTATGAATGGCGATGCTGAAATTGATTTGGGATGCAATCCAAGTGGTGGCTACACCGATGCTGGACTTACAGCATTGGAACAAGGAAAAGAAATTCCGGTTAATACAGTTGTTACTGGTGTTTATTTTGGTGGTACAAGCGTAAGTGGTCCTGATATTTACAGAATTGCTTATAGTGCATTTAACAAGGATGGAATACCAGGTGCAGCAGAGCGCAAGGTTGTTTGGCAGGAATGCCCAGGAGATTTGGTAAACAGCATTGCCGGTATGTACTCTGCAACTGTTGTAAGAAATGGTATGGTAAGTCCTCAGTACACAGATTTGGGACCCATAATCATTAAAGACCTAGGTGGTGGTGTTTTCCAGTTATCTGATGCAGTTGGAGGTTACTATGATTTAGGAAGAGGATTTGGAACAGATTATGCTGCCAAAGGCATGAAAGTAAAGGCCAATAATATTGCGGCCAATGATTTCACACATACAGATACAGTTAAAGTAGGATTATTTGCTGAACCAAATAATTTGACCATGTCCAGTTTTTCAGTAGATGCAAGTACAAAGACGATTTCTTTTACAACAGAATGGGATAAAGGATTTGAGTTTGTTGTCACCTTGACACAACTGTAAATCTGATCCTTAAATAATTTATAGTTATTGGCTTTCATTTCGGTGAAATGCCAATAACTATTTTTTTTTAAGTTAATCGAATATTTAAAAGCTATGCGGAAGAGGTATGGATGCCCCACATGAGAGCTATCTCTTGTCAATAATCGTTCCGATATAGGAACAAATCTTTAATCTATTATTTTCACCTTTTCATTCTCTCCGGATACAACACGTCCAATAATTTGAGCCTGGATTCCCAGTTTTCCTGCCTCTTCAATCATGATTTCAGCAGCTTTCAGGTCGGGTGTATATATTTCCAATCGGGTGCCCATGTTAAAGACCTTAAACATATCCATGTGGGTTGTTCCCGACTCTTGTTCTATAATTTGAAATAAAGGAGGAACGGGAAGTAAATTATCTTTTACAGCGCATAATCCCTCTCCAATAAATTTATCAACTTTATACAAGCCGCCTCCGGTATTGTGTATGATGCCATGGATCTGGTTTCGGTATGCCGGTACTAATCTGCTGAGCAGGGGAAGGAAGGTGCGGGTAGGGGATAAAACCAATTTTCCCAGGGTAGTAACCGAGCCATTCACTTCAACGGTGTCGGTTAGTTTTTTACTGCCACTATACACAAGCGCACGGTTTATACCCGGGTCGAAAGATTCAGGATACTTTTCAGCATATAACGAATGAAATACATCATGCCTGGCGGATGTAAGTCCATTGCTGCCCATACCTCCGTTGTAGGATGATTCGTAGTTGGTTTGTCCATAACCGGCAAAGCCCACAATGTAATCGCCTTCTTTTATATCAATGTTGATAACATCTTTTCTGGGCATTCTGCTGAAGACGGTAAAGCCCACATCGGCCGTTCTTACAATGTCACCCACATCTGCTGTTTCTCCACCGGCCAAATGGAGTTTGATGCCATAAGCTTCCATTGCCTGAGCAAATTTCGGAGCTGCTTCAATCAGCGCTGTCAATACTTCAGCCGGGATCAGGTTTTTGTTTCTTCCAATGGTAGATGAAACGACAAAATCATTGATGCAACCGGCACAAGCCATATCATCCAGGTTCATTACCAGGGCATCCTGTACAATGCCCTCCCATACCGACAAGTCTCCGGTCTCCCGCCAATAAACATAGGCCAGACTGGTCTTGGTACCCGCGGTATCAGCGTGCATCAGATTGCAATAAGATGCATCGTTTGCGGCAATATCGGGTAGGATTTTACAAAATGCATTGGGATAAAGTCCTTTATCGAGATTTTTTATGGCCTGATGCACCTCTGATTTATCGGCCGAAACCCCACGTTGCTCATATCTTCCCCCAGACATTTTGTATTTTTTTTGCAAATATAGGCCTCAAAGTAAACTAATTTGGCTCCCGACAAGGGGAAATATGTAAAATAATTGTCTAATATTGGGAAATAATTGTGAACTTTACGACAAACATGTTCAGTATTTCCTTGTTTAATTCAGGCCTTGCTGTTCAGATTATTCTCCCAGTAATAAGTTTTGTAAAATATTTGACGTTATTTTTTCGATCATTCAATCATATTAATTTATTTATTATATGATTAGTTCTAAAAATAAAATAAAATATTGTGAGGGGTTGAAATAGGGGGGTGAAGGGAAATATTTTGTCGTATAAATACAATATGTGAATTTTTTATTCGTTTTAAAAAAACGAATATATAGTATAAAACACAATAAAGAAATACAAAATGAGAAACACACTATGGATGGCCGTCTTTTTATTGACCACATTGGCCGCCTCAGCCCAGGGAACCGTTGGATTTAAAACCAGTATTGGTATTATACCCACCAGACCGGAATCCGTTTACGCCGGTAATGAAAACGACTACGTAACGCATAAACTGACGTTTGCCAAAGCTTCGCCTGTTTTCAGTGCAGGTATTTACGCAAAAAAAGTGATGGGCTGGAGCTACCTGCAGGTAGATGCCCTTTTTAGCAGCTACAGTCTTGGCTTTGATCAGGTTACTTACAACACCCGCGACAACCAGCCTAAAATGGTTACCGAAGAATGGAAAACAATGGATTTGATCATCAACGCTGGAATCACATCCAACAACATCAGATTGGGCTTTGGTCCTGTCTTCCACTTTTTGGCAGATCACAAATCTGCTTTTACCGAAATTCCTACCTATGTTGAGAAATTAGCCTCTATGACGTACGGATTTTCCGGCGCTGTGGGTTATGATATAGGCAAATTGGCCATCGACGTGAGATATGAAAACGCTTTGACCACCATTGGTGACCACGTCTTCTTTGGTGCAGCAAAATCAAAATTCCGCACAGGTGCCAACCAAATTACCTTATCCGTAGGATACGGATTTTAATACACAACTGTAGAGCTACCATTTATACAAATACAGTAAAGACTCACTTAGTTGGGTCTTTTTTTTTGCCATTATCCCTCGATTCTACTGTAAGCTTGGACATGAGCATATGCATCCAACCCAAGAACTCGCTATAGAATATCTTATCGGCCATACATTTTTCACCTCAAATCAAAAGCGCTTCTTTAGGATTGTTTTACCTTAGCCAATAAATTCACAGGTTTGATTTTAATTCTCTGTATTCTGCTCAACGTGCTGGTTGCTGTCATTTTTAAAATCTTCCCAACTTACCAGGTAGACGTCAAAAGAGCAATTGTGATCAACTATTTCACATGCGTGCTTACTGCACTGGTTTCTGATTTTTCCAACTTCCAGTCATCCCTGCCTCAACTATCAAATCTTTTGCCGTGGTCAGTTCCAATGGGGATCCTGTTCTTTTCGGTATTCCTGGTCATCGGTCGCACAGTGGCCGGGCATGGGGTAATGGTGGCCACAACTTCTCAGAAGCTATCTTTGATCATACCGGTATTGGTGGCCCTATTCGTTTATCGTGAGCTGGCCACTCCCTGGAAATTGGCGGGCTTATGTTGCGCTGTATTAGCGGTTATTTATATCAATGCGCAAAGATCTACCATAACGTCCACACCCTTTTCAAAGGCCATTTTCTCTTTACCCTTGCTTACTTGGTTTGGCTCCAGTATGGTAGATCTCAGCTTGTTTTTGGCAGAAAAACAAGGCATTTCTACAGGGCATGGCTTGTTGTTTACGGCATCGCTTTTTGGGTTCGCCGGATTATCAGGACTTATATATGTTGCGGCCAGTGACTTTAAAACCGGTGAAAAATGGCGTTGGCTTGACGTTGGAGCCGGTATTGCCCTGGGCATACCCAATTTTTTTTCAATCTATCTGATTGTGGTTTTACTGAGCCACGGTTGGCAAGGCAGTGTTTTGTTTCCCATCCTCAATGTTTCCATTATTCTGCTCACAACCACAACCGGCATTTTGTTATTTAAAGAGGAGCTGACACCCAATCGCCTGAAAGGATTTATATTGGCCATCGTAGCCATCATTCTGCTTTCGCTTCCATGGACATAAAAGGTGACACATACTACACCATTGAAAAAGATGCCATCACCGATACCAGAGAGAAGGCGAGCAAATTTATTGCCTATGCCTGTGCCGCAAAAACAGAAGTAGAGGTAGAGACAAAACTCGATGAGTTGTGGAAGTTGCACCCCAAAGCCACCCATATTTGCTATGCCTACCGATTGGGATCCGAAGGCAATCGTTTTAGGATGGTGGATGATGGAGAACCATCCAATACGGCTGGTAAACCGATTTACGGACAAATCCTCAGCCATGATATCACCGATGTTGCGGTCTTTGTTGTACGCTATTATGGAGGCACCAAACTGGGTGCATCCGGTTTGATAACGGCCTATAAAGAAGCAGCTGCCGAAGTTCTTAATATGGCAGGTAAAGTAGCCAAACAAGAGTTGATTCGTACGGTCTTTTCAGTGGACTATGCAGAAATGGGGCAGGTCTTGAATGCCTTAAAATCAGTGGATTTTGAAGTAGGTGAAAAAAAATTCGAAGACAAAGCAACCATAGAAGCCAGTTGCGGTGTTTCTGAATTCAACGCAAAATACCTGAAATTGCGATCTTTGTTGTTGGAACTTCCCGATGAAATGATACACGATGATACCACGGTTCCCTTTTGTAATATAGCTTCGCAAATTTTGGAAAGGCCATGATCAAGGTAGGTATAACAGGCGGAATAGGTAGCGGAAAATCTACTGTTTGCAAGATTTTTGAAACCATGGGTATCCCCGTCTATTATGCAGATGACAGAGCCAAAACCATAATGACGGCCAATAAAGAGGTGAAACAAAAAATTATTAATCTCTTTGGACCGAATGCCTATTTCCGCAATGGCAGGTTAAACAGAAGCCTCCTATCCCAAACGATTTTCAACAAACCTGAAATGCGTGAAGCACTGAATAATATTGTGCATCCGGCCGTAATAGCAGACGGCAGAACCTGGCAGGCAAATCAAACGTCAGTTATTACAATGAAAGAAGCTGCTCTTTTAATACAGTCGGGTAGCTATAAAGAATTGGATTACATTATCCTGGTCACGTGTCCTGAAGAAATAAGGATTCGTAGGGTCATGAAGCGCAGTCGCATGACTAAGGAAGCTGTTGTAAGCAGGATAAAAAGTCAGCTGTCGGAAGAAGAAATGAAAACTTATGCGGATTGGATAATTGTCAACGATGGCTCCCAATCATTGATTCAACAAGCTTTGGAGCTTTATAAGAAACTTTTAAAAGTGGCAACTGAAAACAAAAAGCGGAACCAAAATTGATTCCGCTTTTCATCTTTATAAGAATTTCAATAATTCGGCTTCCAAATTATAGCGAGGATCAATCGCTGCAATTTTTCCGTTTTTATCTACTAAAAATGTCTTGGGAATAGAAGATACGCCATATGCCGCAGCGGCAACGCAGTCCCATTTTTTCAGGTCACTTACATGGCCGGGCCAGTGCAGATTGTCCTGCGCAATGGCACCCAACCATCGTTCTTTGGATCTTTCCAGATTTTCCTTAATTTGGTTGGCATCTCCTTGCAGGGCTGCCCTTGTGCGGTTGTCTACACCATCCAAAGATACGCTGAACACATCGAAACCTTTGTCTTTGTATTTTTCATAGATTTCTACCACATGAGGGTTGGCCTTTCTGCAAGGACCACACCAGCTTGCCCAAAAGTCGATGAGCACAACCTTTCCTTTGTAATCTGACAGTTTTCTGACCTTACCATCAACTCCTTCCATCGCTATTTCGGGAGCGTCCATGCCCAACTGAATTTTGGCAGTAGCCATTCTTCTGGCATTCTGCTTCAATAGGGTAGAGGCTATGTTTTCGTATTCCAATGCAAAGTCAACCCCGGTCTCCTTTAGTCTCGATGCCACTTTTACATGTAAGTCGGCAAACTCTTCTCTGAATGTAAACATTCTGCTGGCGATCATAAATGACACCATAGGATCTGCTTCTTTTTCTGCCAGTTCCGTCAAACGGGCTATGTCAATTTCTTTGCGGACAAAGCCTTGTACAATGGCCAGGAATTTTTCTGAGAGTTTGGATCCTGTTACCTTATAATCCATATTCTGCAGGGTATTGAGATCGCCACTGATCACGATGTCTTTTTCGCTGCCATCTGAAACCAATTCAATGGACTTGGCTCCCAGCGTGATTCGGTAAATACCCTTCTGAATGCCATCCGGTAAACTAAACTTAAAGCTTCCGTCTGCTCCGGTTTTTTCTGCGGATAATCTCACATTGCTGGTGGTGTTCAAACCAACACGATCGAGAAAGATGCTCATATCACCGGCATTTTCTATTTTGCCGGAGATAGAGGTGCCGTTCATCGCCCCACAGGCTGCAAATAGTCCGGCGAACAAAAGAAACAAATAAACAAATCTGATATTATGCATGTATTTTAAAATTTGTTGTCCATAATTATGCTTCGATCAATTGACCCAAGCGATTTTCATATATCGTTTTCCAATCCTCAATGCTGCCCAATGACATACCATTAACAAGGATTTCACTTCCCGTAACCCTGCCTAGCTCAACAAAATCTGCGTTGTTTTGTCTCAATAATTCCGTTAAACTATTCTTAAATTCCGGGGCGATGGAAACTACAACACGGCTTTGAGATTCACTCAGCAGGAATACATCATCTCTGAGGATGCCGGGATTTTGAATATCAAATCCTTTTCCATTTTCAAAGCTACTCTCAAGCAGATTCATGAATAGTCCGCCTTCTGCCACATCATGAACGGATTTCACAGGTGTTGAACGTATAAAAGTCTTTACTACTTGCTGTAACTGATATTCTTCCTCCAATTCAAATCGTGGGCACTTACTTTCTTTGATTCCGTGAATTCTTTTGATGTATTCACTTTGATTTAAATCGTCAACCATCTTTCCTATTAAAAACAAGAGGTCGTCTTCTTTCTGGAAAGACAAGGACTTGAAATGATCTGCTTTGTTAATAAGTCCGATCATACCAATGGTTGGCGTAGGATAAATGGGTTCAATCTTATCCTTCAATACGGATTGATTGTAAAAACTCACATTTCCGCCTGTCACCGGTGTATTGAATTTCCTGCAGGCTTCTCCCATGCCCTTTACCGCATGTACAAATTGCCAATAAACTTCCTCGTTATAGGGATTACCGAAATTGAGGTTATTGGTGACAGCCAAAGGCTCAGCTCCCGCACATACCAGATTTCGTGCAGCTTCCGCAACTGCAATCATAGCTCCCTTATAGGGATCTGCATAAACGTAACTTGAATTACAATCCACCGTTGCCGCTATCGACTTGCCATTCTCTTTGATGCGAATGACAGCTGCATCGGATGCCGTATTGGTAGTTTGTGTATTGGTCCTTACCATGCTGTCGTATTGCTCGTAAATCCAACGTTTGCTCAATAAGTTGGGGCTTATCACTACTTCTCCAAGTGTAGCTTTCAAATCAGCAGGCGCTGCGATATTGGCTGCGTTGTAATCTGCCAGCGAATCGATGTATTTTGGCTTTGTATACGATCTGTCGTATACCGGTGCTCCTCCACCCAATACCAGAGGCTCTGCCGGAACGTTTGCAACCATTTCTCCGTGGTGGAAAAATTCCAGCATGCCTGTGTCGGTTACGTATCCGATTTCTTCACATTCCAGATCCCATTTATCAAATACTGCCGTCAATTTGTCTTCTTGGCCTTTATGGCATACAATGAGCATTCTTTCCTGAGATTCAGAAAGTAAGATTTCAAATGCCTGCATGTTGGATTGTCGTGTGGGGACCTTATCAAGGTCAATTACCATACCGGTGGCCGACTTAGCACTCATTTCTGATGTTGAACAGGTAATACCCGCTGCACCCATATCCTGCATGCCTACGATGGCACCGGTTTGAATGGCTTCCAGGCTGGCCTCCAGCAGTAGTTTTTCCTGGAAGGGATCGCCTACCTGAACCGCTGGCAGGTCTTCAGCAGAATTTTCTGTCAGATCGGCTGACGCGAAGGTGGCTCCGTGAATGCCGTCTTTACCGGTAGCTGAACCCACAATAAATACAGGATTGCCCGGACCATCTGCCCGGGCGGAAACGGTTTCTCCTTTTTTCACAGTGCCTATTGACATAGCATTGACCAGGATGTTCTGGTTGTAGCAAGCATCAAAATAGACCTCGCCCCCAATGGTGGGTACACCCAGGCAGTTGCCATAACCGCCAATACCGCTTACAACTCCTTTCACCAGTCTTTGGGTGTGAGGTATCGTAATATCGCCAAACCTAAGTGAATTCAAGGCAGCAATGGGTCTGGCTCCCATGGTAAATATATCTCTGTGGATACCACCCACGCCGGTGGCAGCTCCCTGATAAGGTTCAATGGCAGAAGGGTGGTTGTGCGACTCAATCTTGAAAGCGCAACCCAGGCCATCACCAATATCAACAAGACCTGCATTTTCTTCACCGGCACCTACCAGTAGACATTCTCCCTCTCTTGGCAAGGTTTTGAGGTATTTTATGGAGTTTTTGTAACTGCAATGTTCACTCCACATAACCGAAAATATACTCAGTTCGGTGAAGTTGGGTGTCCTCCCCAAAATCGTTTTGATTTTTTCAAATTCTTCTGGTAAAAGACCCAGCTTTCCCGCTGTTTCTACGGTGGTTAAAGTGTTTTGACTCATTGTTGTTTTGGGTATATGTTCATCTTTCGACTAAAAAGTATGAACCAACATATATAAATTAATACGCATGCAAAAGTAAACAATTCCTTGGATATCATTGAGCCGGGAACAATGCCTTTTCAACTTGTTCACACAATAAGTGGCCCAACAAAATATGCCCTTCCTGGATTCTGGGGGTATCGTCGCTCGGTATTTGGATGGTACAATGGCAGATATCCTTCATCTTGCCGCCTGTAAGTCCGGTAAAACCTATCACTGCTGCTTTTTGATGTTTGGCAGCCTGAATCGCCCGGATGATGTTTTCAGAGTTGCCCGATGTAGAAAAGGCAAGCAAAACATCTCTTTCTTTGGCAAGGCCTTCCATCATTCGCTCATACACCGTATCAAAACTGTAGTCATTGGCAACAGCGGTTAAATAAGAAGTATTGCAGTGTAATGCCTCAGCATTCAGCGCCTTCCTGTTTTTGTAGAATCGACCGGTTAATTCTGCAGCCAGGTGCTGCGCGTCTGCGGCACTACCACCATTTCCACAAAACCAAACTTTTTTATCCTGCTGATAGGCGTCTATGACAAGTTGTGTGGCTGCTGCAAGAGAGTCTAGCAATGCTTTCTGCCCGGCCATTAGACTCACCATTTGGCTTTGTGAGAGTATTTGTTCTGAAAATCGACGCTGCAATTCCATTTCTGACGGCATTGAAAGTTGCAAAGGTAGTCATTTACTGGTTTACCAATGACGGAGGCCCAAGAGCCACTTAAACACATACAAAATATTATATGGATTTGGATTTATTTTGGTGCTTAAGTTGTAACTTTGTAAGCGAAACAAAGGGTTGTTTGCAATAATATTTTGTAAATTGATCCTTAAAGGGAAATAAATTGTTTTTATAGGAATATCCAAAATTTTCACATGAAAAATCACTTGATCTCAGGAGGCTGTGGTTTCGTTGGAAGAAACATGGTCAAAAGGCTTTATAAAACCACTCAGGACAGAATCGTATTCATAGATGATTTGTCGGTAGGAAAAGACCCGGAAACCTGGTTGGATTTGCCGCTTGAAAGCACTGAGAACAATGTGAAAATTTTTGGAAATGGCCGTCTCGTCTTTATCAAAGGTGACTTTCAGGAATTCGTTCGC
This sequence comes from uncultured Saprospiraceae bacterium, assembly GCA_937973565.1. Lineage (GTDB taxonomy): Bacteria > Bacteroidota > Bacteroidia > Chitinophagales > Saprospiraceae > JADKBO01. The sequence continues at coordinate 15,039 of CALJKQ010000169.1, read as the reverse complement.
AACATGACCCGGGACAGCGGATGGTTATTGGCTACTTATCAACTTGACATAGAACACTGGGCAGATGTTTTTCACTTTGCTGCCATAGTGGGAGGAAGGGCAATGATCGACGGAGATCCCATGAAAGTAGCCACAGATCTGGCCATTGATGCAGAATTTTTCTTGTGGGTCACACGAGCCAAACCGGAGCGGGTGCTTTACCCCAGTTCCAGTGCTGCCTATCCCATTAGCAAACAGACGGAGAGCAATACCATTCAATTGAGAGAATCGGATATTGATTTTGCCAATATGGGCCAACCGGATATGACATACGGCTGGACAAAACTCACCGGTGAATTTTTGGCCAAAATTGCACACAGTCATTATGGTATCCATATCACTTGCATCCGCCCGTTTTCAGGATATGGAGAAGATCAGGACTATTCCTATCCTGTACCCTCACTGGCCAAAAGAGCTGTACACAAAGAAAGTCCATTTGAAGTGTGGGGTACCGGTCATCAGGGAAGAGACTTTGTACACATAGAAGATGTATTGGATTGTACTCTTCTGGCCATGGATCACATTGGAGATGGCACGGCTATCAATATAGGCATGGGCAAGCTCACGAGTTTCAGGGAGATGATTGGAATTTTTTGTCAAATTGCCGGCTACGAAACCGAGATCAAGTGTTTGCTGGATAAACCGGTAGGTGTACACAATCGGTATTGCAGCATGGATTTTGTGGAACAAAAATTGGGATGGAAAGCAAAAATCACGCTGGAGGAAGGCTTGAGAAGAGTATACAATGCAGTAGCACTCAAAGAAGGAAAAAACCCTGTGGCATGAAAGTAATCTGTTTTGGTCCAGGACCCGCGTTTAAAGGGGGAATCTCAAACTACAACACTTCGCTGGCTAAAGCATTAAGTGCATTTGATGGCGTTTCTGTAGACATCGTTTCCTGGACCCAGCAATATCCCGGCATCGTACCGAGAGATTTCAAAGATCGGGTAAGCCAGATGAATTTTTTGGAAGGTACACAGATCCGAACCCATTATATAACCAATTACAATAACCCACTTTCGTGGAAAGCAACGGCCCGCTTGATGGCGGATTTAAAACCTCAAATCGTCATCTTTCAATGGTCCATAGCCATCCAGGGCCTGCCGATAGGTAACATGATCCGTCAGCTCAAAAAGCTTTGTCCATGTGAAATCATACTCGATCTGCATTTTGTCATTCAAAAAGAACAAAGTGCCATAGACCGAATGTTTACCAAAATGGGAATCACCAGAGCGGACACCTACATTGTTCATGCTTTAAAGACTTTTGAAGAGTTAAAAACTCTGTATCCGGGCAGACAATTTCACCTCAGTTATGATGGCCTAAGGTCTGCGGGTAAAGAAACCACTGTTATTAAGTTGTTTCATCCAATTTATGACTTGTATAAACCGGATCCAAACTTTGATATCAGCGAATTCAAAGCCCGATTTGGACTGAGGGAAAAGGTTATCTTATTTTTTGGATTTATCCGCAAATACAAAGGTTTGCATCAGGTGATTGAAGCGTTTAGTCATGTTGCTGCCAGTAGGGATGATGTAAGTTTGTTGATTTGTGGTGAGTCTTTTTGGAACACACTTGATCCCGGAAACTTTATGACACGGATAAAAAAGACAGTTTTCGGTTTAGCCAAAAAGATATTGCTTCGTTCCAGTGACGATGAATCGAATTACAAGCCCCTTGACCTGATAGATAAATTCAATCTCCGGGATAGGGTAGTCGTCTTCAACCAATTTATTCCCAATGAAGATGTACATAAATATTTTCAGGTAAGCGATTGTGTGGTTTTGTATTATCTCACAGCTACTCCGTCAGGCATTGAATCATTAAGTTACAACTTTGATTTGCCCATTCTGGCCACAAGGGTAGGACATTTTCCGGAAACCATCGAGGAAGGAGTCAATGGTTACCTGGCAGATGAGACCATAGAAAGCATGTCGGCTACCATGGAAAAAATGTTGGATCAGCCATTGGACAGGCATGGAGTTGCCAAAATGAAGGCCTCTATGAGTTGGCATGCCTACGCCGAAGCCATCCTAAATCGTTGATTTTGATGGGTAAAGTGTTGAATATTAATTGATATTGCATTTTTAATCAAAATATTTGTCAGAATAAAATTTTGACTTATCTTTGCACTCTCTTTTGAGAGAGCTTCAGAAGGAAATGCTTAAGGCTCCGTAGCTTAATTGGATAGAGTACCTGACTACGGATCAGGCGGTTGAAGGTTCGAATCCTTCCGGAGTCACTAATAGAAAAACATAGAAAATCTATTTAAAATGTCAAAGGTTTGTCAATTGTCGGGAAAATCAGCCATGAAAGGCAACAAGGTATCCCACTCCAATGTAAAGACCATCAGGAAATTTCAACCGAATCTTCAGAAGAAGAGGTTTTATATTCCTGAGGTAGATAGGTGGGTAACCCTTAAGGTATCTGCGCATGCGCTTAGAAATATCGACAAATTAGGTTTGTATGCATATTTGAAAGAATTGAACTCCAAGGGTTACGACACCGGAGTGAAATTATAAATCATAGGAAAAAAGATTTACAATGGCAAAGAAATCAAAAGGTAACAGAATCCAGGTTATTTTGGAATGTACTGAGCACAAAAGCTCTGGTATGCCTGGGACTTCAAGGTATGTTACCCAGAAAAACAGGAAAAATACCCCTGACAGGATGGAGTTGAAAAAATACAACCCAATCCTAAAAAAAATGACTGTTCACAAAGAAATCAAATAACGAGCAATGGCAAAAGTATCGAAAAACGCGAAAGTTGCCCAAAGGGCTGCGAACGCAGGTTCAGGTAGGGACTTCGTTAAAGTTGTGAGAAGTGTAAAGGATCCCGTTACAGGTAAGTACTCTTACAAGGAAGTCATTATCCACAAGGATAAAGTCAAAGAATATTTCGAACAAAACAAGTAATACCTTCAGGTATTATCGTGAGAATAATGGATCAGGGCTTTTTCTTTGGGAAAAGCCCTTTTTCTGTTTATTAAAAAACCATCATCACAATCCATGAGTTTTTTTAAAAAATTTTTCACCAGGGAAAAAGAAGAAGACCTGAACAAGGGCTTAGAGAAAACCAAATCTTCTTTTTTTAGTCAGGTTACAAAAGCCATAGCCGGAAAAACCAAAGTGGATGAATCCTTTTTGGATGATCTGGAACAGATTTTAATTTCTGCCGATGTTGGGCTCAATACCACGGTCAAGATAATTGAAAGACTGGAAGCCAGGGTGGCAAAAGACAAATACCTCAACACAGAAGAACTCAATCAGATTCTCAAAGATGAAATTTCTGTAATTCTCGAGGAAAATCACACAGAAGACTTAGAAGATTTTGAATTTCCCGAGGGTCACAAACCTCATATCATTTTGGTAGTGGGTGTCAATGGTGTAGGTAAAACAACTACCATTGGAAAACTCGCCCACCAGTTCAAACTCAAAGGAAAACAAGTGGTGTTGGGTGCAGGGGACACCTTCAGAGCAGCTGCAGCTGACCAGTTAAAAATCTGGTCGGAACGGTCAGGGTCCCGGTTTTTTTCTAAAGGAATGAACGTAGACCCGGCGTCTGTTGCCTATGAAACTGTTAATTACGCGATCCAGGAAAACATGGATCTTGCCATCATTGACACAGCAGGCAGGCTGCATACCAAAAAACACTTGATGGACGAGTTGACCAAGATAAGGAAGTCCATCGATAAAAGAATGCCGGGTGCTCCCCACGAAGTAATTTTGGTATTGGATGCCACCACCGGTCAGAATGCCATTGAACAGGCGAGACGATTTACGGAAGCGACCGATGTAACAGGTTTGGCGCTCACCAAATTGGACGGTTCAGCAAAGGGGGGCGTTGTTTTGGGCATTTCCGATCAATTTAAAATTCCCATTCGGTATATTGGGGTAGGAGAAGGCATGGATCAACTGCAGGTTTTCAATCGAAAGGCATTTATTGACCTGTTATTCAAGGAATAGGCCGGAATTATATTTCGAAAAGGGGGTGAAAAAGCTGTTTAGATCGAGCTATTGTATCGGCAAAAGGGAGGTTACCTGATTTTAATTTTGTTGTAGACAGTTTAATAGCGGCAATTTTGGACCCAATGTAAATTTAATGTTAATTTTTAAGGCTAAAAAAGATGTCAATATTAAATAATTGTAATCTTTATATATAGCCAGTTTTAACTTCAGGACAGAATTAATCCTTTGTGTTACCTTTGCACAAACATTAAACCAACATGTCACTTCAGTCATTCCTTCGATCATTTCTTTCTAAAGACAAAATATTTTACGATTTATTTGAGCAGGTTGTCCATGAGGTTAATACCATGGCAGATGTGTTAAAACAACTATCCCATGAAAAAGCTTATGAGCAACAGGTAAAACTTGTCTCAGTTTTAAGGGAAAAAGAAAAAGCAAACGATGTACTGGTTGCCAATATATTTACGGAGTTAGGTAAAAACTTTATTACACCCTTCGATAGGGAAGATATTCATGCTTTGGCTACAGCATTGGATGATATATCAGACAATATTTTTACTGCCGCAAAAAAAATTACGCTATACAAAGTGGATCCCACAGAAAGCGAATTTCAAAAAATGTCTGAACTCATCTATGATTGTTGTGTGCATGTAAGTAAGGCCGTCATTGAGCTGAAAAACATGCAAAACATGCGATTGATGACGGATGCCATTGCCATCATCAAAGAAATAGAAAGCCAAAGCGATGATGTTTTTGATGGCGCCCTTCAATACCTGTACAACAGCCCTGAAGTAGATGCCAAAGATTTGATAAAAAGAAGAGAAATCTACTCTAAACTGGAAAGTGTAACAGACAAATGTGAAGATGCAGCCAACGTGGTAGAAAGCATTATTGTAAAATATGCTTAATCTGTTTAATCCAACAAGAAACTCCAACCACAAAAGCACCAGATCATGAGCTTATTGATCGTTATCATCTTACTTGCCTTGTTGTTTGACTACATCAATGGCTTTCACGATGCCGCCAACTCCATAGCGACCATTGTTTCTACCAAAGTTTTAACCCCGTTTCAAGCCGTAGTCTGGGCTGCCTTCTTCAATTTTGTCGCCTATTTTATTTTTCAGGACCACGCGGTAGCCAATACTATAGGTAAAACGGTTCACTCGGAATACATTACCCTGGGTGTTATCCTGGCAGGCTTAATCGCAGCAATATTCTGGAATTTACTTACCTGGTGGTTTGGCATTCCCTCATCCTCTTCTCATACCCTGATCGGAGGCTTTGCCGGTGCAGCTCTTGCCCATGCCGGTATGGGCAAAGGTTTTGACTCTGTATTCAATGTTATTGAACTGGGCAAAATTTCACAAATCGTTGCCTTTATTTTCCTAGCCCCCATCATTGGCATGGTTATATCCATGCTTATCACATTTGTGACCATGATGCGCAACGTTTGGCTACGAATTGCCGTAATTCTCGTTATGGCAGGAGCCACATATGTTATGTTTGATCATTTTGAGCAAAACAAGATGACCGAAGCTGTAGAGAAATATTACAAGCTTGATAAATTAAAGAAAAAGGCTGCCGATGACCCTGAAGCAGCAGCCGAACTGGCAGAGAAAAAGATTGTCGTAGGCAAGATTGAACCTTTAATAGCGGATTACGATAATATCGGAGCTGCCGCCATGGCAGCAGCAATAGCAAAAGACATCGATCCTGAAGTAGATGTAAAGAAAATGGAAAAGGCCATTCACAAAGCAGATAACAGTGTTTTGGTTTGGGGTATCATGGTTGTTATCGCCATTTTTATCTTGACATATATATATTCAGAAGTAATAAAAACGCCCAATGCCTACAGGGTATCGGAAATGTTTAAAAAATTACAGCTCATTTCTTCGGCTGCATTCAGCATAGGTCATGGTGGTAATGACGCCCAAAAAGTGATGGGCATCATTGGAGCAGCCTACGTGGCAACCCACCCGGATCTTTATCCGGATGTATCCGCTGCCTTAAAAGATCTTCCCTGGGTTCCGTTAGCGTGTTACACAGCAATTGGATTGGGTACGATGAGCGGTGGCTGGAAGATCGTGAAAACAATGGGTACCAAAATCACCAAAGTATCAGCCCTTGAAGGAGTGTGTGCAGAATCTGCCGGTTCATTTACCCTGTTTATGACCGAACAAATGGGTATACCGGTGAGTACAACACACACTATCACAGGTGCGATCATTGGGGTTGGAGCATCGAAAAGACTCAGCGCTGTAAGGTGGGGTATAACGATCAACTTATTGTGGGCATGGATATTAACGGTGCCGGTAAGTGCATTGGTAGCGGCCTTGTGTTACTTTATCGTTTCTTGGTTTGGAATTGTATAACTAATATTTTATAAACAAGGAAGTTGGCTTGCTTCCCAACACCTAAGGTGTAAAAGCTACTTCCAATCATTCACTTTAAGGTATGAATACTTTGTTTGCAAGCTGTTGCAGAGCCTTGCTATTGGCTCTCATTTTTACAACCATAGGCTTTAATCAGGGATTAATAGCCCAGGATAAGACACAGGAAACGCCAAAGCAGGAAAAAAAATGGTATGAGACCATTCAATTGAGAGGTTACTTGCAATTCAGGTACAATCGCTTACTTGAGACCAACTCAAAGCTCAAATGTGAGCAATGCGACCGCAGTTGGGGCGAGAATGGTGGCTTTTTTATAAGAAGAGCCCGTTTGGTCTTTTCAGGAAATATCCATAAAAATGTATTCTTTTACATTCAACCGGATCTGGCCATTAATGCCAGTAGTAATAGTCAGCATTTTGCACAGATCAGAGATGCTTACTTTGATATTGGATTTGATGCTGAAAATACGCTCAAATTGCGTTTGGGTCAAAGTAAAGTACCTTTTGGCTTTGAGAATCTTCAATCTTCTCAGAATCGATTGGCCCTTGACAGGGCAGATGGTATCAACGCAGCAGTCCCCAATGAAAGGGATATGGGGGCATTTCTGTATTACACCCCTAAAGCAGTTAAGGAACTTTATACGCAATTGGTCAAAGAAGGATTTAAAGGTTCAGGCGATTATGGAATTTTTGGTTTTGGTTTGTACAACGGCCAGTCGGCCAATCGACCTGAATTGAACAATAAACCGCATATGGTGGCCAGGGTTACCTATCCTTTTAAATTAGGAAGTCAAATTATTGAACCGGGTGTGCAAATGTACCGGGGTACATATGTGATGAATACGGATCAATTGTCAAACGGCGTAAAATTCTATGCGGATCGAGCCTATACAGACAGGCAAATGGCGGCATCTTTCATTTTGTACCCAAAGCCATTCGGTATTCAAGCTGAATACAATTTCGGCCGTGGGCCACGATACAGTCCTGTTACCGATAGTATTACCGTTCAGGATTACAAAGGTGCCTATGTATTGCTCAATTATAAGGGCAAATTGGCGGGCATGACTTTGTATCCTTTCGTTAAATATCAATTTCTGAATGGAGGTAAAAAACTGGAATTAGATGCCAGAAGTCACGCGGTAAAAGAGTTGGAAATTGGTGCAGAGTTACTGTTGACCAAAAGTCTGGAATTAACAGCAGAATATGTTTTTTCATCGCGTAGGTTTGAAGATCACAACAACCGTGATAACCTTCAAAAAGGTAGATTGCTGCGTTTACAGGCCCAAATCAACTTTTAGGTTTAAACAACGAACCTTTGATGGTTTTTCCCTGCTCGATTTCAAATGTGATGTCAGGGTAAAATTTCGATTTGTTGTGTAAACTGTATACTTCAAAGTGAAGATGGGGCTCTGAACTGAATCCCGTATTACCGCTTTTTCCAATCAATTGTCCCTTTACCACTTTTTGACCGGGTTCTACAAGACATCCATTGTGTTTAAGGTGGTAGTACGATGCTACACTTCCGTCATCATGGAGAATTTTAATGTAATTGCCTTCCTGGTCGCACCCCTTATCTAAGCAGTTTTTTTTGCCATTGGATTTGATTTCCAATACAACCCCCTCTCGTGCAGCGAATACATCGCTCCCAATAGGCAGGCCAAAATCAATTGCCTTCTTGTCTAGGTGACTGAATTTACCATAATAACCCTGAATTACCTTGTAAGGCAGCCGTACGGGAATCAAATATGGATATCCGTCATTGTGATGATGGCCCGTGGCAATACCTTTAAATGATTCAAATGTTACAATGTAGTTGTATTTGCCTTTTCCTGCCACCAGTTCTGTAAGCACAAAGTTTTGGGCATTGGCAGGAACCACAAAGTGACTGGGTAGTACAGATGCAGTGCTCATGTTTTTCAACTTAAGCTTCAAAATGACGGTATAAGGAATTGGACTTTCGTTTTTTGCATAAATCTGTGTTCGACCTTTTCCTAATGGGTTTTCAAATACTTTTACCTGTGCCCATGAAGGAATCATCATGAAAACCATAGCGATGAAAATATGCAGTAATTTGCACAGGTAGTTGTTGTAATGAAAAAAATCAATCTTCATCGTCATCATCTAAAAGGCTGCTGAGTGGGTCAGCAAAATCTATGGAATGGGAGCCCATGCTTTTACCAATTACCTGAAATGCTGCCAAACCATGTAAGGCCAATTCTTTGTAAACGTCAGGGCTATGTTTTGTATCGATGTATTCTTTTATCAATTTACTTAGTCCGGCAACTGCATTAAGCTGGTCCTCAAATGCATTTTGCGGCATGTCATTCAACAACTGTACTTCATTGCCTCCGGCAAAATAAGCCCTCAACACACCATATGCATCTCTGTCTCTTTTTTGCCTGTCAGGATGCGGGAAGTATTGAAGAAAAACCTCTTTCAGGGCTTCTTCAAATAACTTCCAGGCAACGTTTACGGGACCTTCCTGCTCACCTTCATAAACAAGCTCAAGTTTACCGGTCAATGCCGGAAGGATGGCATGGAAATCTGCCAATCGGGAACTACCTGTTTTTTCTCCATGGATGATTATTCGTCGCTCTATGGCACTCACAAGATTTTCATAGGCTGAAATGCCAACCCTGGCAGAAACACCGCTTTTCCCGTCTATGTATTCACTTTCCCTGGCCTTCATTACCATGCGTTCCAAAATGTCGTGGTGCAGTTTATCAATCTTGATGCGATCTCTCTGGTCATTGGTGAGCCTGGCCTCCTGCAAAGTTATCTCTTTGGCGATTTCCAGGTCAGAAGGATAATGGGTAAGTATCTGACTTTCGATGCGATCTTTTAAGGGGGTGATGATGCTGCCTCTATTCGTATAATCTTCTGGATTAGCAGTGAATACAAAAGCCAGATCCAGGGGCAATCTCATTTTGAAACCTCGGATCTGCACATCACCTTCCTGTAATATATTGAAAAGTGCAACCTGTATCCGTGCCTGAAGATCGGGCAATTCATTGATCACAAACAGAGATCTGTGTGCTCTGGGAATTAAACCAAAGTGAATTACTTCTTCGTCCGAAAAACTCATTTTTTGAGTGGCAGCTTTGATGGGATCTATATCCCCAATGAGATCGGCAACGCTTACGTCCGGTGTAGCCAGTTTTTCAACATACCGCTGAGAACGATGCAGCCAGCTCACAGGCGTTTCATCTCCCATTTCCTGCACCATTCTTTTGCCATACGCTGAGATAGGATGCAAGGGATCGTCGTTGATTTCTGAACCTTTTATGACGGGTATATACTCATCCAGCAAATTGACCATAAGTCGCGCAATCCTCGATTTTGCCTGGCCCCGAAGCCCCAGCAACAAGATGCTATGTCTTGACAGTATGGCTCTTTCCAGGTCAGGAATTACAGTGTGTTCAAATCCTTTTATACCGTTAAAGCTATGGGTGCCATCTTGCATAAATTGAATGAGGTTATGCCTCATCTCGTCCTTGATGCTTTTGTAGATGTATCCACTGGCTTTAAGAGCTCCTAATGTTGTTATATTGTTCACTTCTTTTTATTCTTTTTTTGTTGTTTATAGTCCATAAAAATAAATTCGCCCAATCCTTGCAAAGAAGAGTAAAATGCTTTGCCCCCGTTGGCAGCTGTAAACTTGTCGACAAATTGAACCAGCAAAGGATCTTTCGCGATCATGAAAGTAGTTACCGGTATCTGCATCCTTCTGCACGCAATGGCCAGCGAAAGGGTTCTGTTGATGATCGTTTTATCAAGCCCCCAGCTGTTTTGATAGTATTTTTTGCCTTTTTTTATACAGGTTGGCTTTCCATCTGTTATCATCATGATGTGCTTGTTGGCCGACTTTTTCTTTCTGAGCAGATCGATGGCCAATTCAAGTCCGGCAACGGTATTGGTATGGTAAGGTCCCACCTGTAGGTAGGGAAGGTCAGCAATGCTTATCTGCCACGCATCGTTACCAAAAACAATGATATCCAATGTGTCTTTGGGGTATCGGGTGGTGATCAGCTCAGCCAAAGCCATAGCTACTTTTTTGGCAGGGGTGATCCGATCCTCACCGTACAAGATCATACTATGTGATATATCGATCATTAAGACGGTACTGGTTTGTGTTTGCATAAACTGGTCGTGGACCACAAGGTCTTCCGGACTCAGTTTAAATTCTTGAATGCCGTGATGGATAAATGCGTTTTTTATAGATGTTTCTGCATCGATGTGTTCCAAAGCATCACCAAATTCAAATGAGCGTTGATCGGCGCCGTGTTCATCACCCACACCGGATAAGGAAGTGCTATGTCGGCCCGATTTCGATTTTTTCAGCTGATCAAAGATCTGATCCAAGGCATCTTGTCTCAGGGCTTTTTCCAATTTAGTAGTAGGAACTTTTTTTGGGGGGCCTGCATTGCTTTCAGCCAGATATCCTTTTTCCCTAAGGTCAGCTATAAAATCTGAAAGGGTATACTCTGGAGAAGTGAGTTTGTATTTTTTGTCAAGTTCTGTCAGCCAGGCCAGGGCCTCATCCACATCTCCGGAGGTGTGAATCAGCAATTCTTTAAATAGGGTAAAGAGCCGTTCGAAATTGCTTTCTCCGTCTTTGGGAATCAAATCATGGAATATCCAGCCCTTCATATAAAAAGTTTCAATGTCAAAACGATAAGACGGATAGAATTGTTCAGATTTCCATTTTTTATGCTATTTTTTACCAAAAGTCACATATTGAGTGTGGTAATTGGATAAAAACGGCTATTTTTTTATCTTTGTAAGCTAAATTTTTAATTCATGAAATTCCGCATTTTATGTTGCTTGCTTCTTTTGAGCAGTATTCTTTGGGTCGGCTGTGAAGACGATCCCGTAGCGGTGGAAATTAAAAGAGAAAATCTGGCCAAAACATACAACAACGACGTGGTTGTGGGTTGGACAGATCTTTATCTGGACATTGAAAGATACCTGCCCGGTTTCAGGCCTGCGGCAACAGCCAGGGCATTGGCTTACATCAACATGGCCGCTTATGAATCAGCCCTGCCCGGCATGCCTAATTTTGTTTCGAATGCGTTGAGGCAAGATGGTCTTAAATTACCTGAACTTCCCTCCAAAGACTTAACAAAATACCATTGGAACATTGCCATCAATGCTTGTATGGCAAAAACTTTTGAGCATTTTCTTATCAATAAAACCACAGAACAATCCGCTCTTATCAAGGATATGGAAGCTTCCTATAACGCACAATTAGGAGATCAGGTAAGTCAGGAAGTATTCAACAATTCTCAGCAATGGGGCAGAGCAGTGGCCAATGCCATCATTTTATATGCTCAAACGGATCTGGAAGCTGAACAGCAAATTTTGGATCCGAGTCCGGATTCCTATAGCCCCCCAATGGGAGAAGGCAAGTGGCAACCGGCTACCGGAAGCAAGGCTCTTTTCCCTTACTGGGGCAAAGTAAGGACGTTTGCCAACCATGGTGATCAATTGAAAACACTGGATCCTCCACTTTACAGCACTGCTCCGGGAAGCAGGTACTACAGGGATTTTGCAGAAGTTAACCATGTAGTTACTCATAAGGAAGGCCAACAATATTGGATGGCCGAATTTTGGAGTGATGACATCGTAGGACTAACATTTAGCCCACCTGGACGCATGTTTGCCATTGCCAACCAAATCATTGTCATCGAAGATCTGGATCTGGAAACTACATTGCATTTGTACTGTAAGCTGGGCATGGCCGAAAATGATGGTGCAGTAGCAGCATGGAAAGCTAAGTACGAATACAATGTGGAGAGACCTTTCCATTTCATAAGAAAATATATCAACCCTGACTTTGCTCCTTTTTTAGGTGCGGCGGTTGGCACACCGGGGCTTACCCCATCATTTCCCGGATATCCATCAGGACATTCAACATTTGCCGGTTTAGGAAGCAGGATTATGGCGTCTTTCTTTGGAGAGGATTACTATTTCACTGACCGCTGCCATGAGGGTAGGGTTGAGTTCAACGGTACCCCACGTTCATATTCCAGAATCGGAGATTTTGGGGAGGAAAATGCATTTTCCAGAATCTATTTGGGTGTACATCCAAGATTTGATTGCGTGGAAGGCCTGAGACTGGGACGACAGATCGCCCAAAACGTTTTGGCTTATGAATTGAAAAAAGACTAATCAGGTTTGAAGTACCTCAATTTCAACCAGTGATGATTTGAAGTCCTTCACGGATTAAAGCATCGACTGTTTTCTTCGGCTGTTTACTGAAAGTATTGAGTTCCCTGTTCGCAACGATGGCATTCAGCGACATTGCCTTATGACCCATCAGTGCTGCCATACCATAAATGGCAGAAGTTTCCATTTCAAAATTGGTAATAACTTTTCCTCCTACCTCAACAGAACGCATTACATCCAAAAACTTGGGTGACTTGTTTTGTACCCTTACCGTCCTTCCCTGTGGGCCATAAAAACCGGGCAAAGTAAGTGTCATCCCTTTGTAAAAGTGTTTGGGAAGTTTTTTCAAAAGAGAGGATGAACCGGCAGATACATAGGAAGAGGATGGAATCTTTTCCTTTTTCAACAACTTATCGATGCTTGTTTTCACTTCCAGACACTTTTCATCTTCACTTCTGTCATAAAAGTGCATGAGTACATCAAGGCCTATGCCGTGCGTAGAAGCCACAAATGAGTCTACCGGTATTTCCTTCCGTAACGCACCTGATGTGCCGATCCTGTAAAAATTGAGGCTTTTTTTCTTTGTTTTTACCTTTCTTGTGTTTAGGTCTATATTGGCCAATGCATCCAATTCGGTAAAAACGATATCAATGTTATCGGTTCCAATTCCGGTACTGAGAATCAGTACTGATTTCCCATTGAATTCTCCCATCATGGATACAAATTCGCGCACACGGTGGGTAAAATTTACCCTGTCCAGATAAGGTTCAAACATCTTAACCCGATCAGGATCGCCCACCAGAATAATATTATCACTGATCTGTTCAGGCAATAAGCCCAAGTGGTAGATACTGCCGTCGGGATTTAATATTAAATCGGCTTCTCCTATCATGGATATAGTTTTAATGCCCAAGAAGGGCATATTGAATTAAAAATACAGCGGCACCAGCAAGAAAGCCCAATGCTGCCAGCCAGGAAATTTTCTTGAAATACCAGATAAAATCTATTTTTTCCATACCCATGGCTGCTACACCGGCAGCAGAACCGATAATGAGCATGCTGCCACCGGTACCCGCAGTGTAAGCTATAAAATGCCATATTTTGGCATCCAGAGGATCTGTAAACATGCCCATAGAGGCGGCAACCAAGGGTACATTGTCAATAATGGCTGACAATACACCCAAAAGAATTACAACAATGTCTCTGCTGGGTATGGCTTTTTCCAGACTCTCTGCCATGTATTGCAATGATCCGACACCGTTGATTGAGTTTGATTCCAGAGCTGCCACAGCCATAAGAATCCCTAAAAAGAACAAAATACTTGAGATCTCTATTCTGGACAGTGCGCGGTGTGCGGAATACAAATGTTTTTTCTCATGGGTAAAATCTTCTTCGGGGTGAACGTATTCTGAGACCATCCAGACTACGCCCAATGCCAACATCATTCCTATGTAAGGGGGTAAATGGGTGATGGTTTTGAAGATGGGCACAAATACAATACTCCCCAATCCCAGCCAAAGTATCAACCTGCTTGATAAAAGTTTTTCTGCTTTCAGATCTTCCTGAGATACATGCTCAATAGATCCTTTAAATACAGGCAAGAAACTGGCAATGACATAAGGCACCACGAAACAGGCTATGGATGGCAAAACCATCCATTCCATAAGACCACCTGAAGTCACTTTTTTACCAATCCAAAGCATGGTAGTAGTCACATCACCAATGGGCGACCAAGCTCCACCGGCATTGGTTGCAGTGATGATTAAACTAGCATACCAGATTCTTTCTTTGGGATCCTTGATCAATTTACGCAAAAGAGTGATCAGAACGATGGTAGCCGTAAGGTTATCAATGATGGATGATAAGATAAAGCCTAATATTCCGGTTATCCATAGCAGTTTTTTCTTGCTTTTCGTTCTTACCATGCCCTTTAATACTTCAAAGCCCCTGTGCAGATCAATGATCTCAACAATGGTCATGGCACCAATCAAAAATATCAAAATCTCAGCAATTTTGCCGATGTGGTGCAGTAAAGTAGCAGTAAACCCCTCTTCCACAGCATCAGTTAATCCTGCCGTTGTATTAAATAAATGACTGTGTGAATCTATGACCTCAACACTGCCACTATGGAAACCCAAAGCCAGCAATGCCCACAAAATGGATCCTGTCAAAAGCGCTGAAACCGTTTTGTCCAGTTTAAGAGGGTGTTCAAAAACAATCAGTAGATAACCAATTATGAATACAAGAACAATCGTAGTGGTCATGAAAACGGTTTTGCTTAATCCATCAAAGATATGAAAAATGGCACTAAGCAAGAAGAATCAGACCGGTTAATCAGCCACAATTTGAATGAAATTAATGCAAAGTTTACTTAAATACCTCCATTTTTGCATGCATCAGTAATGCTATGGTTTTTAGATCGCGGATGGTTCCATCTTTTTGGTCCATGTTGATTCTTGTATTGATTCTGCTCG
>CALJKQ010000168.1 GCA_937973565.1 uncultured Saprospiraceae bacterium | reverse complement strand
GTGGTTCTATGCACTTTTTCTCTGCCGCCCACAATTATTTTGGTGGTAATGGAATCGTGGGAGCTCAAATTCCAATTGGAACAGGCATTGGCTTCGCTGAAAAATACAAAGGAACGGATAACTTTTGTGTAACTATGTTTGGTGATGGCGCTGCGCGACAAGGTGCACTCCATGAAGCATTCAATATGGCCATGACATGGAAATTACCTGTGCTTTACATCTGTGAGAACAACAAATATGCCATGGGTACTTCTGTGACCCGTACCAGCAATGTTCAGGACCTGGTCAAATTGGGTTTATCTTACGATATGCCTTCAGAGCAGGTAGACGGTATGAGTGTTGAAGCTGTACATGAAGCATTCCTAAGAGTAGCCAAACACATTCGTGCAGGTCACGGCCCTTATTACCTCGAAATCCAGACCTACCGATACCGAGGCCATTCAGTGTCAGATCCGGCAAAATACAGAACCAAAGAAGAATTGGAAGAGTACAAGGAAATGGATCCTGTAATTGTTACGCAAAACAAAATTGTTGCTGATAAAATTGCCACGCAGGAGGAAATTGATGACATCATTGCCCGTATTGATGCAGAAGTAGACGATGCCATGGATTTTGCAGAAAATTCTCCTTACCCATTGGGTTCAGAGCTGTACGACGACAATTATACACAACAAGATTATCCTTACATCACAGACTAATTTTTGGGACACTTCTGTTCCCAATGCCCATGTTTCTTAAAGAACTGAAGTTATGCAACTTTAAAAATTATACGGAAGAAAAGTTCAGCTTCCGTCACAAAGTGGTAAGCATTTCAGGAGATAATGGTATGGGTAAAACCAATATTCTCGATGCTATTTATTACCTGGCAATGGGAAAAAGTTATTTGTCTGCAGGTGATAAAAATCTTGTAACGATCGACCAATCATTTTTTAGGTTGGATGCCACATTTGAGGATGCCAGCAATACCCATAATTTAGTAATCAAGTATAGATTAGGTGTCGCAAAAGAGATTGAATGGAACGGTGTCCGCTTATCCAAACTTACGGATCACATCGGGCTGATACCCGTAGTTTTCATATCTCCTGACGACGTACACAACTTATTGGCAGGCAATGAAGAAAGAAGGGTTTTTATCAACAACACACTCGTGCAGTTTGACAGCAAATACCTGGAAGCACTTACCATTTACAATCGCAATCTAAAGCAGAGAAATGCACTGCTTAAAGATTTTACAGACAGACAGTACTGGGACCAGGAATTGCTGGATGTATTGACTTCATCAATGGCAGAACCTGCAAACTATTTGTATCAAAAGCGTAAAGAACTCACCCAGGCTTTTACACCCGTTTTACAAAGCTACTATGATAAGATCAGCGATAGTCGTGAGAAAGTTGCATTGGTATATTCAAGTCAATTGGACCACAAGGATTTCATTTCCTTGTCGAAGGCGCATCAACAAAAGGATAAATTTTCCCAAAGAACATCCGTTGGCATCCACAAGGATGAATTTTCTTTTTTTATGAACGGAAAATCAGTAAAAGATTTTGCTTCTCAAGGACAGCTGAAGTCCTATATTTTTGGTCTTAAACTTGCACAATATGTGTATTTAAAAAGTCAAACCCAAAATGAACCTATACTATTGCTGGATGATGTCTTTGATAAACTCGATCATGGCAGGGTATCCAGGTTGTTGTCTTTACTCAAAACCGAAACTTTTGGTCAAATATTCATAACAGATACTCATTTTGGCAGGGCTGCCGAAATGTTTGGAAATACAGCTGAAGTAGATGAATTTTTTATCCGGGACGGGAAAATTGAGCGTGTGGATTAAAACCTGATCAATACAGATATCAAATCAGGAAAAAGACCAAGTAGCAGCAAAGTCAAGCCTATAAATGCCATCACCATTTTATCCCAATAATTAAGGGGGAGCGTGGGCACCACATCACTATCTGGATTTCTGGAATACATGCTTATGATAAACTTGAGGTAGTAATACATGGCTATTAAAGATCCAAGCAAGCCAGCGAAAACCAGGAGACCGTGTCCATGTTCGAAGGCAGCCTTCAAAACAAACAATTTGGCGAAAAAGCCTCCCAATGGCGGAATGCCTGCCATGGATAATAAGGCAATGGTCATACTCAATGCAAGCCACGGATTCCTTTTGGATAGACCCTTAAAGTCGCCTATACTCCAGTAAAAATCATCATGAATCAATACTTTGTCCAGGACAAAAAATGCGAGAAACAACGATAAACTATAAACTACAGAATAATACAAAAGAGCATTGGCTCCCAAAGCACCGTTGACTATTACGGCAATTAACATAAATCCCGCATGGCCGATACCGGAATAAGCAAGCAATCGTTTGGGATTGTCCTGTACCGCTCCCATGATATTTCCAACCAGCATGGACAAAACGCTCATACCCATAAGCAGGGTGGAGTAGATACCCGCTTCACCGCCAAACACCAAAAGGAAAAAACGAAAGGCAGATGCCACTGCAAATGTCTTGACCAATGAGGCCATATAAACGGTCATGGGATTGGGGGCTCCTTCGTACACATCTGGTGCCCAATAATGAAATGGAACAACACCCATTTTGAAAGCAAAGGCAAAAATCAGCAATACCATACCCAGCTGAAAAAAGATAGGGTAATCCAAAACTGTAATGGTCTTCGTAGACATCTGATGCAGGTCGAAGGTACCCGTAGCACCGTATAGAAATGCAATACCAAACAGCATAACGCCGCTTGCGAAAGCACCCATCAGAAAATACTTAAAGGCAGATTCGTTGGATTTCAGGTTTCTCTTTTTGGATCCTACCAAAACGTACAAGGGAATGGATAGAATTTCCAGGCCCAAAAACAACATAACGAGATTGGTATAACTCAACATCATTACACCTCCGACCATGGAAAATGAGAATAAGGCTATGTAGTCGTTTCTAAATTCGTCTTCTCCAATCTTGCGGCCAAAACCAAAGGTCCAGGTAGCCAGCATAAGGCAAGCTGTCAGAATAAATGCCTGGCTAAAACGATCTTCTACCATCATATTGCCAAACCAGGTGTAATCCAAACCATAATTGATAAACAGCGAACCGATGCACACCAAGGTACCAATCCTGAACAGCAATGACATGATTCTTGAGAACCCAAGCACTTCAGATACCATCGCAAGTAAGCCTATTCCACCAAAAATCATTAACTGTAACATAATTTACTATTTTCTTATTGGTTTGAACTAAATTGTGATAAATATTGCACGATGGTTTCATCAGATAGGATACCCAGAAGATTGGGAAAAATACCAAATAACAAGATAAGCCCGGAACCTACCGCCAGCAAAGCCTTGTTGTTTTGATGTATATCATGGAAAGTAAACTTTGAATCGCCGTGCATCATTTGGTGATAAGCCCTCAGCATGTATACCGCCCCAAGTATGGTTCCCAGTCCGGCTAAGGCAGCCAATATCGGTTGGTATTGATAAAGGGCATAAAGCATGCTAAATTCACCCGGAAATCCACTGGTAAAGGGCAATGCAATGGATGCCATAAGAATCCAAAGAAAGAACCCGCTGAAAGAGGGCATATTGTTGCGTAGCCCCCCTAATTCGGAAATCTTACTCAGGCCCGACTTGTTAGTAATAATGGATGCACAGTAAAACAACGCAAGAGTGATTACACCGTGGTTAAACATTTGCAACAAACTCCCTTCCAGCCCTTCTTTCTGCCACACAAAAATACTGGCTGCCATCAGTGAGACGTGTGCCATCGATGCCCAGGCTATCAATCTTTTAATTTCATTTTGCTGTAAAGCAACAATAGAAGCATACAATACAGAAATGACACAAAGGATTATAATGCCATTTTGAAACATATGAAATGCCAACGGAGTCATGGGAATCAGCCATTTTATCAATCCCCAAAGTCCCATTTTTCCCATGAGGGTTGAAAGCAAAAGGGTGCCTTGAAGCGGAGAACTTTGATACGTATCCGGCTGCCAGCCATGGAAGGGTACAATGGGAATTTTAATCGCAAAGGCAAGGAAGAAACCGATAAAAACCCATTGCTGTTCAATTGGATTCAATCCTGCTCCAGCCTGGTACAAGGCATCAATTGACCAATCACTGCTTCCATTAAGGTAAACATAAATGAGAGAAGCAAGCATCGTGAGACTGCCTGCCAATGTATACAGGAAAAATTTAAGGGTTACTTTTACCCGGTCTGCATCTCCCCATTTCAAACAAATAAAATAGATGGGTATAAGCGAGAATTCCCAGAAAGTATAGAACAACAATCCATCCTCAGCCGCAAAAACACCATACATGGCACCTGTCATCCACCAAATCAGGGAATGCAGGTTGTGGGTTTCTGAAATCGCATTTTTTCTTACAACCAAAACCAATGGCAACAGAAGTGTTACCAAGCCTACCATAATCAACGACATGCCATCCAATGCAACATTCCAGTAGGCACCAATACTTTCAATCCAAAGAAACTTGCTAGTTAAACTGGGATGATCCGCACTGTCTACAAAATTATAAACAAGTAAAGAGGTAATGAAAATCTGAAATAGAGAGGCGCCCAGCGAAACGCTCCAGACGATCTTATTGGGCACGACCCTGACCAACATGGCAAAAAGCAATGGAAATAATATCAGCACATTTGTCAACATCGCATCCTATTGTATGATGAAATAAACTAAAATAACACACATGGCAATGACCATCGCAAAGAAATAACTTCCCACATTGCCTGTTTGGAGTTTCCTGGCTACCAATCCCAATTCTCTTACGGATCTACCGGTAAATGAAAGTGAGTTTGAAAATACACCTTCATCAATCCACTTGTTTACAAATCCTGAAAACATATTGAGATTTCGCGTGACTACCGCATCATATACCTCATCCAGATAAAATTTATGGAAAGCTATTCTTTGAGGCAAATCAACAGGTGCTACCATGTTTTTATCTTCTGCAATGTTTGCATACTTTCGATAAGCCAGATAAATCATAAGTGCTACTAATGTAAGCGTGACACCCATCAGCAGTAATTCCTGGCTGACCGGAAGGTGAGGAGATACCATTTGAATGGTTCCGGCAAGATAAACATCCAGCAGGTGGTCAACACCAATGGGATGGCCAAAAAGATGGGGAAGTCCTATAAAACCCAGAACGATGCTCAGTCCAGCCAGTATTACAAGGGGTGCAGTCATATTCGAGGGTGATTCATGCGCATGACCCTCATTTCTGCTCTTTCCAAAGAAGCATAGAAAAAGAAGTCTGAACATGTAAAATGCTGTAAGTACACTTACAAGCAATGCGATTCCAAAACTTAAATATTCGGTTTTTCCAAACAACGTCATTAAAATCTGATCTTTGGAAAAGAAGCCTGCGAATGGCGGAATACCCGAAATGGCAAGGGTCCCTATTAAAAATGTTGCATAAGTAGCAGGCATAGCTTTTTTCAATCCACCCATTTTTCGCAAATCCTGCTCTCCTTCCAGGCCGTGAATAACGCTACCGGCGCCGAGAAACAGCAGTGCTTTAAAGGCTGCATGAGTAAGCACATGAAATACAGCAGCATTGAAGCCTCCCGCACCTAATGCGGCAAACATCAGACCCAACTGGGATACGGTTGAATAGGCTAATACCTTTTTTATATCAAACTGATAAACAGCTATGACGGCCGCAATCAAGGCGGTTGCTAATCCGGTATATAAAATGATGTCCAATGCTACAGGAGCTTGTATATATATGAGACTAGACCTGGCAATAAGATAAATGCCGGCCGTGACCATGGTGGCAGCGTGAATAAGGGCAGAGACGGGCGTTGGTCCGGCCATCGCATCCGGCAACCAGGTAAACAAGGGTAACTGTGCACTCTTTCCAGTGGCACCAATAAATAACAAAAGACCAATAGCAGTCATTAAATCCTCATTCGGAGAATCCGTAATGAGAGGAAATATTTCTGTAAAGTTGAGGCTTCCAAAATATTTGCCCATCAACATTACCCCCAGTAAAAAGCCAAGATCTCCAATCCTGTTCATGATAAAGGCCTTGTTGGCAGCCTTGCTGTAGGCTTCCTTCTGATACCAAAAACCAATCAGTAAATAACTGCAAAGTCCAACACCTTCCCATCCAACAAACATCAACACATAATTGGATGCCATCACCAGCATAAGCATGAAAAAAATAAACAGATTGAGATAAATAAAAAATCTGTTGATTCCTGCGTCACCTGCCATATAACCCTTGCTATACCAGTGAATGAGAAAACCAATACCGGTAATGATCAATACAAACAATCCAGAAAGTGCATCTAAATTGAATTGCATGGGGATCGATAAATTACCGATATGAAACCATTCGAACAGTAAAACTTCCACCGGCTGCTTGAATCCACCATGGGTTATGAACAACACAATGGCAGTAATAAATGACAGCAATACAGAAATGGAGGCAATATTGCCGGATCGTGCCCCGTCTGAAGTTTTAGGTAATACACTGTTGAGTATCGATCCCAGTAGAGGGAAAAGAAGGATTAATAATAGAGCGGCTTCCATACTTGTGCTTACCATTTCATTTTATTCAAAACATCAATATCGGTAGTTTCCTGGTTTCTGTACACCATCATGAGAATAGCCAGACCAATGACCACCTCGGCCGCTGCTACAGCCATGATGAAGAAAACAAAGACCTGTGCCTTTCCATCACCCCACATCCTTGAAAATCCTACCATCAAAAGATTCACGGCATTGAGCATTAATTCTATACACATAAAAATGATAAGCGCATTTCTGCGGACCATTACTCCAATTGCTCCAATGCAAAACAGGACAATGGATAAGATTACGTAGTGATATATGGTGATGTTGGGTAATAATTCCATTGAGATTATTTTTTACTTAAAAATACAGCTCCAATCATGGCTGATAACAACAAAATGGAACTGAGTTCAAAGGGTAATAAATAGTCGTTGAACAAGGTATTACCCAATGCTGAAACGAGTCCAATATCTTCGTTACCGGGCAAATGTGTTTTTATTTCTGCATCTCTAAGGGAAGCAACCATAACAAGCATCAGCAAACCACCGGCCACCGTGGCGGCAATTTTTTGATATTTCGATTTTATGGGTTCTACCTCTTCGTTCAAATTGAGCATCATGATTACATAAAGAAATAATACCATAATGGCCCCTGCATAAACGATGATGTGAACCATGCCCAAAAACTGTGCATTCAATAAAAAGTAGTGACCTGCAATGGCAAAAAAAGTGGCAATAAGGTATAAGATACTGTGCACGGGATTTTTTGCAAACACCATCATGATGGCGCACAATACGGCTACAAAAGATAAAAAATAGAATAAAAGCTCTGTAACCATTACTGCTTCGTTTTGTCTTTGTAAACTTTATTGTGTTTGGCATCCATTTCTGAGTGTTTAAACATGGCTACATCTGCTGTCTGTCTTTTGGATACATCAATTCTGTGATCCATGCGTTCAACCAATTTATCCTTGCCATATATAAATGCATCTCTGGCTACTTCAGGATTCACCAAAGTATCTGTCAGAAAAATGGCTTCTTTGGGGCAGGCTTCTTCACACAAGCCGCAGAAAATGCAGCGCAGCATATTGATTTCGTATTTGGCTGCATATTTTTCTTCCCGGTACAAATGTTCTTCCCCCGGTTTTCTTTCGGCTGCATCCATGGTTATGGCTTCTGCCGGACAAGCAACGGCACATAGTCCACAGGCAGTACATCTCTCTGCACCGGAGTCATCTCTTTTCAAAACATGATGACCTCGGTAAATCGGAGCCATTTCTCTTTTTTCTTCGGGGTATCGAACGGTTGCCGGCTTTTTAAAAATGTGTTTGAAGGTGATGGCCATGCCACTCAAAATAGCCGGCAGATAAAGTTTTTCTACCAGCGACATTTCTTTTTTAACAACCGATTTGGATCTGTTTGTCAGCATCATCTAGTATTTAGGATAGGTAACCATTTGCCCACATGACAAGGCCCGTCACAATGATATTAAAAATAGCCAGAGGCAGCAAAATTTTCCATCCCAGATGGAGTAATTGATCGTATCTGAACCTGGGTATGGTCCACCTCACCCACATGAAAAGGAAAATGAAAAATACAATCTTTAAAAAGAAAAACCCAAATTGCAGGGCTGCCAGCCACGGACCTGTTAAGCCCCAATATTCCTGAAAAGGTAAATTGTAACCACCGAAATAAAGCGAACTGATTACGGCCGAAGAAACAAACATGTTAATGTATTCGGCAAACAGAAAAAGTCCCAGCTTCATGGAGCTGTATTCTGTATGGTATCCGCCTATCAACTCTGTTTCGCATTCGGGAAGATCAAAAGGGGCTCTGTTCGTTTCAGCAAATGCACAGATTAAAAATATCAAAAATCCCAGGGGCTGATAGACCACATTCATCCAGTTTCCTTCTTGCTGTGCCACGATCTCTGCCAAACTCAGGGTGCCTGATTTCATTACCAATGCAACGATAGCCAGTCCCATGGCTATTTCATAACTGATCATTTGTGAGCTGGCTCGCAAAGCACCTAAAAGACTATACTTATTATTGGAAGCCCAACCTCCTATCATGATGCCATAAACACCTATGGATACCACACTGAAAATATACAATATTCCTATGTTAATATCCGATACCTGAAAGCTAACCTGCTGTCCAAAGAGTTCTATTGGGCCGGCCCAGGGAATAACGACACCTGCCATCAGTGCTGTAAGCATTGCCAGAGATGGGCCCAGGATAAAAAGGTATTTGCTGGAACTCGAAGGAATTAATTCTTCTTTGGTAAACATCTTAATGCCATCAGCCAATGGTTGCAGCAAACCATAAGGTCCGGCTCTGTCGGGACCTATTCGGTCTTGCATCCATGCAGACACCTTACGCTCTCCATAGGTGGAGTAAGCTGCTACCGTAAGTGCCAGTAAAAACACAAAGAGGACCAAAATCAATTTTATCAAAATATAGGTTACCATCTTTATGCCTTATCTGTTAAATCAGCGGATGATACGGATGCATCAATGCCGGAATTGAGAATCATGTTACTCAGATCTTTTTTCATGGCGGGTGTTCGGTAGTGGTTGGCTGAAATCACAGAATGACGGTCGATCTGAGAGGGACCCTCTATCTGCCAGTCAGTGGTTCGTTTCTTTTCAAATCGACACTCATTGCAAATCCATTCTTCTACTTCGCCATACATGTCTTTTCTGGCGGTTACCCTGAGTATTTCTTCTCCCTTGTACCAAAGTCGTACTTTACCACAACACTTGTCGCAATTTCTATGGGCATCAACGGGCTTTGTGAACCAAACCCTGCTCTTGAACCTAAAGGTCCTGTCTGTCAAGGCTCCTACAGGACAAACGTCAATGATATTACCTGAAAAATCATTGTCGATTGCCTTTTCTATATACGTGCTTATTTCTGCGACATCCCCTCTGCTGCATACACCGTGGACTCTGCCGTCTGTAATTTGATCAGCAGTTTTTACACACCTGTAACAAAGTATGCAACGGTTCATGTGGAGTTTGATCTTATCTCCAATATCTTTTTGTGGAAATTCTCTTCTTTCAAATTCATAACGGGTATTCATTTTGCCGTGCTCATAGCCCAGATCCTGCAAACTGCATTCTCCTGCTTGATCGCATACAGGGCAATCAAGCGGATGATTTATCAATAAAAACTCAACAATGCCGGCTCTTGCTTCCTGTATTTCAGGAGAAGTCTGGTTCTTTACCACCATGCCATCCTGGGCAAGTGTTCTGCAACTGGCCACAGGCTTGGGCAGTGCCCGGGGGTTCTTGACAGATTCGGACTCCACTTTTACAATACATGTCCTGCAGTATCCTCCGGTATCTTTCAATTTTGAATAGTAGCACATGGTTGGAGGTACGAGGTCTCCACCCACAGAGCGCGCAGCCTCTAAGATGGTCATGCCCTGCGCAAATTCTATCTTCTTACCGTCTATGGTTATTTCAGGCATTCTATTGGAGTTTAAGATTGTGCATCAACGTTGTGAACTTTGTATTTTTCATCATAGTGGCTAAAAGTGCGACTGGCTGCGGGGTCCTTGATATAGGATTCAAATTCTGCTCTGAAATGCCGAATGGCACTAGCCACCGGCCAGGCAGCTGCGTCGCCCAGCGCACAAATGGTCTTTCCCTCAATACCGGCTTGTATATCCCAAAGCAGGTCAATATCCGAAAGTGTGCCATGACCGTCCAGTATCTTATGCAGGATTTTTTCCATCCACCCTGTTCCTTCGCGGCAAGGGCTGCATTGTCCGCAACTTTCGTGGTGATAAAATCTGGCAAATGTGTGCAGATTCGTGACAATGGATGTGGTGTGATCCATTACTATAAAACCACCTGAACCCAACATGGTACCGGTGGTAAAACCTCCATCGGCCATACTCTCATAACTCATTAATCGCGGATGCCCATCAGCGGTTTTGAGTATAAGATCTTTGGGCAGAATAGGTACTGATGAACCACCTGCTACCACAGCCTTCAATTCATTGTCGTTTCTGATACCGCCACAGTATTCATCACTGTATATAAATTCTTCAACAGGCAGACCGAGTTCAATTTCATAAACCCCCGGTTTTTTAATATGGCCGCTGGCAGATATCAATTTGGTGCCGGTGCTTTTTCCAATACCTATGCTTGCATAATGTTCACCTCCAAAATTTACAATGTAAGGAACGGCAGCAATGGTTTCAACATTGTTGACTACGGTAGGACAGCCATACAAGCCGGCCACAGCAGGGAAGGGTGGTTTGATTCTTGGATTGCCCCGCTTGCCTTCCAGGCTTTCCAGCAAGGCAGTCTCTTCTCCACAAATGTAAGCTCCAGCGCCAATGTGCATATGCAATTCCAGGTTATATCCACTGTTGCAGATGTTTTGGCCCAACCATCCCGCTTTGTAAGCTTCAGCGATGGCCTCTTCCATAATGTTGTACAAATAAAAATACTCTCCGCGGATATAAATATAGGCAGTGTTAACGCCCAGTGCAAAAGAAGATACAATCATACCTTCAATTAGCATGTGGGGTATTTTCTCCATGAGATACCGGTCTTTAAATGTACCCGGTTCAGATTCATCCGCATTGCATACCAAATAACGGGGTACACCTTCAGGCTTAGCCAAAAAGTTCCATTTGGTACCCGTTTGAAATCCGGCTCCGCCCCGTCCCCTTAAACCCGAGGTGATGACCTCCGATACTACTTCTGCAGGACTCATGGCTTGAAGTGCTTTTTCTACAGCCTTATAGCCACCGTGTTGACGGTACGCTTCAAGATGCCTGATCCCCGGCTTGTCTATATGCTCGAATAGTATTTTTTTAGCCACAATTTATTATCAGCAATAATTAGTAATGAATTCTCCTGATGCATGTTTTTCCAGCAAAGCATCAATTTTTTCAAAGGTCAGGTTTTCGTGGTATTCCTTGCCTATTTGCAGCATCGGTGCGGTACCGCATGACCCCAGACATTCTACTGCCTTAAGGGTGAATTTTCCATCCGGTGTGGTTTCTCCCATCTTAATGCCCAGCTTGTTTTCAAGGTAAGACATGATATCATAGGCACCATTCAACCAACAGGAGCTGGTTCTGCAAACCTCGATCAGGCATTTGCCCCTTGGCTGAAGATTAAACATGGAATAGAAGGAAGCTACTTCAAATACTTCAATGGCTTGAATGTTTAAAATTTCAGCCACATACTCCATGGTTTCAGGGCTGAGCCAGCCGTCAAATTCTGCCTGTGCCAGATGCAACACCGGAATCAAGGCAGATTTGTGTTTTCCTTCCGGATAACGCAAGATCAGCTCTCTTACCTTAGCCATTGTCTTATCTGAAAATTTTATGGATCCCATGTTTCTTTTCTTATTAAAGGTTAAGCGTCAAGTTCTCCGGCTATTACGTTCATACTACTCATGGTAAGGATAGCATCGGATAGCAAACTTCCTTTGATCATCTCCGGATAAGCCTGATAATATATAAAACATGGCCTTCTGAAATGCAAGCGATAGGGTGATCTGCCACCGTCGCTGATGAGATAAAAACCCAATTCTCCGTTTCCCCCCTCAACAGAATGATAAACGGTTCCTTTGGGCACATCGGTTTCACCCATCACAATTTTAAAGTGATAAATGAGTGCCTCCATTTTGTTGTACACATCTTCTTTCGGTGGAAGATAAAAATCGGGAACATCCGCATGGAAGGGGCCTTCAGGCAATCCATCTATGGCTTGTCTGATGATACCAAGACTTTCTTTCATCTCTTCAAGTCGAACCATGAATCGATCATAGGTGTCACCGTTTTCACCTATGGGTATGGAAAATGAAAAATCTTCATAATGGGAGTAGGGGAGTGCAACCCTCACATCATAGTCAACACCTGCTGCTCTGAGGTTGGGTCCTGTAAATCCATAGTCCAATGCGCGCTGCGCTGAAATCGATCCCACGTTAACCGTGCGATCCATGAATATCCTGTTTCTTTTTACCAACTGCTCGAATTCTTCCAGCACAGCAGGAAATCCTTTGAGGAAGGCATTAAGTTTGGTCCAGGCCGTTTTTGTAAAATCCCTTTCCAGGCCGCCCACTCTTCCCATATTGGTTGTCAGGCGGGCACCACATATTTCTTCGTAAATCTCATAGATTTTTTCTCTCCATTGAAAGAGGTAGGTAAAGCCGGTTAAGGCTCCTGTATCTACCGCAATCACCGAATCACAAATGATGTGATCGGCTATTCTGGCCAGCTCCATAATGATAACTCTGAGGTACTGAGCTCTTTTGGGAACTTCACAACCAATCAGTTTCTCTACGGTCATGTGCCAGCCAAAATTGTTGATCGGCGATGAACAGTAATTCATTCTGTCGGTAAGTACAGTAATCTGTGCATAGGGTCTCCTTTCCGCAATTTTCTCAAATGCCCTGTGAATGTAACCAATGGTTTGAACCGAATCCTCAATGATCTCACCATTCATGGTCAGCACATTTTGAAAGATACCATGGGTAGCAGGGTGGGTGGGGCCCAGATTGAGCGTATTAAGGTTCGATATTTCTTTATAGGCTACTTCAATTCCCTTGTCTTTCAAATAACTCATGCTATACCATTATACTATCTTCCAAAATAAGTGTCGTCTTTATCTGTACGGGTATCATCCTCCAATCTGTATTCCTTTCTTAAAGGATGGTAATCCATGTCTTCTACATTCAATATGCGTGTCAGGTTGGGATGTCCTTCAAAGTGAATTCCA
Source organism: uncultured Saprospiraceae bacterium (assembly GCA_937973565.1). GTDB lineage: Bacteria > Bacteroidota > Bacteroidia > Chitinophagales > Saprospiraceae > JADKBO01. Next base: position 5,176 of record CALJKQ010000168.1, on the reverse strand, counting down.
TAAAAATCAAAGGCTTCTCTTTCCATCCAGTTGGCGGCTGGCCACAAATCTGTTATCGTTGCAAAAGTGGGATTACCTTCCTGGGTAAATGAATAAAACCGTATACGCTCATTGGTGTACAAATTGTGCAACTGGTACATTACACAAAATTCCTGACCGGTCCTGGAAGGGAAGTGAATGCCACAAAGTGTGGTTAAAAAAGTAAAACCCATGGAAGGGTTTTCTTTGATTTCCTGCAACAATGCATGGATCTTTGATTTATCCACCACAGCTTCAGGAAAATCAAATTCAATATTTACTTCTGTTTTGTCCAGCCAGGATAAACTGTCCAGAAATGACTGCAACTTTTGGGCTGTTTCTTGGACTTTGGCTGTCATTATTGAAGATTGTATTTAGCTATTTTTTCCTGGTATGCGGGTGTGCTTCTTCGGTCAATACCCTCTGTCTGCACCAACTCCTGGATTTTAATAATGCCCTCAATCAACTGTTCGGGTCTGGGAGGACAACCCGGGATATATACATCTACAGGAATGATTTTGTCAATGCCTTGCAACACCGAATAGGTGTCGAAAACGCCTCCACTGCTTGCACATGCCCCCATAGCAATAACCCACCTGGGTTCTGCCATTTGTTCATACACCTGCCTTAACACGGGCCCCAGTTTTTTTGCCACTGTTCCCGCCACAATCAACAGGTCGGCTTGTCGAGGTGAAAAACTCAACCTTTCCATGCCAAATCTTGCCAAATCATAGTTGGATCCCATGGTTGCCATAAACTCAATACCACAACAAGAGGTGGCAAAAGGCAGCGGCCAAAGCGAATTCTTTCGGGCCATGCCAACCAGATTTTCAAGTCGGGTAGCAAAGAATCCCTGACCCTCATAACCTTCTGGCTTTAGTGCCGGATCTATGGTAACGCTTGTATTCATGCTTTTGACGTTTTGGCTTTTAATCCCATTTAAGGGCATCCTTTTTAATAATGTAAGCAAAGCCAATCAAAATGATGGCTACGTAAATAAACATTTCTACCAATCCCCAAACACCCAACTGCCGAAAATTGACCGCCCACGGATACATGAATATTACTTCTATGTCAAACAAGACAAAAAGTATTGCAACTAAAAAATATTTAATGGAGAAAGGCGAACGCGCATTTCCAACGCTTTCAATGCCACATTCAAAGGCATCGTTTTTAACCTCTGACTTTTTCTTAGGCCCCAATTTATGGGTAACCCAAATGGTAAATACCACAAAGCCCAAAGCCACTAAAAACATTAAAAAAATAGGCAGGAACTCAATGACTGAACGGTCTCCCAAAGTAATAAAATTTTGAAGTGCACAAAATTACATATATTAAAACAAATAAAAGATTAAAAAAGATTAGAAATAATGATAAAAATTTTGACTACTTCTTATCTTTTTATGCTCCGGCTTTATTCGTTTTTCGTACCTGGCTTTTCGATTTTATAACGCGGGCCCGATCAAAGGCCAAAATTTATTTGTCGGTTGTCAAACTGGCATTGATAAAGGATCGATTCATCCTTGCTATGTTTTCCAAAGAAATTTCTTTAGGACATTCCGCACTGCATGCGCCTATATTGGTGCAATATCCAAATCCTTCCTTATCCATCTGAGCCACCATTTTAAGGGTTCTGTGCTTGTGCTCGATTTCTCCCTGTGGCAATAAACCCAGGTGGGAGATCTTGGCTGAGGTAAACAACATGGCAGATCCATTGGGACACGCAGCTACGCAGGCGCCACATCCAATGCAGGTGGCAGCATCAAATGCTTTTACGGCAACATCCTTTTCAACAGGAATAGAGTTGCCATCCACGGCCTGTCCTGTATTCACAGATATATACCCGCCGCTTTGGATTATCCTGTCGAAAGCGGACCTGTCTACTACCAGGTCTTTTACAACCGGAAACGCTTTTGCCCTGAAAGGTTCCACCGTAATGGTGTCTCCATCTTTAAAGTGCCTCATATGAAGCTGACAAGTTGTTGTGGCTTGCAGTGGACCGTGTGGTTGACCATCGATCACCATGCTGCAGGCACCGCAAATACCTTCTCTGCAATCGTGTTCAAAGGCAACGGGCTCTTTTTTATCGTGTACCAACTGCTCGTTCAACACGTCCATCATTTCCAGAAAGGACATATGCTCGTTGGCATTTACTTTATAGGTTTCAAATTTTCCCGGGGTTTTGGCATTTTTTTGCCTCCAAACCTTAACCGTCAACTTCATATCTGACATGGCTGCTTTTTTTCAGTTATTGTTGTTATTTGTAACTTCTTTGTATCAACTTCACATTTTCAAATACCAATGGTTCTTTGGTAAGCTGGGGTTCGTTGTCATCCCATTTCCAGGCGGCAACATAGGTGTAGTTCTCATCATCACGCTGAGCTTCACCTTCCGGGGTCTGGTATTCTTCTCTGAAATGTCCCCCACAGGATTCATTGCGCTCATAAGCATCAATCATCATGAGTTCTCCCAATTCAAGAAAATCTGCTACCCTGTATGCTTTTTCCAATTCCGGGTTAAAATCGTCTGCATTGCCGGGAACAAATACGTCTTTGTAAAATTCTTCCCTCAATTCCCTGATCAGCCTTCTGCCTTCTTTCAAGCCTTCTGCATTTCTTGACATCCCGCAGAGATCCCACATGATCTTACCCAACCTTCTGTGAAAACTTTCAACACTTTGATTGCCTTTCACATTCATCAATCGGTCAATTCTGGATTTGGTTTGTTTTTCTGCTTCTTCAAAAGCGGCAGACTGTGTGTTGATTTCTCCGGTCCTGATTTCATTGGCCAAAAACTGACCAATGGTGTACGGTGCAACAAAATATCCATCTGCCAAACCTTGCATCAATGCAGAAGCTCCCAGGCGGTTGGCACCGTGATCTGAGAAGTTGGCTTCTCCCAATGCAAACAAACCGGGAATATTGGTTTCTAAATTGTAATCAACCCACAATCCCCCCATTGTGTAATGCACAGCAGGGTAAATTTTCATTGGGTAGATATATGGATTTTCGCCTGCAATTTTTTCATACATCTCAAAGAGGTTGCCGTACTTGTCTTCTACGACTTTAGTACCCATGGCTTTGATCTCTTCAGGACTTGCATTGGTCAGGCCCTGGGTATTGGCTTCCGCTTTACCATATCTTTCAATGGCCGATGAGAAATCCAGAAAAACGGCCAATCCTGTTGGACTTACGCCCAGGCCTTTGTCGCATTCTACTTTGGCTGCTCTTGATGCCACGTCACGCGGTACAAGATTTCCAAAAGCGGGATATCTTCTTTCCAGGTAATAATCTCTGTCTTCTTCTTTGATATCCAATGCCGTTTTTTTGCCTTCGCGAATGGCCTTGGCATCTTCCAGGTTTTTGGGCACCCACACACGACCATCGTTTCTTAGTGACTCCGACATCAGGGTCAGCTTCGATTGGTAGTCGCCACTTTGGGGGATACAGGTAGGGTGAATTTGTGTAAAGCATGGATTGGCCATCAAGGCGCCGCGGCGAGTTGCCCTCCATGCGGCACTTACATTGGATCCCATGGCATTGGTAGACAGATAAAATACGTTGCCATATCCTCCGGTAGCCAGCAATACACAATGAGCTGAATGTCTTTCCAGTTCTCCGGTAAGCAGGTTTCTGGCAATGATGCCTCTTGCTTTTCCATCGACAACCACAAGATCCATCATCTCATGGCGATTGTACATTTTTACGGCGCCTGTTGATATCTGTCTTGATAAAGCCTGATAAGCCCCGATCAACAATTGCTGACCTGTCTGACCCTTGGCATAAAATGTTCTCGATACCTGTACGCCTCCAAATGACATGTTTTCCAACAAACCACCATATTCTCTGGCAAAAGGTACGCCCTGGGCAACACACTGATCAATGATCTGTGTACTCACCTCCGCCAAACGGTATACGTTGGCCTCCCGGGCCCTGTAGTCACCTCCTTTTATCGTATCGTAAAAAAGGCGGTAAACACTGTCTCCGTCGTTTTGATAGTTTTTGGCTGCGTTGATTCCACCTTGGGCGGCAATGCTATGCGCCCTCCTCGGACTATCGTGAAACGTAAAGGCCTTTACTTTGTATCCCAATTCACCCAGGGTAGCAGCAGCAGAAGCGCCGGCAAGACCGGTTCCTACAACAATGACTTCTATCCTTCTTTTATTGTTGGGTGCAACCAGTGGTACGGTCGACTTGTATTTTTTCCACTTTTCTGAAAGAGGGCCTTCTGGTATTTTTGAATCCAATTGCATGACAATGATCAGATTTTATGGTTCATAATTATTTGGTGAAATAAAACACCAAAGGAATAATGGCATAAGCCAATGGCACCAAGATCGAAAATGCTGTGCCTAAAAATTTAATTACTGGTGTATACTTTGAGTGGTTGAGTCCCAATGTCTGAAAGGCACTCGCAAAGCCATGGTATAAGTGGAAAGCTAGTGCCAAAAGCCCAATTAGGTAGGCAGCCACAATCCAGGTTACCTTGAATGATGCATACACTTTGCTGTATAAGTCCTTCACTTCGGTGTCACCAACCATGACAAGATCGGTGCTTCCAAACTTCATCTTCCACCAGAAGTCTCCCATATGCAGCAAAAGAAAAGCCAAAACCAAAATACCCAGAATGGCCATGTTTCTGGAAGACCAGCTCGTATCCCTTGGCTTACTTACAGCATAAGCCTGGCCTTTGGCTTCACGGTTCTTACGCCATAAATACAAACCCAGAACAAAGTGTAGCAAAATGAAAAAATAATTGCCATAAGCAATAAATTTAATCATCGGATTGTGAGCCATAAAATGGGCGTACAAATTGAATGCCTGTCCACCATCATCTTTTAACAATTGGAGATTACCCAACAAGTGTACCTTCAAAAATAAGATGAGAAACAGTCCTGTTAAGCTCATAATTAATTTCTTACCGATCGAGGACGTAAGAAAGTTGGTAAACCAAGACATATTTGGGAAATTTATTTGCTTACAAATCTATCACTTAAAGCAATGAAAATGAAAAGAGTTTTATGCTGAGTATTATTTAGAATAAATCTAAAATAGGGGTTCGAGGAATAATATTTTGTAACCACTCATACTTTGAAATTAATATCGGAATTTTTCAATGCTTCTTCTTTCCGATTTTTCCGATTTTTCAATATCTAAAA
>CALJKQ010000167.1 GCA_937973565.1 uncultured Saprospiraceae bacterium | reverse complement strand
CAGGACACAGTTTTTCATAGAACTTGCCCCCGTGGGGTTGGAAAAAGAATTCAACGCCAAAAAATCCGGGACAGCCCAATGTCTCACACTTTTTGTCAATGGCTTCTATGTGCCTTCTTAGAGAGTCTTCCCGGTCATCGATGCAGAAGATGCCTTGAAAACTATGCTCTGAAATCTCAGGTAAATCCATTTCCTGGGCTTGCCGTAAACCGAACAATACCTCGTTGTAATACGTCCATTCAAAAGCGTCCTGCCAAATCATGAGTACTTCTTGAAGCTCTGTTTGAGGTACGGGCGATAAAAAATCCATGGGTGGTTCGGTTGCAAAGGAGGCAATCGGTTCCCACTTATTTTGACCTAAATAATAATCCAGATTATCTATTTCAAGAGCCAATTCGAGGTACAAAAGATCTTCAAACTGAACATTTTTTTTGTACAAAATGGTTTCAGGTCTGTCTTCAATGGTACTAACCATGCCCGACCAACCCCGGTGGGTATTTTGCTGGTCCCACAAATATTGTTCGTAATATTTTTGATTCCCAACAAGCATTTCCAACATTTTTTCAATGCTGTTACTTTCGTCCAGGAATAAGTTGCGGGCTTTTTTGGTTTTAAAAAAGCTGGTAAAACTATTTTCTTCCAAAATGGCCACTGCCTTTCGCAAACCCTGATCTTCAAAAGGGAAATGCCATAAAGCTATGCCCTGGTCCAGGTAGCTGCATAAAATGCGAAACAACAACGGTTGCACTGCATTGTCGAGGTCAAATGCATAGCGATCTCGCCATAATGCTCTAAGCCTTCCAATTCTGGGAATTACCAGGGTGTCATATGGCTTGGTTAATAGGCGGTGACTCCATTCCGGAATTGAATGCTTGCCCTTCCGGTTTTCAATTACTTTTACAAGAACATCCTCTCTGATTCTTCCAGTTTTATAAAGTGCCCTGAAATCTTCAAGAGGAATGGTTACCTGAAAACCGAAAATGGCTGCAGCTTTGAAAATAGCCTCATAAAAGGGTAAATCCTGAAACGCGTGTAATGTATTGTGATGAACAAAATCCTTAAGCGGGGTTTGAGAGGGTAGGTGGTGCCTCAATTCATGCAATACGTGGTGGAGGTCAAAAGATTTTTGTTTGACTGCTTTGGGTGCAAAAACTTCTGCCGCATTCATGTGGTAATATTTTGATGAATGATCATGATGATTAACTTCAATGGTAGAGGATAAAGATTACTTCACTTTTTTTCTGGATGATAACTGGTGGTTGGACAACGGTTTGTGATCGTCTAGGCCAACAATTTGAAATCTTCCTCCGCTGTGTTCGTAGTCGTGCTGAATGTGATGCAGGTTTTCCATTACAGAGTGGTCTACAAAACGGGTGTTTTGAAGATCTACAGTAACATTGAAGCCAGGGGGGATTTCATGAAGTTTATTCTTGATTCCTATAAAATTGGAGAAAATAGCCGCTTTACTAATGGTCACAAGGTATTCATCTCCTTCAAAGGATACCTCAATGGGTGCTTTGAATAAAGCGGATACAGGTGCTCCTCGCATGATGTGTAAGATGATCTTTAGCAAAATACCGGCTGCAATGCCAACAAGAAGATCTTCAAATAAAGTGAAGAAAATGGTGACCAGGAAAATGGCCAGCTGTTCTTTTCCAATTTTGAATGTTTGAATAAATTCTTTGGGATGGGCAAGTTTTATTCCAACCGTAATCAACATCGCTGCCAAAGCGGCATTGGGTATCATTTCTATTAAAGGAGTGGCCAGCAATACAAAAATCAATATGAAGGCCCCATGAAAAAAGTTGGCCCATCGGGTTTTAGCACCGTTGTTTACATTGGCACTACTCCTGGCTACTTCAGATATCATAGGCAAGCCCCCGAGAAAGGCTGCCAAAGTGTTGCCAACTCCGACCGCAATCAGGTCTTTATTGGTATCTGATTTTCTTTTATAAGGATCCAGCATGTCAATGGCTTTCACCGTAAGCAGACTCTCCAATGAACCTACCAGCGCAAACATGATTACATATTTTATAAATATGCCGGGATGCTGCAACCCGTCAAAAGAAGCATTAAAATGGATGCTGCCTATAAAATCTCCTAGTTTTACCATTAGATAGGCAGGTTGACTTTCTTTAAACTGAAAATATAAAGCCATGGGTATGGCAATCACCAATACCAATAAAGGAAGCGGAATTTTTTTAATCACTTTGCTCTTAACCATGGGCAAAGTGAGCAAAATAACCAGACTTAGCACTCCTATCAGCGCCGCAAATGGGTTGAGAGAAGCAATAAAATGGGGAATTTCAGCGATCAATTCAAGTGGATCTTTGCCTGCGCTCAGCTTAGGATCCACTCCGAGTAATACGGGTATTTGTTTGGCAATTATGATCAGTCCTATGGCAGCCAACATTCCATGAATAGCAGAAAGAGGGAAAAAGTCGGCCAGTTTGCCGAGTTTTAAAAAGCCAAAACCTACCTGAATAAGGCCGGCTACTACCATAGCTCCGAGGGCCAAATGCCATCCGGTTTCACCACCCCCAAATTCTCCGACAGCGCCTGCTACAATTACGATCAGACCGGCAGCCGGGCCCTTAATGGTCAATCTGGATCCTGCTATAAGGCTTACCAGGATACCTCCAATGATAGCAGTTAAAACACCCATTAAAGGTGGAAAGTCAGATGCCTTCGCAATGCCCAAACTCAAGGGTAGGGCAAGAAGAAAAACAATAAATCCTGAAATAGCGTCAGATGAAAAATTCTCTTTTAAGCCGGCCAGACCATCTTTGGGCATAGTAAGCTTGGTCGTATTATGATTTGTTTGCATATGTTGTTAGGTTTAAATGCATTATTAAGGGATGTTTTCACACCCAATCCAATAGAATTTCAGGCATAAAGTGCCTGACAAAAAATGATTTAACCTAAATATGCCTTACTCTGGCAATAAAGAATAAAAAGAGGAGGTTGGACTATGTCCCTAACCTCGTTGATAGGAAAACAGTAATGTTGGGTTATTGAAAGATAGTCATGGTAAAGGTCGGAATAAGAGATGAAGCCATCAATATCGTGATCCAGATCTTCTTTTCCTGGGCCGGCATCAAACTGAGAAATTTCGTAAAACTTGGTACTCTGAAACCTGTTGTTGTCGTCCTTTTTTGTCTCAGTAGCTACTCTCTTTGCTACCTTAATAGAGTCCAATACTGATTGTGAAATATTGATGGTCCTCAGTGTATTACCTACTGTGAGGAAGAAGGAAAGCACCAAGACCAGTGCTCGTAAAACCAATTGTCCGTTTCTGGTTTTAAATTTCAAAATCGTGGTTAATAAGACAAATATATTACCAAATTATTGGTGAAATATCATTTTAGTTGATAATAATTTGTTAAAATTGATTATTAGTAATAAAAACAGAATTTAATTCTGCCCATTACCTATCTCTTGCACTCTAAAAACAGATTGATTTCCAATAAGTTACTTTTATTGCCAGCTCTATCCGAGAGGTATAGTTGCAATGGCAAAGCCTCATCTGCCTGGTCAGGATCCGGATCACAAGGATTGGCAGTACAGCATTGCGTGTATACTTTTACTTTCATTTGGGCTATTATGCCGTTGTTTATACCTTGCTGGGGAATACCTGGAACTACATAAGAGTCATAGGTATTATTCGTGCGTTTATCTATAATGAAGAGGTCCGGTTTTCGGATATTTCCTTCCAGATAACCAATATCTCCATCACCATCAGTAAGTTTTATATCCAGAATAACACTATCTTGATTCACTGAGCCTGCTTTCATTTTTGATTTAGAAACGCCATTCAATGTCAATTCCGGAATTACAGAAAGATCCGGCGCCTTGGCACAGGAAGCCAACAGTATTGAAAAAAATGCTGCGAAAATGGATTGTTTGTACATATCAGTATCAAAGGTACATCATTTTATACAAACGCAGATTATGGTCTCTTGTGCATGGAATGTGGTATTTTTGCACGGAAATTATAGCAGATCATCGATTTGGAGCAGGAATTGTTGTTGAAAAGAAAAGTCAGTATGGTTGATACCGAAGATTTTGACCAACTGGCTCTGGAAGTGTTTTTATTCCAGTACAATCATAATCAGATCTATCGCCAATTCTGTGATGCTATTATGAGATCAAATGATCGTCTTAAGCCGCCTTATTTCCTTCCTATTGAGACTTTTAAAACACATTCGGTCACTACCAGAAAAGAAATTGGAACCCACTATTTTGAATCAAGTGGGACCACCGGACTTGTCAATTCTAGACATTATGTGGATGATGTTGAATTTTACCTGCGTTTAGCAAGAAAGGGTTTTGAATCTGCATACGGTCCGCTTGATAAATACAGCATTTTGGCCCTTCTGCCGCATTACCTGGAGCGAACCCATTCATCCTTGCTTGCTATGATTGATGATTTTATGGCGCATTCAATACCTCAAAAATCAGGCTATTTTTTAAATAACCACGAGGATTTGTACACCGCATTAATTGCAAATAAGAATTCAGGTGTGCCAACCCTCCTTTTTGGCGTAAGTTTTGCCCTGCTGGACTTTGTTGAAAAATACCATTTGGATTTTCCTCAACTCATAGTCATGGAAACAGGAGGTATGAAAGGTAGACGAGAGGAATTGACGAAAAGCCAACTGCATTATTATATCAAAAAATCATTTAATATACAAAACGTTCATTCTGAGTATGGTATGACAGAATTACTCTCTCAGGCCTGGTCCCAGGGAGAAGGTGTGTTTTATCCCACTGCAACCATGAAAGTAATCATCAGGGAGACTACGGATCCTTTTACCGACGAAAAAATGGGAAAAGCGGGGATCGTGCATATCATAGATCTTGCCAATGTTGAAACCTGTAGTTTTATTGCTACACAGGACCTGGGCATTGACCATGGCAACCATTCCTTCAGCATTTTAGGCAGGGTTGCGGCCGCAGATCTGAGGGGTTGTAATCTTATGGTGGAATAGTAGTAATGAACTTTTTGGTGTTTTCATCATTTTACAATAAATTTGCCTACCAAATATCGGAGAGATGTCAGAAATAGCCGTACCGGCCAAAGCTAAGAAAACAGTTGTGAAATACGATAAGTCAACCTACCTGACCTGGTTCGAAACCATGTATAGGGTCAGAAGATTTGAAGAAAAAACCCTCTTTGCCTATAGCCAGCAAAAGATCCGAGGATTTTGTCATGTTTATATCGGTCAGGAAGCCATTGCCGGAGCATTGGCAACCGGAATTAGGCCGGAGGATAAAGTGGTAACAGCTTACAGGCAACATGGTATAGCTCTTTCCCGAGGTCTTGACTCCCGCTCTTGTATGGCTGAGCTTTATGGCAAAGCCACCGGATGCGTAAAGGGGAAAGGTGGTTCTATGCACTTTTTCTCTGCCGCCCACAATTATTTTGGTGGTAATGGAAT
>CALJKQ010000166.1 GCA_937973565.1 uncultured Saprospiraceae bacterium | reverse complement strand
CGCAACACCTTAAACGCCTGCGCCAAAGCCAACGTGCCGCGTGTGATCACCGTGTCATCCGCCAGTGTTTATCAACAACTGCGAGCCGATGTTGCCATCGATGAAACCGCCCCCTTGCGCACAGCACAAGATAAACGTCACCGGTTCAGCATCTACGCCATTTCCAAAGCCATGGCAGAGCAAGAAAGCCAACAACTGGCACAGACTCTGCAGCTGCAACTGACCAGCTACTTGTTCGAATTACTTTTAACCCTACTTTTGAAGCTAAATTTAACCGGAGAGAAAGCAATATTTAATAAACCACATATTTGAAAATGGGATTCCAGGATCGATTTTTTGGAAAGAAAAATGAAAAGCCTAAAACCTTAAAGCCAGAAGGAGATAGGGAAGGTGCGTATTTGGCGGCAGAGGAGAAAGAGCACAATGAAGTCAGCCATCAAAACACCCATAATGATGATCAGGGCGTAAGGACCATAAAAGTAGTGTTTGGGGCGGAGGGTGATGAGGACCCAGGAAAGAAAGAGATAACGCTGGAATCTATGCTAAATGACGAACTTTTCTCCAAAGAAAATCCCCAACTTTATGAACAATTTTTGGAAGAATTAAAGCGCAATGAACCGGCTCTTTTTAAGGAAAGATTTGGTGAAGGAAATGATGATTGGAAGTTATTGAACAACATTTATCCCATAGTTAAAAACAGGCTTGAATTACAGTCGTACATAGAATGGGAGAATGGTCAGATAAAGCTCGGCTCTGCCATGGATGGACTGATAGTGGTAGAATTGTTTGACAATATCGTACTGATATTTGGATTGGACAATGGGGGTGAAAGGTACGAATGGCTGAAAATAAGTCATTTCAGTGATTTTGAAAAAGTAGGTACAAACCAGGTTATGGCTCATGCCTACCTGAATTATGAAAGGATGATAAAAGAAAACTTAAGTATTGAGATTTACCCCGGTGGCATTGGCATGCTGCTTAATGGTGGTGGCAAAGAAAGCAGTTTTATCATGCACACACGGGTGTGGAGTCAGATTCAGGAGGCGTTACAAACCGATGAGATTGTCTTTGCCATTCCAACGCAGGATATTTTTATCTTCTGCGCAGGTGCAGCAACGCAGGCCATTGAAAAGATGAAATCATTGACCTATAAATCATTTACGAATCCATCGCTTCAGGGCAAGATATCTTCCAATTTATTTCACAGAAACGGGGAAGGGAAGATTACCTTATTTGCTGTGGACTATTTTCCAGTGCCGGAGGAGTGAAAAATGGAAACACAATCAGAATTTACTCCAAAATCAAGGCTTAGGCCACTTGTATAAGAATAAATGGTGTTCTAAACTCTATAAATTGCTTGCCAAATAAAATTTGGTGTCAGCTCAAAATTCGCAGTTTATTTTCGTATAACAGCAAAAATTCAAGACCAAACAAAATTTACATCTGATTTTTGAGATTGCTTTGAATTCAAAATCTCATGGGTTAATTTTAGGGTAAATTGGGGTACTAAATATGAAAAATTACCGCTTTTCGATGGATGTGGCATTGACGACCAATTTTTTGGGTTTGAAGAACCGAATTTCAATTGTTTATACAAGTTTAAATGTGGTTGTGTATAGGTGTGTGATAAACGTTTGTAGACATTTGAGAATGGGTTTTAATGCAGAAAATCGAAATTTTGTAGAGGGTGGGGGTGGTTGTGCCCACAGGGGAGAATCAGAAAACTATAAGTTACACCGAATGAAAATACACGCTAATAAAAACAGCCAACTGAGCATTTCCAAACAGTTAGCTCTTTTTTAAATTTAAAAACAAGTAAAAATATGGGTTACAATTTTACAGGAATAACAATAGATAAAAATTTTGAAAAGGATCCGTCGAAGGTTATAAAATTTCTGGGCCTGCCATTACTTTTTGAACAGGAAATTGATTTTGAATCGGGATCGGGATATAAAGATGGCGAATACTTCGATATTTTCTTTTCGGATAAAGGTACATCTATCTATACCTATGAACCTATAGAAATGGAACCTGAACAATCGCAGGATTGTAGTGTGCTTTCTTATGTGGTAAGTGAAACGTCGATGGTGTTCTTTATGACGCTTGACAAGAATGGAAAAAGAATTAGGGAAGTGATTGAACATGAAGGCGAAATTTCTGACAATATAGGAGAGCCTTTGGAGGTTGAAAAAAACCACCATTTAATGGATTCAATTATCAAACAAAAGGAAATAATGTTTGGGTATAACTTCTATCAGATGCCTGCAGAATTTATAGGTTATCGATACAAACTGGCAAAGGTTACTAAAGAAGATATATACAGGGCACCATTTTACGACTCAAATTCTCTTGCGAGCAACCCTGGAAGAATGTCTTTAAATGTCTTGCAATGGATTAATATGAATTTTGGCACGGTATTTAAAATGACAGTGTTTTTATTGGCAGCAGCTTTATTAATGCTTAAGATTCATTGGTTATTTGTAATCATCTTTCTGGGATCACTTCTTTACAACGTTTGGTATTGGTTTGGGGTATATAATAAGTTTAAAGCAGGTGATGTAAATCCGGGGAAGGTAATAAGTATCAATCCTGACCGAGTGGCAGTAGCTACAAACATGTCTAAATTCGGTGGGTACTATCCCATTATAAGAATAATAAATACCAAGTTGCCAAAATTTGAAAAGGAAGTAGGAATGTTTATTCCTACCGTTGCATTATACAATGACAATCCACATGATTATCCTTTTTGGGCTGAATTTCACCCAGTCCCAATTTCACATGGAACCACAGATAAAGGAATCCTCAAAGCCAGGTTTGAAACATTTACAAAAGATGACTTCAATAAATTAAATAAATACCTAAGTGAAATAAATGCTGTAGATGAAGGTACATACAGAGTGGAAAAAGAAACTTCGGGTTGGAAAAATTATCCTGATGTAGAGGTGGGAAGTATTAGCAATATGAAGGCACCTGAAAAAAAGAGTGGGGACTAACGAGATTTGATCAAGCTTTTGTCTTATTAGAGAAGCAGCGAAAATGGTAGGACCAATCACTACTGTGAAAAAAGTTCGTTAGCCCATAAAAAGACAGAACAATTAATATTTTAAATAAAACGATTGAAGGTCAATTGAAAATTAAGCAAATTAAATTGTTAAATTTTGGTCTACTCATTGCAGATGAGGAACAAGTAGAGCTAAAAGAAGATAGCCTCACAGGCTACATGCTTTATCCAACTGAAATACAATTTATCAAAATTACCGACAGGGTAGAAGGTGTGGTTGGATTGAGATTTGGAATTGAATATTATATTGAAGGATATTCCAATCAAAAATATGAGGATGTGATTTTCTATTCTAGAATTTTTCATCCCATTTTGACAAATCCAAAAACAGGCAAAAGTTCGCGGCTTACACAAGAAAGGAAGCTTAACTACTTAAATGAGATCAATTTCGACTACTTTTGTTTTGAGAATGAGTGGGAGATTCAAAAGGGATGCTGGACATTTCAAATAGTGGAGAATGAAGTTATAAAGTTAGAAAAATCGTTTGAGATTTTGTGAAGAAAACAACTATTTGTCCACGCAAAGCTTGACAAAAAAGCGTTGTGTAATCACATTGTCTTCGCAATAGCAAAATTGTTATAATTAAAACAATTAAACAAACATGAGTGTCTCCTACCACCTGATACCCGTAGATAAAAACACGGAATCCTTTGTGGATACAAATGGTCAAAGCATATCATTGAAAAATGATTTTTCACTTTTTGCTGAGCTGATGATCAATTTTCCGGATCAATTCCTTCCTTATTTCGGTAAGCATGAATTGTATTTTGATTTTATATTTTCATTGCAGAAATCTGAAAAATCTGAGATTACCTATCAGCCTGAAAACCTTAAAAAACTGTTCTCTGAACTTTTGGAAATACTAAAGACCAGAAATGGATTTCCGATACCGTCATTCAATTATTTTAATTTTGAGGACATCATGGAGCTTACATTTCTCTATGCCTATATCGATGGCAGTGAATTGAATAAAATTGTTGAAGAAAAATCTTATTCTGCGGCCTTACAATATGAAATAAGTATTTCTTTTGATAA
>CALJKQ010000165.1 GCA_937973565.1 uncultured Saprospiraceae bacterium | reverse complement strand
GATTTACCAACTATAAATAATGTGTAATATCCAATAAATCAATTAAATATATATACAATATAAGTATATTAATTGATAATTGATAATCAATCGCTTGAATTTTAAACAGCGACTTTTGCCTGCTGGGTCAATGCTTTGATATCTTTGGGAATCTCAGCCTCAAAATGCATTTTTTCACCCGAAACAGGGTGTGTAAAATCCAGTTTCCAGGCATGGAGGGTGAGTCGGCTGCACAAAGGTCGCTCTTCGCCAGAAAACTTTCCTGCTTTGTATTTTCTACCCTTCCATTCGGAGAGAAAAAATTCAGCCCTCCTTCCATATAGGGGGTCAATAAAAAGCGGATGTCCGATATATGCCAGGTGAACGCGGATCTGGTGCATCCTGCCCGTATGGATGGTCACTTCCAGTTCGCTGAACCATTCAAAACGCCTCAAAGTGCGAAAGGTCGTCAACGAAGGCTTACCTTTTTTGTACACCTTCATTGTACCCGGCCTGGTGTCTGACAGTGCCAATGGCTCGTCGATGGTTCCCTCATCAGGGAGGTTGCCATCGGCCAATGCCAGGTACACTTTGTTCACATCTCTTTCTTCAAAGGCCAGGCTCATGGCTCTGTGGCATTCTGCATTTTTAGCAAAAACCACCAAACCACTGGTGTCCTTATCCAGTCGATGTATGGTGTAGATTTCACCATACTTTTTCCGCAGCAAACTTTGCAGATGGACTGACTCCTGTTGAAATCGATCTGCTACGGTAAGCATACCGGCAGCTTTATTCACAATGACCAGATGGTCATCTTCATATACAATATTCAACGCCGCCATCTTAGGAAAATAATTGGGTGAAGGTTCTTTTCTTGTTGACAAAGTATTGCCACACGATGCTTACACCTACTTTTCCTGCCATATTGTTGCCACCCCTGCCATATTTTTTGCGGAGCAGTCGATTGCGTTCTCTTTTGGCCATCGTGCCAATAAAATGGAGGTAAACAGAAATGTGCGCCCTCAAAATAGAAAGGGTGTGGGCAGGTTTGCCAGCCAAAAGAAAATTGATACCTGCAACACCATCCAAAAGCAGCCGAATCAGGAAAATACCAGCTACGGCCGGTGAATTTTCATTTTTGAGTAGGGTATTGAGATTGTTCCTGAAATTTAAAAATGTTTTCCTGGGATTATCATAGTCCAAAGTGCCCCCACCAAGGTGGTAAACAACACTTTTTGGATGTACAACAAATCTGTAACCGGCTCTTTTCAGTCGCCAGCAAAAATCAATTTCTTCCTGATGCGCAAAAAAGTGCCTGTCGAATCCTCCGAATTTTTGAAACAGCTCTGTTCTGATTACCATGGCAGCACCACTCACCCAAAATACCTCTTTTTCATCGTCGTACTGGCCATTGTCAGCCTCTACATGGTCAAATAACCGCCCTCTGCAAAAAGGATAGCCGAGTCGGTCCATGTAACCTCCGGACGCACCGGCATATTCAAATTGGCCGGGGTTTTCGAGAGAACATATCTTGGGTTGAACACCTGCTATGCTGTCATCATTTTCCATCAAATCTATGAGGCCATCCAGCCAGTTGGGACTTACTTTCACATCGCTGTTGAGAAATACGGTGTACTTGCTTTTGATGTCTTTGTTTCCCTTGTTGTAACCTTCGGCGAAACCATAGTTTTGACTCAATTCCACCAGCCGGATTTCAGGAAACCACTCCTTTAAGAATGGAATAGATCCATCAGTCGATGCATTGTCAACTACCCAGGTATCGATCTTATATTTTTCACTGCTGGACTGAACGGAAGGAAGGTAGGATTCAAGGTATTCTTCTCCGTTGTAATTCAGTATGGAAATGGTGGCAATGGCTTCTGCTTGCTCCTGGGCCTTTTCGTTTTTCAGAATCTCCCGCACATCGGCAAGGTCCTTGTCCAATTGTTGTTTTAAACCTTCGAGACTCTCGTATTTACTGTCTGAGCGCACATAACTGACAAAGCTGATGCCAATGATTTCTTCATAAATGTTGTCGTTGAAATCAAAGATATTGACCTCTATGGTTTGTGTACCATTTTCATGGATGGTGGGACGGTTGCCAATGTAGAGCATGCCTCCAAACCGGGCGCTGCCGATATTCACATAACAGGCATAAATGCCCGGAGAGGGTATGAGTTTGGCTTTGGATTCAATCTGAATATTAGCGGTCGGATAACCGATGGTTTTGCCGATACCATCCCCTTTAACTACTTTTCCGGTAAGAAAATAAGGTGCTCCCAGCAAGGCATTGGCAGTCCTCAGATCACCGCTTAACAGTGCTTTTCTGATATTGGTAGAAGAAATATCCATTTCGTCGAGCTCTTGTTTCTCGATTTCTACCAGTTTAAAATGTCCTTCTCTTTCATACATGCGCAGCATCTGGAAATCCCCTTGCCGGGCAAGACCAAACTTATGGTCATAACCCACCACCAAATAAGAGGCTTTCAGCTGATCGATCAGAAATTTTTCTACATACTCGCGGGCAGACAGTTGGGCAAATTCTACCGTAAAAGGAACGATGATCAGGTTTCTAACACCGCATTTTTTAAACAATTCAATCTTCTCTGTGGTGGTAGAAAGCAACTGCAGGCTTTTGTCGTTGGGGAAAACAATGGACCTGGGGTGGGGGTCAAAGGTGACTACCACCGCCTCTCCTTCTATTTCGTCGGCCAATTGGTTGATGCGGTGTATAAGCCTTTTATGGGCCTGATGGACCCCGTCAAAAGATCCTATGGTCACCACAGCGTTCTTGAAAACTGGCAATAATTTTAAATCCCGGTATATGTTCATGCAAATGCCTGTGCTAGCCGCAAAGATAATGAATATAAGCATTCGAACATAAATTCCCCCACTTTGTTCCACGGGGCATTGGTCAATTATTCGGGGCTATACTCTTACCTTTTTACTTCATTTATCTAAAGAAATGGCATATTTTAGACTACTTCACCTAACTTTGAAAAAAAAATTAGCTTGGCAGTTAGCGTTGCAGGTAAAGTAGCAGTCAAAAAATTGAGCAGGGCCAATATCAGCTATCATGTGATATTCTGGCTATCGCTGGCGCTTATTGCTTCGCTTATGACAAATACGAATCAACCCTTTTTTATTGATTTTGGGCTTGAAATCATAGTTATTTCCTTTTATGCGATCATCGTTTATTTCAATTATTACTACCTGTTTCCCATTTATGTGAAACAAAAAAAGCTCAGCATGCACCTGCTGTGGCTGATGGTTGCTTCAGCTTTACTGACCCCTATCCGTACGCTGGCCCTTGTTTTTATTACGCCGGAAGACATTATTGGCTTTTCTTTTATACAGAATCAGTACTATGTTTTTTTGTCCACTTTTTTTGTGGCAGCATCTTCCTCTATATATTTTATTCTCACGGATTGGATGAAAGGTCAAAACGACAAGCAGGAACTGGCCAACCAGACTTTGCAATCTGAGCTCAAATTCCTGAAATCCCAGATCAATCCCCATTTTTTATTCAATACCCTCAACAGCCTCTATGCATTAACGCTGAAAAAATCAGATCTGGCACCGGAGATTGTATTGAAATTGTCTGAGATGATGAGATACATGCTATACGAATGCAATGAAAAGTATGTTTCTCTTGACAAGGAAGTAAATTATGTGATCAACTACCTCGATTTGGAAAAACTGAGGCATGGCAAAAAAATAAACATCCATTTCGAGCAAAATGGCGAGATCCGAAACCAGCAGATTGCACCGCTGTTGTTCATTCCCTTCATCGAAAACTGCTTTAAACACGGAGTGAGCAACCAAATTGCCGAAGCTTATGTCAACATCCGCATCGATGTCAATGCCCAGGATGTAAAGGTTCAGATCGAAAACAGCAAACACGCAGTTATGCCGGGCGTTCATCAGAAAAAAAGTGGTGGTATTGGCCTGGTAAATGTGAAAAGACGTCTGGATCTTTTGTATCCCGAAGCTTACACCCTGGATATTACAGATACCCCAACTTCATATAAAATCACTTTATTGTTAAAACTCTCACAACAGAACTAAACCATTATGATTAAAACAATTATAGTCGACGATGAACCCCTGGCACTGGATATTTTGGAAGCTTTTGTATCCAAAATGCCCAACCTTCAGTTGATTGCCAAATGCGAAAATGCCTTTGAAGCCAATGAGGTACTTCAAAATCAAAAGGTGGACTTAATGTTTTTGGACATCCAGATGCCCCAGTTGAATGGGGTCGATTTCCTGAAGTCATTGGCCAATCCTCCCTGCGTGGTATTCACAACCGCATATCCTGAATTTGCCGTGGAAGGATTTGAACTCAATGCTGTAGACTACCTGGTAAAACCCATCTCTATGGATCGGTTTATGAAGGCCGTCAATAAAGTGGCTGAGAAGTTGGCTGCCAAACAGGAAGCGGAAGAACCGGCATCTACGGATCAGTTCTTTTTCGTGAAAGCGGACAAAAAGCTGGTGAAAATCAATTTCGACGACATCGTTTATATCGAAGGTCTGAAAGATTACGTGATCATCAAAAACGAAACCAATCGTGTGATCACACTTCAAACCATGAAATCACTGGAAGATAAGTTGCCCCCACAGACCTTCAGAAGAATACACCGCTCATTTATTGTCAACATGAATAAGATTCAGGCGCTTGACGGCAGCGTGGTTGAGGTTATGGAAAAAGGACAGGTGAAACATCTGCCCATTGGAAAAAATTATCGCGACGAACTGCTCGAATTGATCAATGGCCGCAAGATCTAAACATTATTTCATTAAGACAAAACTACCCAACTTGTTGTAGTCGGCCCCCCTGCATTGGTAGGAAACCCGGTAAACATAGGTGGCCGGTTCACAGCTTTTGCCTTTATACGAACCATCCCAACCTTCTTCTTTATGATTGGTGGTAAACAAGAGTTCTCCCCAGCGATCTAAAATGTCGAAACTTTTCATGGTTTCGATGATGAAGTCATTGGATATTTCGTATCGGTCGTTTACGCCATCTCCGTTGGGGGTAAAGGCTCCCGGCAATAAGAGATTGGAACATTCCAGGGAATCTTTATTTACTACAAAAACAGTAACCATATTGGCGGATTCACAGCCTTTGTCTGTAGAACTCACTACGTAGGTAGTGGTTTTATCAGGACTGGCGAGCACGCTGGCAAAATTGGGATTATCAATGCCGGTGGTGGGGGTCCACGAAAAGTTGACAGCACATGTTTTGCCGTAATTAAGCATGGCAACGTCACCCTGGTAAATAGTGGTATCTCCGGTAATCAACCGATCCGGAAACAAGTAATTTTGTACGATTTCCCTCTCTGATAAGGCTCTGTCGTAAATGGCTATTTCATCCAATCTTCCTTTAAACCTTTCATCCGAGGAAGTGAGGCAGGGACTGTTGGCAAAGGAAATACGGGCCGACCTGGCAAAAGGTATGTTTTGAGAAGTGATCACTCTTCCTACTTCTTCATTGTTGACATAAAGAAAATAATTGAGGGATGATTTCACCAAGGTGAACCTATTCCAGCACAACGTAGGGTAGGGGAACCGGATGTTGTAATAATCCCCATTTATATTGTAAAGCTCCAGAAACAGCTCATTGGTGATGAGTTGGTGTTTCAAAGTTATCAACGAGTCAAGCCCGCATTGGTTTCCAATGGATAAGATATCGATCAACCCATTTCCGGTATTATCGCTATCGATGTAAAAATCAATGGTAAAATCGCGTTCCAGGAAACGGATGGTAGTATCCGGCATTACAATACCGTCATCCGAACCATCGAAATACATACTTTGTCCTTCCAAACCGCACTCGCAGGCCGGATTTCCGAATAAAGTACCGGTGCCAATGCCCGTTTGAAGTTCACAGCCATCAAAATTGGCCAAAATCAATTGCGCGTGGGAAGAAGAGATCCAAAAAATCAGCAAACTTAAGATGGCAAACAAAGATCTCATTTTCCAAAAAGGTTGCTGAGCCCAGGTAATAAATCTTCCATCATTTTGGTGCTCGCTTCCTGTTCTGCTTTGGATATGGCTTGAAGCGTTCGGTTTAAGATAACCGTAAGGTTGTCTTCCAGTCTTTCTTTCTCTTCGGGATTCATCATGGAAGCGGGAATTTGAATATTGGTAATTTCCCTGTTGCCGCTGGCTTCCACCACTATACCGTCCAATTCTTCTTTGATTTGGATTTTATGTAAAGCCTCTGTCAATTGTTTTTGCATGGCTTCTGAATTGCCCAGCAAATCGTCCATCATCTTTGATTATTTAAGTTTTGAGGCAAAATTTTTCATCACTTCCCTGCCAATTTTGGCTGCCAGCTGCTTTTGTGAAGCTTCATCATGGTAGGTATTAAAGGCAAGTAGAAATACATATTGGTCTTTAATTTTCCAGTGGTATTTTCCCGCTTCAAAAGAGTAGCAGCCACCATCTCCCAACTCATTCCATGCGCTGAATTTGAGGTTCTTATTTTCGTAAGGCACCTGCTCTCCGTCAGAAATTTTGCCTTTGATCACCATATCCGGATAGTCGGGGATTTCTGAAGGGAAAGGATTGGTCATGATTTGAAGCATGATCCCGCCATTGGGCTTTTTGGGGTCCTCAAATTTGAAAAAGCATGACTTTTCAGCAGGCCTTGGTTTCATTGAACCACTTTTAATTTCAGGGGCAGATCTCAGTCCAAATGTGCTGTTGAGAAAGGAAACAGGAATTAACGTACAAGGATCCGGAATGGGGAGTTTTGAAGCTCCTTTTCCATAATTGGGATCATCCGGAATGATGGTAGAATATTCTTCACTTTTTCTCGCCTCACCATAAATAGGTTTGTCTGAATATGGGGTTGAGGATGTTGCCGGAGGTGTAGTAGAACCGGGAACAGATTTTGATGTGGTAGTAGTTACTGTGCCATCCGTTGCTGTGGTGGTGATGGATCCATCAGCGCTTATTTTAGATACCGATCCATCTGTATTTACCTTGGTAAATGTACCATCTCCATTGTCAACGAGCTGAGATTCTGTGGCTTCGGTAGGTTGTTCGGTTGCTGCAGTGCTGTTTTCAGCATCTGCCTGTTGGTTTGTTTCGTTTTTACAGGCTACAAAAAATACCAAACCAATGGTGAAAATCAATAATTTATGCATGTTGAAATAAATGGTTAATTGCGGCGACAAAGGTAGCTATTTGAAGGGTTAATTTTTAACTATATTACAAAAATTAACGCATCTTTGCGATATAATCGTATAAATGTTAAGGGAATTCAAACTATTTGCGGCTGGTCTGATGGTATTTTTATTTTCCCAAATGCATGCTCAAAACTTCTTTGGTTCGGTTGTTTTGGGTGTCAATGCATCGCAAATCAATGGTGATAACGCTGCCGGCTACAACAAGCCGGGGCTGACCGGAGGATTTAAAATCGACTATCCGGTCTCTCCTTCAGTTGACATTTCAGCGGAGTTGCTTTACAGCTCCAGGGGTAGCAGAGACAACCGACAAAACATCCGGATCAACCTCGATTACATTGAAATGCCATTGATCGTTTCACTGAGAGACTGGTACATTGAAAAAGGCGATTACGATAAAGTGCGAGTAGATGGCGGACTTTCCTATGGCTATCTTTTCAGGGCCAGTTCCAATGAAAACTCCCTGGGTCCTTTTGTGGATCAGCTTAAGCAACACGATGTAAGTTTGATTGCCGGTGTTGCCTATATGTTTACGCCCAAGTGGGGTTTGAGCCTCCGCTATACCCGATCTTTGTTTAAAATGCTGTCAAACGACGATTTTGAACAAGGAGGTTTGTTGGGTTATTTTGTTACCTTTAGAGGAGAATATCATTTTTAGTATATGCGCAGGATAAATTTATTTACGGTTTTGTGTATTTCCCTTTGTGTGCTGCTGTTGGATGCATGCAAATCGTCAGTAGCTGACAGTACCGATAAGAAGGAAGAAAGTTCAGCCTTGAAGGCGCTGCCCAAAAGCATGATCGATAAAATGTACGCAGAGGTTGACTACATTGATTATCTATGGCACGACCTGCCATTTAGCCTAAGTCAGGAAGAAAAGGAGAGCATCAATACCAATATTTCATTTATTTCGGATGAAGCTGTGCCGGTAATCCCTGAAGGATGCAAAGCAATAGGTCGAAAGGTATACAATATCAAAGGCAATACTTACCTCACTGCCGATGTATATTTTACTCCCTCGTGTCAATTCTACGTCTTTTTAGAAGGAGAAAAGCCCATCTACGCCAGCAAAATGACAGCACAAGGAGTTACATTTTATACCCAGGTAATCGAAAGCCAAACTTCGAAAGGAGGTCAATAACACATCCATGAAGGCAGCTGCTATTGATCTGGGTTCCAATACCTTTCACCTGCTGATTGTAGAAGGTGAAAATGGCAGCATCACCAAGGAGTTGTACAGACAACGCATTTTTGTAGGCCTGGGCGACGGCGGAATCGAAGTGTTGACCGAAGAAGCCATAGAGAGAGGCCTGGAAGCTTGTCTGGAATTCAGGAAAACCATGAACGCCAGTGGTGTCGATAAATTAAAAGTAACCGGTACCGCTGCTTTAAGGACAGCCTCCAATGCAAGAGCATTTACGTCGAAGGCTGAAGCCATTTTGGGTGTTAAAATTGACATCATAGATGGCAACCAGGAGGCACGGTATATCTTTGAAGGCGTTAAACAACTGTCTTCCCTGCTGGCTCCCAGCATGATTGTTGATATTGGTGGCGGAAGTACAGAGATTATTCTGGCAAAAAAAGGTGAATTGGTTTGGGCGCAAAGTTATGTTTTGGGCGTAGGCGTTATGCACGCCGGCTACCATAAGGAAGAGCCGATAGGGGAGCAGTCAGAGCAGGCAT
>CALJKQ010000164.1 GCA_937973565.1 uncultured Saprospiraceae bacterium | reverse complement strand
TTGCCATAAAGCGAAATAATAGGCAATCCGGTTTAGGTGTCTTTCCCGTCAACGATTAATTCTCCGGCATCGGCAGTACCGCGAAAACCGTGCTCTGGCGCATAGATTTTAACCAAGTCGATTTTGGTTTTTTCAACGAGATAATCTACAATATGCATCGTAGCGGTTTTGATGCCGCTTTGTTGCGAATGATTTAAAGTATCGGTAATCGAATAGCTATAATCAAAAGAAACTTGTCCTGTTTGGTTGGTTAGAATGCCAGCTTTTTTGTTTTTTAATAAATTAATGGTTGGATTAAATGATGAAATTCAATAAATTAAAATTTACAAATAATTGTAATATAAAATAAAGAATTTATATTTGCAGCTGTATCCCACTGCGTTCATGAAACCAGTGGCATCCGTTTTTTGTTAATAATGCGTAGTAAATCATCATGCTAAAACAGAGCTTAAGTCAGAAAATGCTTCAAAAGTTGTCTCCTCAGCAGATTCAACTCATGAAGTTATTGCAGATTCCGACCGCTACCCTTGAAGAAAGGATCAAAGAGGAACTGGAATCCAATCCCGCCCTGGAAGAAGGGGACGATGACTACAACGATGTCTTCGACCTGGATAATGACAACGACTACGATGGGGAAGAAAAACAGGAAACAGAAGATACAGCCGATTACGAACTGGATGATTACCTCAATCAGTACCTCGAAGACGAAGGCGATAGCTACAAAACCAGGGGTGAAGATTATGGGGAAGACAATGACAGAACCATTCCGGTAGCCGTAGAAAACACTTTTCACGATATGCTCAACAGGCAATTGGGTATGATGGGTCTGGACTCTGAAACCGACGAAGTCATAGCCAGGCAGATCATTGGATCCATCGATGAAGATGGTTATTTGAGACGTGAACCCAATGCCATCATTGATGACATTATGTTTAGCCAGGGTTTGGAAGTGAGCAAAGACGATGTGTTCAGAATCCTGGGTCTCGTCCAGCGATTCGATCCGCCCGGTGTGGGTGCCAGGGATCTGAGAGAGTGCCTCATCCTCCAGCTTCAAGACAAGATGGACAAGACAAACGATCATTCGAGGGCAAGAACATTGGCCATGAAGATTCTGGTCGACTACTTCGAAGAGTTTACCAAAAAGCACTACCAAAAATTAAAAAGAACTTACAATATTTCGGATTCCGAGCTCAAAGAGGCCATCGATGAAATCCTCAAGCTCAATCCAAAACCGGCCAGCACCGTTGAAGAAAGTGCCAAAAATACAAACCACTACATCCTCCCGGATTTTATCATCCACAACCGGGATGGCGAATTGGAGCTCAGCCTCAACAACAAAAATTCACCCGATTTACGCATCAATGAGCAATACGCAGAAATGCTCCGCGGGTACAGAGATAACCTTAGGGGTAAAAAATCCACCCGCAAAGACAAGGAGGCAATTCTCTTTATCAAACAAAAGATAGATTCAGCCAAATGGTTTATAGACGCCATCAAACAGCGTCAGGATACCTTGTACCGAACCATGTATGCCATTATGCAATTTCAGTATGATTACTTCCTTACGGGTGATGAGAGAAGGGTGAAGCCGATGATCCTGAAAGACATCGCTGAAATCACAGGTCTTGACATCTCAACAGTCTCAAGGGTTGCCAATTCCAAATTCGTGCAAACCGAGTTTGGTACCAAAAGACTAAAAGATTTCTTCTCAGAATCGATGTCTACTTCTGACGGCAATGAAGTATCAACCGTAGAGGTCAAAAACATATTGAGCGACATCATAGGCAGGGAAAATAAAAAGAGACCGCATTCTGATGAAAAGCTCAAAGACATGCTGCAGGAAAAAGGTTACAACATCGCCAGACGTACTGTGGCCAAATACAGGGAACAACTGAATATACCGGTAGCCAGATTAAGGAAGGGGCTTTGATTTTTTCTATAAGGTATTGAATCCTTCTTCGGCAGCCCGTCGCAATTCTTCTTCTCTTCGCAAGGCTTCGGCCAGCATGGCAGCACGCTGTTCACGCGTATATTCAAAAGCATCACGAGGTAAAAAGTGGGTTTTAACTACCCCGTAATCTACCTCTGCTATCTCTTCACCTGCTTCTTTTACGGTCTTCAAAACAAAGGCAAAAAACATACCCGCCAGGGCGCCAAACAGGTGGCTCTCCCAACTTATTCCTTGCCTGGGCTGCATACCATCAAAATAACTGCTGTAAGCCGTGAGCACTACCAGCGACAGGATGATAGACCTTCTGTTTCCTCTGAAAATTCCGGACCAGAACAAAAAAGATATCAGTCCGTAAACCAGGCCTGATGCTCCGATGTGGTAGGAATTGCGGGCGAAAAGCCAAACCAGGACACCCGTGAGGAATGCAATACCTAAACTGGCCAGCCGCGATACACGCGGATAAAAAGCCTCCATCATGAAAAGCAAAGCGATGATGGGGAAAATATTGGAAAAAAAATGTTGCCAGTTGGCGTGCAGAAAAGGGGCAAACAGGATACCCCATAAACCTTCGGTTTCACGGGGATAAATGCCATAGTATGCTAGCGATAGATGATAATACTGCTGCAGCACCATGGTAAGGGTCATCACGCCTGCTATCAGGCCAGAAAACCTTAGCTTGGATAAAATATAACGAAAATCCTGTCGCAATGAATTAGTTGAATTTGCGCCTTACGTGTTTTACAAACTGCTGCGCCTTCCTCACCTTATCTTCTTTTTCCCACTGTTGCGGAATGGCTACTTCTTTAATGAGCAGTGCCTTGGCTTGTTCAAAGCTATGACAGGCATTGAGGTTGTCGATGATGGTCGTGAAAAGTTGACCATTGCCACCAAACAATTCATTGATGGTAAATATTCTCTCGTTGATGCCTATGGCTTTTGAAATATCATCGATTTTACTCATGCTCAATTTAGCGGACAAATCGGTAATTTCATCCATTTTGAAGATGGCTTCCAGTTCTTCGCTGTATGTAATTTTGTGACTTACCACAGCTTCTGCCGGTGTTACTACTGACGGTTCAGGCTGGGCATTGACCTCTATTTTTGGAATCTCAACCGGCGGTGGTGGCGGCGGTGTGTGCTGGATGGGCTCAATGATTTCTTCCTTGGGCATCACAGGCTCAACTTTTGGCGGCTCCACAACCTTTACAGCTTCCACTTTTGGAGCACTTACCGTTGGTTCTGCAGCAACTCTGGTTTCAACCACGGGAGCAGTCTTTGCAACATCAAAAGAATCGGCATCCGATTCCCTGATGAGGTCATACAATTCCCTTACATAACCCAAAAGCAAGTCTTTTTCAATGGCTGAAATGCGGTTATCTTCCTTGAATGCTTCCAGTACCGCATTAATTTTTTTCACCCTTCGTTCAATTCTGTTGATATCCATTTTTTCTTTTCGCTTTGATAAAGTTGTTTGTAATGCAGGTTTTAAGCCTTGAGCACGCTATTAAATACAATGCTTAAGGATCGCATTTTGTTTCCAAAACGAAACGTGAACCCCTTTTTATTGTATCTATCCATCCAACTTAATACGGATAGGCAGCAAAAATTACCCCGACTTATCGCAAACATATAAAGGAATTGTGTAATCTTTGCACATTCACAGCAATAAATCGACAATTTCGAATGTTTTTAGAACCCGGCTTTAAGGGCCAGAGAAGTGGCTGGATCGAGGTAATCTGCGGTTCCATGTTTTCCGGTAAAACAGAAGAGCTGATCAGAAGGCTCAAACGCGCCAGGATTGCCAATCAAAAGATCCAAATCTTTAAACCGGCGAAAGATACCCGATACCATGTTGAAGACGTCGTTTCGCACGACGAAAATTCTATCAAATCGCTTCCGGTGGCAACCAGCCTCGATATCCTCAAAAACCTCGAAGAAGTCAATGTGGTGGGCATCGACGAAGCACAATTTTTTGACGAACGACTGCCCGAAGTTTGCCAAAAACTCGCCATCCGGGGCATCAGGGTTATTGTGGCCGGCCTCGACATGGATTACAAAGGCGTTCCCTTTGGACCCATTCCCTACCTTTTGTCGGTAGCAGAATACATTACCAAGGTACATGCCATTTGTCCCCATTGCGGTAACCTGGCTACCCATTCTTATCGCCTGAGTAAAGATGAAGGACAGGTGGTTTTGGGTGAGAAAGATAAATACGAACCCCGCTGCCGGATATGTTATGAAATGGGAAACATTTTGGATCTCCGCATAAACGAATAAGATATGATCAGGTGGAATATTTTTCTGCTCCTATTGGTAATGGCATGTTTTTCATGCAATCGGCCCTGTACCCAGGCAGCGCTGTCAAAAACATTTCAACAAAAAAACGATTGGCTGGTAAGCGAAAACAGTCAAGAATTGAAGAATCTTGCCTTGCCGGAGCTTCTTTATACACACAGTAACTGCTGGACAGAAGAGAATGATGAATTCCTTTCACCGGCAGTGCAAAAAGAGTTGTTTTACAAGAGTATTGTTTTGGACAGCGCCAAATATATAGTGGCAGATCGCACAGGAATCGTCAGAGGCGATGGCACCTTCAACATCAACCACAAAGGCAAAGACGTCAGCATTCACCTTTGTTTTACCGAAACTTATGTCTGTCGCGATGGAGCATGGAAGCTCTTCTCCAGGCACGCAGCCAAACTATGAAAAAATACTGGTTGAAGGCGCTCCCCAAGTTGGTGGGTACCGCCTTAAATGTTATGGGTTTATTGGCACCAAAAAAAACGGTAGAACTTTCCATGAAGGTTTTTGCCAAACCACGTAAAGGCAGGGTCCTCAGTCATCAACGGAAATTTTTACAAAAAGCAAAGGCAGAAACGCTGGAAGTAAACAGCCAGCAATTCCACATCCATATATTTGGCAATTCCGGTTACCCTGTTTTATTGGCACATGGCTGGGAATCCAACTCCTGGAGATGGCGCAAATTGATGCGACACCTCGGCAACGATCATTTTCAGTTCATCGCCATCGATGCTCCCGGACACGGCATGACGCCCTCTGAATATTTCAATGTACACGGTTATGCGGAAGCCATTGCTGCCGCTGCCAAAAAGTATCAGTGCCAAACCATTGTGGGTCATTCCATCGGTGGTTTTGCTTGCTTGTTTGCAGCCGCCCATTTCGATGATGGCGGCATTCAAAAAGTAATTTCCCTTGCCGCTCCATCTTCGTTGAGACTGATCATGGAAAAATATTTTTCCATCATTTCACTTTCCGGGCATATGCAAAACACAACCTTTGCCTTATTTCCCAAACTATACGGACTTAGCATTGATGATCTCGACATTCAAACATTTGGACATAAAATCGGAGCGGCCGGATTGGTAGTCCACGATTTGCATGACAACATCAATGGACCCGAATCGGCATATCTCATTCACCAATGCTGGCCTTCCTCAGAACTAATCATTACGCAGGAGTCTGATCACAGTCTCCAGCATGAAAATGTCTTTGACGCAGTAAAGAAATTTTTTACCAAAGAGTAATAAAAGGTTTAAAAGTCGAGCTTCATAGCATTCTCTGCAATCCACTTCTCTGCCTTTTCATAATCGGGCATTACGCGTTCTACTACTTTCCAAAATCGGTCTGAGTGATTCATCTCCACCAGATGGCTGAGTTCGTGAACCAGAATGTAATCAAACACTTCCATCGGAAGCAAAAGAGAACGAGTAGAAATATTGATTTTGCTGGTGGTAGAGCATGAACCCCAGTTGGTTGAATTATAACGAAGGGTAACTCCTTTGACATCCTTTTGAAAATAGCGGTCATTCCAGTATTTGATTCTTTCCTCAACCAGCTTTTTGTATTTGCGTGCCATGAGTTTGGATATCAGATTGCGCGCCATGACCCGCTTGTCGAAATCGTCGATGCCATTGGGTACCAGGATCAGCATTTTGTTGTCCTTCAATCTGATTTCTCCGGTCAGTTCCGAATTGTGTTCACTCACTTCGAGCAAGTATTTATCTCTGCCCAGAATGGTTATTTCGCGATTGATTTCATACTTGGAAATGTGGTATTTTTCAAGGAGCTGGGGCTGTTCCTTGCATATTTTTTTCAACCAGTCTGTTGCGGTAGCAACGTGTTTTTCAATATGTCCGCTGGAGAATACCGGTATGCGCAGCAATACAGTATCCTTGCCCACAGCGATGCGGATGTTGGATCTCCTTTCGATGTGGATGCGCAGGGGTACCTTGTATTGATAAACGGTAACGTAGGTGTCGGTATAATTAAGCTTTTTCCCTTTCAAACTGTTGCATGGTTTCTACCAGTTTTTGAACACCTTCTATTTCCATGGCATTGTAAATGGAAGCCCTGAATCCACCCACACTGCGGTGTCCTTTGAGTCCATCCAATCCATTTTGAACACACAAGCGCATAAAATCTGCTTCCATGGTCTCGTCGTGCAGGCGGAAACAAACGTTCATCAATGACCTGTCTTCCGGTACGGAATGTCCATAAAACAATGGATTGCGATCAATTTCATCGTATAGTTTTCCTGCTTTTGCTTCGTTGCGTTGTGCCATGCCTTCCAGTCCACCGTTTTCCTGAATCCACTCCATGGTCAACATGGCCACGTAGATGGCAAATACAGGAGGTGTATTGTACATGGATTCATTTTTAATATGGGTTTCGTAATTAAGCATGGTGGGAATATACCTGCTTACCGTTCCCAAAGCCGATTTTCTTACAACTACCAGGGTTACACCTGCAGGCCCCATGTTCTTTTGAGCACCGGCATAAATAAGATCGAATCGTGAAATGTCAATGGGTTTTGAGAATATATCCGAAGACATATCACAGACCAGTGGAACATTGGTAACGGGCCAGTCTTTGTACTGGGTTCCAAAAATGGTGTTGTTGCTGGTGAGGTGTAGATATTTGAGGTTGTCAGGAATATCGTACCCTTTGGGTATATGGTTGAAATTTTCTGCTTCTGAGCTTGCCAATACATTGATGTTTCCGAATCCCTTGGCCTCTTTGATGGCATTTCTTGACCAGGCACCGGTGTTTACATAGCCGGCTTCTTCGGTTTCATTGAGCAAATTCATGGGTGCCATAAAAAACTGGGTCGAGGCACCTCCGGACAGGAACAATACTGCATAATCGTCGGTCAATTGAAGCAGTTCTTTTACCAGCTGTGTAGCTTTTTCCATTGTGGCTACAAACTCCTTGCTTCTATGGGATACTTCCAGCAGTGAGAGTCCGGTGCCGGCGTAGTTGATTATAGCTTCAGAAGATTGCCTCAAAACGGACTGAGGGAGGATGGCCGGACCGGCGGAGAAGTTTACCTTATTCATCGTAATTTTTGACTTAATTTTAGACAAATGTAAGGAAATCAATACCTAAAGCAAAGAACAGGAATGGTATTAATGCAAATTATTTAAAATTTTATCCTGTCAAGACCCTTTTTTCGGGGCTTTGTCAAAACAATATTTGCCGCTCAAAATATTTTTTTAACTATTTTTTAATCTAAATAATTGTAATGAATGCACTTACATATTACAAATATTAATTTTAATAAAAAAGGAGTAAAAAAGCTTGTCTGATATGGGTCTGTGCATTACTTTTGCAGTCCCAATTGAAATGTTGGGTAAATAATTGCGGAAGCGTG
>CALJKQ010000163.1 GCA_937973565.1 uncultured Saprospiraceae bacterium | reverse complement strand
ATTACAACTGCCGGCGGAACCGGTAACTTAAATGTTGTGTGGAGCAACGGCGCTACAGGAACCAGCATCAATAACCTGGCAGCGGGTACTTATACAGCTGTTATTACCGATGAAAATGGTTGTCAAAAAACATTTACTTACGTGGTTGAAACTGCGACATCAGTAAATGATCCTGCTTTCGTAACGGGCTTCAAAGTATATCCAAACCCAACTTCAGACGTGTTGTTCTTCGAAATTTCAACCAATGAAGTAGTGGGTGCAACGGTGAATATCTACACTACAACCGGCAAAATGCTCTGGTCAAAAGTAGCTTACAAAGGCAATCAAATCAATGACAGAATTGATGTTTCAGCTTTCCAAAGCGGCATTTATATTCTTGAAATGAAAACTGCCAACGGTGTGGCTCAAAGGAAGTTTATCGTTACAAAATAATTATTAATAACTTTCAATAAGAAATGGCTTGTCATACGACAGGCCATTTTTTTTGTGCTAAATATTGGGTACGTACTTAATTGATTTTCGGTATGTGAACCCGGGTTTGAAAGGCAATAAGGGCGCTGTTTGTCAATAAAATACTGTTCAAACAGACTATTAAAATCTGGTATGTTTTTGTTAATGGCTGTTAATACTGTGCTCAAGACATAAAAATTAAGTGTTATTTTGCAGCTAAAAGAGAAGTATGAAAAAAATATTTTGGGTTTTAGCTGCCTTTGTTTTATGCTATTCATGTAAAGATCAACCTGGTAAATCAGAGGCAAAAGACCAAAATCCAAGTCAGCCTGCAGAAACTTTCAAAGTTATGAATTATGTTTTGGCAGGTAAGACTCCCCATGACCTTACTTCATTTACGGAAGGACTCTTTTTTCATAATCGCCAGCTTTTTGAGGGCACAGGATCTCCTGCAGAATTGCCCCAAACGAGATCCATTGCGGGTCCGGTTGATCTTAAAACGGGAAAAATCGATGTTAAAATTGAACTGGATAAGAGTAAATTTTTTGGCGAAGGTGTTGTTATTCTTAAAGATAAATTTTATCAGCTTACCTATAAAAATCAACTTGCCTTCATTTACAATGCTAGGGATTTTAAAAATATCGGAAGTTTCAAATATACGAGTGCTGAGGGTTGGGGACTGACTACCAATGGCACAGAATTGATAATGAGTGACGGTACTGATAAGATAACTTTTATAGACCCCATAAGTTTCAAAAAAACCAAAGAATTCAATGTTAAGGCTAACGGAAATCCGGTTTATTATCTCAATGAATTGGAATATGTCAACGGGTATATCTTCGCCAACATATGGATGACCACCCAAATTGCAAAGATTAATGCATCAACGGGAAATGTAGTGGGGGTCATGGACCTGGCGGCGCTACAAAATGAAGCCAGATCCCAAAATCCGCAATGCGCTGAAATGAACGGTATTGCCTACAATCCGGAATCAGGACAGCTATGGATAACAGGTAAACTTTGGCCTTATATCTATCAAATTCAATGTGAAATTTAAAATCGTTCAAAGGTGTCTATACCATTAGTTGTCGAATTTAAAAATACTACCATAGAGCAATCAGGCAATGTGGTTCTTGATAAGGTGAATTTTGACCTTGCAGAAGCCGAAATGTGTTATATAATTGGCAAGTCGGGCAGTGGAAAATCAAGTTTACTCAATGCCATATATGGTGAGGCTATCATCAAAGAAGGCGATGCAAGAGTATTGGATTTTGACCTTCGTAAAATCAAACGGGCCCAAATTCCGGATTTGAGAAGACGATTGGGCATGGTGTTTCAGGATTTTTACCTTTTTAAACAATGGACGGTAGCCCACAACTTGTCGTTTGTCATGGTAGCAACTGACTGGAGAGATAAGACGGCAATCAGAAACAGGGTAGAGGAGGTCTTGGGAGAAGTTGGACTTCTTACCTATTTCAATACCAAAGTACATCAGTTATCAGGGGGTGAACAACAGCGATTGGCCATTGCAAGAGCCATTATCAACAAGCCGGAAATTATCATAGCAGATGAACCCACAGGCAACCTTGACCCTGATACGTCAGATGAAATTTTGTACTTACTGAACAGAGTTTGTAAAGAGAACAATTCAGCCATGATCCTGGCAACCCATGATTATCGTATCATAGATAAATTTCCTGCCAGAATCTATAAATGTGAAAATGGGGCCATCCAGAATATGGATGACCACCGGTGATATTTATTGTTTAGTAGCGTTTATTGGGCAGTTATCTGTTAAGTCAATAGGAAGTTCAATTCCCTTGGTATTGAGGTTCAGAGTGCCACTAAGAATTTTAGTGGTTGTGTCCAGCGTTACTTCTCCTTTTGCCGTGATGTCTACCCTGACTTCAGAACCCAACAAGTTGATTTTTAAATCTTTTAATACAGCGTCAATGGTAAGCTTATTACCACTGCAAGTTCCTGTAACGGGTACTACCAGACCGGTGGTAGTGGTAATCAATACGGTAACATCATTTTTACCCCCTGCAATGTTTTCATCAATATTAAAGCTGGTCGCTCCGGAAAGCAGTGCCAAACTGCCCGGACAAGTCAATGTACCATTATAGGTACCAACAAATTTGTCTCTTGCATAAGTGCAGTCCCCGTCTACATTAGCCGAAGCATTGTAGTTTTCTGCATCCTTGTCACGACAACCTTTGATTTCTGCCTCTTCCTTTTTACAAGACTGAATCGTAAATAAAGCAAGGCCTAAAATTAACAGCATTACATTTTTTCTCATGATAATCTTTTTCTTTCAAAGATAAATAACAATTTCAACCCAAATCATAT
>CALJKQ010000162.1 GCA_937973565.1 uncultured Saprospiraceae bacterium | reverse complement strand
GGATGTACTGTAACCGTTACACTTGTTGATGCTTGACAACCATTACCTTCTGTTACTGTGACATTATATGTTGTTGTGGAAGTTGGGTTCACATCTATCCAGTAACTTGTTGCTCCAGTACTCCACAGATAGCCTGTTCCTCCACTCGCTGTTAATCTCGTTGTTATACCCGTACAGATTTCTGTATCTCCACTGATACTTGGCGTTGGCAATGGATGTACAGTTACCGTTACACTTGTTGATGCTTGGCAGCCATTACCATCCGTTACCGTTACATTATAGGTGGTCGTCGTTGTTAGGCTTACTGTGATGCTTGCTTCAGTTGCTCCATTGCTCCATTCATATGCTGTTCCACCTGTTGCTGTTAGTGTTGTACTCGATCCAGTACAAATTTCTGTATCTCCACTGATACTTGGAGTAGGAAGCGGATTTACATTAACTGTTACGCTTGTTGAAGCTTGACAGCCATTACCATCCGTTACCGTTATATTATAAGTAGTTGTCGCCGTTGGATTCACATCTATCCAGTAAGTAGTTGCACCAGTGCTCCACAGATAGCCTGTTCCGCCACTTGCTGTTAATCTCGTTGTTGTTCCTGTACATATCTCTGTGTCGCCACTGATACTTGCCGTAGGCAATGGATGTACGGTAACTGTGACACTTGTTGAAGCTTGACAGCCATTGCCATCCGTTACGGTTACATTATAAGTCGTTGTCGTCGTTGGGCTAACTGTGATGCTTGCTTCAGTTGCCCCATTACTCCATACATATGCTGTTCCACCACTAGCTGTCAACGTTGTGTTTTCTCCGATACAAATCGTAAGATCGCCTGTTATAGCTGCGACAGGAAGTGGGTTAACCGTAAGTATTTTACTTTCAGTATCGGTACAACCATTGGCATTGGTTACGGTAACTACATAGGTAGTTGTTGCTGCAGGGGCTACTGTGATGGCAGCCGTTGTTTGCACAGGAGTGGTATTCCATGCAAAGCTGGTACCACCGGAGGCAGTTAGTGTTGCCGAATTTCCGACACAGACTGCATTGGGTCCACTGATGGCTGCTACCGGTAATGGATTAACCGTAACAGTTGCCGTTGCTGAAGCCGTACATTGATTTGCATTGGTTACGGTGACTGTGTAACTGGTTGTTGAAGCCGGTGTTACCGTAATGCTGGCGGTGGTTGCAGTGGTGCTCCACAAATAAGTGCCTCCGCCCGAAGCTGTCAGTGTTGCACTCTGCCCCGCACATATCGGAGCAACATTGGCAATGGCAGCAGCAGGAAGTGGATTTACTGTAACTGTTCTTGATGCTGTAGCTGTACAGCCTGCTGAAGAAGTCACAGTAACAGTATAGGTTGTAGTAGTGGCAGGTATAACAAAAATACTAGCTGAAGTAGCACCCGTACTCCAAAGATAGCTACCAGATGAAGTAGCTGTCAATGTTGCTGACTGACCTGCACAAATTGGGTTTACATTGTTGATGCTGATTACAGGCAGTGGATTTACCGTAACAGTTCTTGATGCAGTTGCGGTACAACCCAGTGCAGACGTAACAGTAACCGTATACGTAGTTGTCACTGCCGGTGTAACAGTTATGGTTGCAGTAGTAGCATTTGTGCTCCACAAATAAGTACCACCACCCGAAGCTGTCATTGAAACCGATTGACCGGCACAAATAGGATTGACCGTGGTGATTGCTGCATTGGGCAGTGGGTTGACCGTAACTGTACTTGTTGCGGTAGCTGTACAACCAATGGCAGAAGTTACCGTAACCGTGTAAGTTGTAGTTGTGGTCGGATTCACTGTTATAGATGCTGTGTTTGCCCCGGTGCTCCATGCGTAAGTTCCTCCTCCCGTTGCTGTCAGCGTAACCGGTTTGCCAGCGCAAATGGTAGCACTGCCGGCAGTTACATTGATAAGTGCATTCGGTTTTGGATCCACTACGATGGTTTGGGATGCCGACAATGTACATCCATCCACAGAAGTAACAGAAACAGAGAAGGTAGAGGTTGTTGCAGGATTTACCGTGATGCTGGCTGTTGTAGCACC
Source organism: uncultured Saprospiraceae bacterium (assembly GCA_937973565.1). Classification (GTDB taxonomy): domain Bacteria; phylum Bacteroidota; class Bacteroidia; order Chitinophagales; family Saprospiraceae; genus JADKBO01. The sequence goes on along the minus strand of CALJKQ010000162.1, from coordinate 26,584 downwards.
GGTATTCCATACAATCGCACCGGTTGTTCCCGTAACTGTTAGTGTTGTTGACTGTCCATTGCAAATCTCTTCATCGGTTGCCGTGATTTGAATGCTTGAACCGTCGTTATTCTGAACATCGATAAATGTTTCACAAATCGAGTAATTTCCATAAATGTCAATTACATACAATTGCAATTCAACTCTACCAATGTCTGTACAATCAAAACATTTGATGGTATCATTTACATCTGTCGAGAATGCAAAAGTTATTTCTGCATTGCAAGGATGACTGCTTGACACATTGAGTGAAGCCGCAGTGATACAAGCCATCCTAATATTCTGTCCATTAATGGTCATAGGCTGCAGGCTGATGGATGTGCCATTGATACAGCTTGCAATTGGTGCCTTACATATTTTTATTTCAAAATCGTGGAACTCAGATACCTGATTGCCACATCTGTCTTCAAAAGTATAGAGGATGCGGTGATTTCCTACCTGGTAATAACCACTGGCATCGATTTCGCTTCCATGTCCCTGATCAAATACTTCAGGATTAAATGTACCATCAAAATCAAAGTCAATGGCATAACTCCAGAACAATGATTCATCAGGAGTACAATCATCTGCTCCTTCAGCTACCAGATTGATAAAGCCTTCGTCACAAGAACCTTCGTCTGTGCAGGCTTCCTCTTCAGAATCTATGGTAATTTCCGGTGCTACTGTATTGCTCACTTTGATCAATTGCTGATGGACATCAGGTGTATAACCAGGTTCATCCTTTCTGCACCAGTCAATAACCGTCCATGTTCTGATTATTTTAAAACATGAACCTTGTCCGTCATCAAATGGGAAGTACTGATCTTCTTTTGCAGCTGCTACCAGGTCACAAACACCATCATTAAATCTGGGTTTGCTGTATGCCACTGGCAAATTGGCAGGATCCAGATCAGAAGGTCTGCAACCGTTGGTGGTTGCATAATCCAGTGGCCAAATGATGTTTAATGAATTAACCGGTTTCTCAATGTATATATAAGAAGTACACCTTGCAGTTCCGTTGCCATCACTGGCTACAAAAACTCTTTCTATATATCCCACTCTACACTGATTCACAAATGCACGAGGGGTTTCTACGATGTTTACACCACAAGCATCCTGTGCAGTAGCCACTCCGTATGCTGATAAATTATTCAAATTGTAATCTACCTCGCATGAAATGGTTACATTGGCCGGACAGAAAATAGTAGGTGCCGTTTTATCTTGTACCTGAACACTTACCATACAACTGTTGGAATTTCCGGATTGATCCCAAACTCTGAGTTCAACCATTACTTCTTTGCCGGCATCTGCACAACAGAAAGAAGCAATATCTCTGAAACCGAAATTATCGCCACATGGCGCTCCGGCATCCATCCTTCGCACTTCCATAAAGCCCATTCCGCAGGCATCATAACTTCCGTCATCAAGGGTTTCGGCATAAATATAAGCCTTACCCAAAGAATTTAATCCTACGGTAGTTGTTCTGTCACACACTACAACAGGAGGTGTTTTATCCAAAACGGTCACCAGGATGGTGCATGAATCAACATTGAGACACTCATCGTAAACAATGTAGGTTACAGAATGAACACCTATTGGCAAATATGCCGAACCGCCATTGTTGTTGTCAATAAATCCTCCAGGATATTTGATATCAACCGTAAACTTGGTGCTGCAGTCGTCTGTAATTCCGGTTACCGGAGGGAACTGCACAAAGCCTTCACAATTACCGTGGCCGGCTGAAACAGTGACATTGTCAGGACATGTAAATGAAGGAGCTTCTCTGTCCAATATAATAATTGTTTGGGTATCCAGTCTGATTTCTCCGGCTGTACACCAGCCTTCATAAACTGTCCAGACCCTCATGATCTTTCTTGCGCAACCTATATAGCCAAAATCTCTGTCATTGTATGCTACGCCCATGTTGCATGCTCCGGCAAATGTAGGATATACCGGCCATCCTTCAATCGTAGGCACACCTGTTACAGATGGTGCCGGATGTCCGTCTTTATCTAATTCATATCCACTGCAAGACAAGGCATTTGCCATTTCTATGTCAGCAGGGAAGATAATTTCATCTACATCAATTCGTTTCACGGCTATGGTTTGCTTGCATAATGATGACTTATTGCCAAACTTATCAATAGCCTGATAGGTTTTATCTATATACATATTGTAATATGGATGACAGAACAAAGGTTTGTTCAACGAATCCAATACCACAATTTTAACTTCTCCACCGCAATTATCTTGTGTAAGCGGACCAGGGTAAGTATCTGCTTTGTAGCATGATACTTCTACTGTGTCGTTACAAATCATCACAGGTGGCGTCTTATCTTCTATTTTAAGGGTACTCCAACAAGAGTTCCCGCTACATCCTTCAAATAACTTGGCAATAACCGTTTTTCCGGCATGACTGGCATCAATGGCATTACCTGCCATCAATTGGCCTTTGTCATCCATCAACATTACCTGATATGGAGCCGATGCATTAAGGTTACCGGCTACCAGCATGGCGGGGGTAATCTCAACATAACAATCACCATCGAGTGAAACCTGAATTTGACCTTTACAAGCCATGGCAAGATCAGGATTTCCAACAGAAACATTCAGGATGCCTGGCTCATCGCAGGCAAAAGGATTTTTATTGGTAAATGTAAGTTTGTATACACCCGGTACAGCGCCCCACTGAACGGTTACGGAGCTGCTGTCTGCGCTGGCGGAAATGATCGATCCGCCACCAGAAAGTGAAACGTGGTATCCGTCTCCACTGGAAGGTGCGTTATACGCCTGCTGTGTGCTGGTACACAACGATGCTGTTCCCAATATTTGTACCGGATCATAGCCGCAGCCTCCTCCTTTGACCAATTCAAAGTCATCGTCTGTGCTTTTCAATACCACTGTCCAGTATTTGCCGTCTTCAAAAACTCCATGCAATACATAGTCTCTGGTAGTAGCATTTACATATTCTTCCTGAAGAATATACCCAGAAGGCCCTGTTACAAAAGGTACTGGGGCAGCAGGAGGATCTGCACTTGCATTTCCGTCAAACAAGTTGGTAACCTGATCAATATACCAGGTCATTCCAACCGGACCTCTTACCCTGATGTTTTGCTCATATTGTCCGTTTACTGCATTGGTTGCATTCTGCAAACATTCGCAAGCATCGACAGATACTCTGTAGTTAATCAATAGCGCTGGATCGTGGTCATCTTCGTCTATGGATGGCAATCCATTGATCTGATTATCGGTATCGGTTTGTGGATGGCCTCCCAAATCATTATCTTTATTATGATCTGCTTTGGAATCGATGTCTTTGGATGAAACATCTTGGTTGCAAATATCTTCTGAACCATTGATCTCTGCAATGTTTTCAATGGTATAAATATCTTTCAAATCGCCTACTTTAAAACAAATGGTCTCTACTTGACTTTCTCCCGGATTCAAACCATTCTGGAAAATTACATTCTTACTCACTACAGAAGTAGCAACTTCTGTCCATCCTTCTGAAATCAATTCCAGTCCCTTAGGAATATAATCCACTACATTTGCCTCTTTGACAGTTTGGCTGCCTTGATTGTATATGGTTATATCAAAACACACCTCTTGTCCTTCCTCCACTTTTCTTGCTTCGGTAGTCAGTATTAAGGCAAGATCTACATATTTTACGCCCAGGTAAACAGGGTCGTGATCATCTTCTTCGATTCCTTCAAAGCCAAGGACGTAGTTGTCCTGTGCTGAATTGTAAGTTCCTCCTGCGTCATTGGCATCGTTCGCATCGGGTTTTGAATCAAAGTCTCTGTCGGTATTCAATCCATTCACTGAAATAGACGAGATTTCTGCATAGTTCACGATTCCATCATTCAGTACGCCTTCCTTCACACAAAGTGATACAGGAATGTTTGCTTGTTGACCCGGATTCAAAGCTCCGCCCACATATTTTATGTAGTCTCCATCCTTGGTCCATGATGGGTTGTTTAATGCATCAAAATACATCAAAGCGTGAAAATAGTTGGTGACTTCAAAACCTGAAACCGCTATGGTTCCCTGGTTATATACCGTGATGTTGACGGTGGCACAATCACCTCCCAAAATGCATTCATTTTGAACTACCTGTTTCAATGCCAGGTCCATTACCCTGGTCATGGCAGGATCCTGATCATCTTCATCAATGGTGCCATTATCGTCAATTTTGTTGTCTGTGATGGTATTTACATCACCTCCTTCATCATTGGTTTTCATGGCATCCGGACTAGAATCTACATCCGTTTGCACGACGCCGTTGTGATCGGTTGCAGAAGCAATTTCTGCCACATCCACCAATTTATTGAGATCTGATGAAATAATTCTCAACCGAATGGTTACTGAGGTAGAAGAGCCCGGTAAAAGTGTTCCGGGTACGATGGTTCTGGCTGTTGTACCATCAATTGTCCAACCCGGATTATCCGCAAGGCTAAAAGTATAACCTGCAGGAATATAATTGACTACGTTGATGTTTTTGGCGGGAACACCTCCCTGATTGTATACTGTCATTCTGAAATCCACCAACTCATTATAGCGTGGCAAATCAGAAGAAATCAATTCATTTTTTAAGGCCAGGTCAAAACCTGAAACCGCTACCAATCCTATGTCCACATTGTGATTGGTCCTTTCGTGACTTACGGCAATCACTGTATTGGGACAGCCATTAGGGGCGAAAGACGCGATGTTATCCAATGCTGCATTTTGGTTAACTGCAGGACTGAACAAATAGTTGCCCCCATTCAATGAAACCAATTGATAGGTAAAATCCAGCGCCGGTGCAGGAATAGAAATGAAATATTGCTTTCCGGCCTGTAAATCCGAAAATACATATTGTCCGTCTGCATCGGTAGTTGTAGAACTTACCATTTGACAGTTTTCATCCAGCAATTGTAAGCCGAGGTTTGAAACAGGAAGTTCTCCTGCGTCCTGAATACCATTTTTATTTTCGTCGAACCACACCAGGTTTCCAATTTGAATGCTGGGCAGACCACATCTACCTACGATGTCGCCAAATCCGGTAGCTTTTCCGAAAAGTGTAGTCGTTTGTCTGATATACAATTCCTTGGCACCCAATTTAGTGCCATCGGTAGTGCTATATCTTTGCATTCCACCTGAATAAGAATTGGTACCCGGGTCATAAGCAGCAGTTACCACCGAACCCGTGCCCGGCAATACATATATACTGCCCAGTGCAATCTCCGGGTGATAAGCCGGCTGGGTTACCCAATAGTCGTTTCCAAAAAATTCACCTCCGCCTGGTCCCTGGGTATTACCTACGCCGGATCCGGTCAAAGATCCTGCAGATCCGTTGGATTCCAGTGTCCATACACCATTGTTGTTCCAAACCATGAGGATATCAGGAAATTGGTGATCCAATCTGTTGGAAGGCTGGTTGCAATATTTATGTCCTACTCTATCAGTAAATGTGATTATCATATTGCCGTCATCGGTAAAATCCAGATCGGTAAACCAATGTTGTGTGCTAAAATCATTATAAGGTTCATCCTTCCAAAATCCTTTCAAATAGGTAGTTGAAAAAATATTGGTGAATGTTTGTGTGCTAAGGTCCATCTCATACACGACAGCTGCACTGTTGGCTGCTGATTGATTGGTCTCTTCATAGCAGGTAACGCCTACATACAATTTATCATTGTAATACTTAAGCGCAAAAGGAGCATATTCTCCATTGGAACAACCCGGATTGGGGATAGATATTTCAACCGTATTGGCTGCCGTAGGATTGTTGGTTGGAATTTTTACAATGGATTTCCTGTAAAGATTTACCACATACAGGTAATCTTCGGCAGGACTGATGGCCATAGCTCCCAAACCAATTTTACCCACCTGACTTCCGTATCTACAATCTGTAACATCTGTAACGGCAAGCGTGCCGGCATCGACACCCAAATCGCTTAGCTTTGCAAAAAGCTGGGTGCCTGTGCTGGTGTTACCGGAAATTTTAGTTTTAAATATGGCACCGGGACCATGTTGGGTAAGCCCGGAATATTGTTTTACAAATGCGGAAGAAAACAATTCATTGGTTGAACTCTTCCAGGCCAATCCCCAGACCGAACCGGTCTCGGAATGCATGGCGTATTTTACCGGAGTCGAAGAACCGTTGAAATTGTATTCAATACCCAATAAAGTTTCCATGGTCGCGTTGGCACCATCGGCTGCACCTTGTACAAAACAGGTACTGAAAATTTCCGGATTGGTTCCGCAATCGGCATGACTTGTTGCAAGGCCCAGAGAGGCATTGCAAGCCGGAGCCGTGATTAGCTGAACATTGGACTTGTTGTCCGCACCCAGATAGGAATTGGAAAATTTGGGTAAATAATCGAATCCCAGTCTGTATTTGGAACCATTGGACAATCCTGCAAATGCATAATTGCCGGAAGCATCCGTAGCCTGGTTGGCTATGAGCTGCCCGGAGGAATTGTAAATGGATACCAATACATTGGACTCTGCAGGTTCGCCCTGCTCGCGCTTTCCATTGTTGTTATTATCCCTGAATACCGCGCCCTGGATAACACCGGATGGTGCCACACATTGAGCCTGTATAGGAGGAGAAATAAAAGGTGAAGCTAAAAAGGCAAGAATGGGTATAATGCCTTTGAGGAATCGGGGTGCTAAAACAGCTTTTTTCATTTTGGACCTTATTAATGAATTACTCTTAATCCACTATCAGATCTCAGGTTAGGTGCTATAATCGAAAATCAGCCCGCCTTGACGGACATAAAATTCACTTCCGCAAATATATAGATTTTCTTTAATATGTAGTTGCTACATTTATGTATATTTTTATTTTTTTATGTGTAATAAACTATATTTCAATTATATATAAATTACATTTTATTAATATTTGAAAGTTTTTGTTCTTTTTTTGAAAGTTTTGGCATGGACAACCGGAATTCAGACAATGGTTATTGATATGAAAAATACTTATACTACCCTTTGTTGGAGAAGCTCAAATCCGGACATTTAAAAAAACTAATTAATGTCTCTTTTATTCCAGAATTTGCAGTTTGGCAAACTGCAAAACGATTCTTTTTTCTTTGGAATCTGTGGCTTGTGGAAACAAGATGGTAGCCACATTCCTCTCATCAATATGCAAGACTTCGCCTTCGCCAAATTTGAGATGGAGCACCTTTTGTCCCTTTTTAATGCTCTCCGGTGGACTGGCTTTGAACTGGCTCGCATCAATTTTGGGGCCAGGTAATCCTTGTTTTTTAAAGCTGCCCAACAGCTTTGGCTCACCAAAAGCAGGTCTTGACTCTTCACGGGTTATACCACTGATGGCATCTATATTGTCTTCAGAAATTTCTTCAATAAAACGGCTCGGATCATTGAACCGCATTTGGCCAAATTGATACCTGCTGTTGGCATATGTCAACGCAAGATATACCTCAGCGCGGGTGATGGCAACATAAAACAGCCGCCTTTCTTCGTCGATCTGATCTGGGGTAGACAACGACTGATAACTTGGGAAGAGGTTTTCTTCCAACCCTGTCACAAAAACCGACTTGAACTCCAATCCTTTGGCAGCGTGGACCGACATCAAGGTGATGGTGTCTACTTCTCCCTTATCTTCATCGGCATCGGTCATGAGGGAAATACTCTGCAAAAACTGAGCAAGTGACTTGTCTGTCGACAATTCTTCGTTGAGACTCAACTCATCATCTTCCACAAACTCCTGAATGCCGTCGAGCAATGAGGTAATGTTTTCCAGTCTTGCCTCCGCCTCAGGGCCACCTTCTGCCTTGAACATATCTATAATGCCAGAATGTTTGGATATATACAGTGCCGTTTGATAAGCATCGTGTGCTTTTGCGTAGGCTTTGAATGCCTGGATCAAGGTCACAAATTCGCCAATACTCTTTTTAGCCCTGGCATTAAATTCTATTTTGCCAATTACTTCCCACATGCTCATCTCATTGTCGTTGGCAATTTGCATAATGCCATCCACCGTGGAATCACCGATGCCGCGCCTGGGATAATTGATCACTCGTTTCAGTGCCTCATCGTCCTTGTCGTTGACCGTTAGACGCATATAGGCAATTAGGTCTTTCACTTCTTTGCGCTGGTAGAAAGAAAGACCACCATATATTCTGTAATTGAGATTGTACCGCCTCAAGGCCTCTTCAAAAATCCTCGATTGGCCGTTGGTACGGTATAATATAGCAATGTCTTTATTGGCAAGATTATACCGGTTTTTTTGTTCTATGATGGTGTCGGCTACTCTTTTACCCTCTTCCGTTTCTGTCATCGACTTGATGATCTTAATCTTGGGTCCTTCCATTCGGTCTGTCCAGATCTTTTTCTGGATCTGTTTGGAATTGTAGGATATTACATCATTGGCCGCATTCACAATGAAGGATGTGGAACGGTAATTTTGCTCCAGCTTAAAAGTTTTTACATCCTTAAAATCATGTTCATACTGAAGTATATTCTCTATGGTAGCCCCCCGGAAGGAATAAATACTCTGTGCATCATCTCCCACTATGCAAATGTTTCTGGGGCTGCCCTCATAGAGTGCCAACAATTTAAGAATTTCGTATTGAAGATAATTGGTATCCTGAAACTCATCCACCATGATGTACCGAAATTGCCGCTGGTATTTTTCTCTTACCCCGTCTGGATTCTGATACAGGAGCCTGAACATCTGTAACAACAAATCATCAAAGTCCATGGCACCCGCTTTTTGACACTTGGCCACATATTTTTCATAGATCTGGTAAATCAGCGGTCTGCGGTTCATTCTATCCATAGCCAGCAAATCCTCGTTGGCTGCATAGGCTTTGGGTGTAATCAGGTTGCTTTTCGCAGAAGAAATGCGTGACCTTACCTGTCCCGCCACATATACCTTTTTATCCAGGTTCATGGATTTGATGATTTCATCAATTACACTTTTGGTATCATCGGTATCGTAAATCGTAAAATCATTGGGAAAGCCCAGTCTGTGTGCCTCCGTACGAAGGATGCGGGCAAATAGTGAGTGAAAGGTTCCTGCCCAAACCCTGTTGGCATCCTGCCCCACAACACTTTCGATGCGGTGCTTCATTTCACGGGCTGCCTTATTGGTAAAGGTAAGGGCAAGTATATGGCCGGGCGCCACACCCATGCGGATCATATGAGCTATACGATAGGTGAGTACACGTGTTTTACCAGAGCCCGGACCTGCAATTACCATTACCGGCCCATCGATATTGGTTACCGCATTGCGCTGAATCTCATTGAGTTCATTTAAATAGGAAACGGCTGGTTCTCTCATAAGTGGTGCGAATTTCGGGATATTTATATATATAAGATAATTTTTTCATGTTTGTTTAGGACCCCCTGACCGGTATTTGTCACAATCTTCTGATCGCCTCTCTCACGGTGAGCCCTGACAGCTGATCTTTATGTCGATTGACAAATTGGGAAACCTCCAGCGGTGATGTTTTGCCAAATTCCCGCAAAGCCCAACCGGAGCCTTTCCGCAAAAAAAACTCCTTACTCGCTGCACAACTCAATACCAAATCAAAAAGTAAAGGTGCATTGGTCTTGTCTTTGTACTTGATCTGAAAAATGAGTGCGGCCCGCTGCTTCCACAGCTTATCAGACTCCATCCATTTCCAGCTGTATTCTTCCTGAAGGGCAACATCATTTTTTAACAAGGGGCCTATCAATGAGGGAGCTATGAAATCTACGCTATCCCACCAGGCATTGGTAATCAGCATGGGTTCCCAAAACGACAACCAGCTTTGATCCGTCTTTTTGACAATTTTTGATGCCAGATCCATGGCAAAATAATGAAATTCTCTTTCCGGCATTGACCAAAGTTCCTTTATGATGGCCTGCTGCTCCTTTTTATCCAGGACCTTGAAAGGGGCATAAAATGGGGTTTGAAGCGAGCGTCTTTTTTCGGTTTTGATGCCCCAAAATGGAAAATTATTTTTCATATAAGCCGCCATAGCCAAAGCATTTTCGCTATGTGCATTATCGCTAAAAGAAACCGAAATTTGTTTTACAATATCATGCATGTTTGTGAGGCTCTTTGCCCGGACATTCCATTTTTTGGCATTTACCATACAAATTCAATGCGTGATGTGTAACCGAAAATTCCAACAGGTCACCCATCATGTTTTTGATTTGCTGAATTCTGGGGTCACAAAACTCAAGCACTTTGCCGCAATCCACACAAATCATGTGGTCGTGCTGACGAAAACCATATGATTTTTCATACTGCGCAAAGTTTTTTCCAAACTGGTGCCGGGTCACCAAATCACAGGACACCAGCAAATCCAGGGTGTTATAAACAGTGGCCCGGCTCACCCGGTAGTTTTGGTTTTTCATATGGATGAATAAGGCCTCTGCATCAAAATGATCGTTTCTTCGGTATATTTCTTCCAAAATCGCGTACCGTTCCGGAGTCTTGCGGAGTTCATGTTTTTCCAGATAGGCAGTAAATATTTGTTTTACTTCCTGGATGAGGTTATCTGCCTTGTTGCTGCTTACTTCCATGTTGTTAACTCTTTTTCACGGCTTCCACTCTTTCAACCGTTGAAATTCCATCCAATTGTTTGATACTTCGCATGGCGATATTGAGCTGGTCTTTGTTGGCTACAAAGATGCTTATTTTTCCCTCAAAATACCCCTCATTTCCCTGAATGCTAATGGCGCGCATATTGATTGATAATTCATTGGAAATGAGATTGGTCAACTTTTGAATCACACCTACACCGCTGTCGACTCCCGTAATCTTCAAATCGGCTACAAAATTCTCATCCTTGTTGTCGTCCCACTCTACTTTTAATACCCTGTATCCATAATTGGCGAGCAAGTGGGTGGCATTGGGACAATTGGTTCGGTGAATTTTCATCTTTTGGGTAGAAGTGGTATAACCAAAGATTTCATCACCCGGCACAGGATTGCAACAATTGGCAAATGAAAAATCGTAAAGGTCACCCGGTTCCCCGTTGACCAGAATTTTGGATTTATTTACAACAACCCTTCGTGGTCTTTTGACTTCTTCGGGAGCCCTTCCAGCATTCTCCTGGATTTCTTCTTTCTGTACCAACATTTTACCGTTTTCAACAGTAAAATCTTTCATATCAGAAAGCTTTATTTTCTCTTCTGCTATGGCAAAATAAAAATCAGCCCTTGATTTAAATCCATACTGCTTGACCAGAAAATCTACATTTTCTTCGAAGTCAAGTTTCATGTTTTTTAATTTCCTTTCGAGCGCTTCTTTTCCATATTCGCCCCGCTTTTTCATTTCCTCTTTCATGCTGGAGCGAATCTTGCTGCGGGCTTTACCGGTTACCACCATTTTCAGCCATTCTTCCGTTGGCTTTTGATTTTTACTGGTGGTTATCTGGATTTGGTCGCCGTTGTTGAGCTTATAGCCCATAGGCACCAACTTGTTATTCACCTTGATGGCAGTGGCCCGATACCCTAACTCGGTATGGATTTCGAAAGCAAAATCCAGGGCAGTAGCCCCCATCGGCAGAATCTTCATATCTCCTTTGGGCGTAAACACATAAACTTCTTCACTGAAAAGGTTGGTCTTAAAATCATTGAGAAACTCCAAAGCATTGGTATGCTGGGTATCCAGGATATCTCTAACATTGTCCAACCATGAATCATAGACGCTCTCCTGTGATTTTACACCTTTGTATTTCCAGTGGGCTGCAAAACCTTTTTCAGCGATATCGTCCATTCGCTCCGACCTGATCTGCACTTCTACAAACCTTCCTTTGGGGCCAATTACCGTGGTATGGAGTGACTCATAACCATTGCTCTTGGGCGTGGTTACCCAATCCTTCAACCTTTCGGGAATGGGTTTGTACACGTCAGTGATGACGGAATAAACCTGCCAACAGGTACTTTTTTCTTTGTTAACAGGCACATCCACAATGATCCGCACAGCAAAAAGGTCGTAGATTTCTTCAAATTCTACCCCCTTCTTTTTGATCTTCTCATAAATAGATGAAATGGCCTTGGGTCTGCCGGTAACCCGATACTTCACATCAAGTTCTTCAAGTCCAAGCTTTAGCGGATCAATAAACTCGTTGATGTATTTGTTCCTGTCAGCTTGTGAATGCTCCAGTTTAACCTGAATTTCATTGTACACTTCCGGCTCTGATATTCGAAGGCAGATGTCCTGGAACTCAGTCTTAAGTTTATATAAACCCAATCTATGCGCCAGAGGCACATATATGTAACTGGTTTCAGCCGCAATTTTCAATTGTTTGTGAATGGGCTGGCCATGGATAGTACGCAGGTTGTGCAATCGGTCTGCCATTTTAATGAGCACCACCCTCACGTCCAAAACAAGAGTACTTAATACTTTTTTGAAATTTTCAGCCTGCGGACTTTCGGTATCATTGTAACTGCCATCCAATTTGGTAAGTCCATCCACGATAGCAGATATTTTCTCACCAAATGCTTTTCGGATATCATCGAGGGTCAAATCGGTATCCTCCACCACATCGTGCAATAAAGCACAAATAACCGCAGTAGGACCCAACCCAATTTCCTCAAAACAAATCCTCGCTACTTCAATAGGGTGAAAGATGTAGGGCTCTCCGGTTTTTCGGCGCTGGTACTTGTGCGCCTCTACAGCCATCTCATAGGCTCTTTCCAGATTGGCCGGATCCTCTTCATTGAGTTTTAACTTCATGCTTTGCATGAGATGGTCAAAGGCTTTCCTGACCTCTGCTAATTCTGATTCATTGATGACCTGACCGGTAGGCATGTGGGGACTTTCCTGTTATTACAAATATAATTAAATTCTGTGGATACTTATCTAATTATTAATAATTTGGCGAGGCAATTAGTTTCAATAACATTATAAAATCTTCTTTGGCTTTTTAACAATTTCCCAAATTTAAGTTGCTTGGATTTTAGTGTTTATAACTCCTTGTACTTGATTTATGGCCTCATTTACCCCTATATTTGCAAATTAAAAGCGTTTATGGAATACCCTTCACAAGAAAAAAATCTCGAGGTACACGATCCGTTGGAGGCCTATTATGGAGGTAATTACACGTATGAAGACTATCTAAAGTTTGAGTTCGATGAAATGGTAGAGTTGATCCGCGGCAGGATATTTAAAATGAGTCCAGCCCCACGTCCCAGTCATCAGATCATTGCAGGTAAGCTGTACCGCGAAATCGCCAACTACTTTGTCCATAAACCTTGCCAGGTATTCATTGCGCCTACCGATATTATTCTTCCGGTTGAAAACAGGAAACGAGAAAAGTCAAATACGGTTGTGCAACCGGATATATGTGTGATATGTAATACCTGGCTAATTGAAGAAACAGGCGTATTCGGCTCCCCTGACTGGATAATAGAAGTACTTTCACCCCATACCCGTAAGAAAGACATTCAGGATAAATTCAGTGTTTACGAAGAGTGCGGAGTAGGTGAATACTGGATTGTGATGCCCAACGAAAAACTCATAGAATGCTATGTGCATACAGATGGCAAGTACCATCGTGTCAATGCCTTTGCCGAAGGTGATGTAATCAACCCCAGCCGATTTCCCGATTTGAAAATCAATGTGGCTGAAGTACTCTTCGTTCCTAATTTCAAAGCTTAAAACAACCCTGAGATATTGCCGTCGTCGTCTATGTCGATGGCTTCGGAAGAAGGAACTTCGGGCAAGCCCGGCATTCTCATCATATCCCCCGTAATGGGCACCACAAAATTGGCACCGGCTGCAATTTCGATGTCTCTCACATGAATGGTAAATCCACTCGGCCTGCCAATCACATCAGGATCATCAGAAAGTGATTTTTGGGTTTTGGCTATACACACGGCCGCTCCGTCTAAACCCAATTTCGATATCCTTCTCAACTGAAGCTGGGCTTGTGGAGCGTATTCCACTTTGGCTGCACCATAAACCTTAGTTGCGATGGTTTCAATTTTTTCTTTCATGGGTTGAGACCAACTGTACAAAGGCTTGAATTGACCGCCGGAGGATTCTACTGTTTCCACCACCACCCTGGCCAAATTTTCAGCCCCTTCGCCGCCTTTGCCCCAGACATTGGCAACACAGGCCTTCGCTCCTTTTCCTGCACACAGATCCTGGAGCAAGTTGAGTTCTGCCTCGGTATCAGTAGCAAATTGATTGATGGCCACTACCGCAGGTAAGCCGTATAAAGAGGCATTTTCAATGTGTTTTTCAAGGTTTACGAAACCTTTCTCCAATGCCTCAAGATTTTCTTCTTTGATGTCCTTAAGATCGCACCCTCCATGGTATTTAATCGCTCTGATGGTAGCCACCAATACAATAATCCTGGGTGCAAGTCCCGAACTTTGGCATTTGATATCCATAAATTTTTCAGCTCCCAAATCAGATCCAAAACCCGCTTCCGTCACTACCCAATCAGCCAATGAAAGTCCGGTTTTGGTAGCAATTACGGTATTGGTACCCTGGGCTATATTGGCAAAGGGTCCGCCGTGAATAATGGCAGGATATCCTTCCAGCGTCTGTACCAGGTTGGGTTGTAAGGCATCTTTTAGCAGCGCTGCCATAGCTCCCTGTGCCTTCAGATCTCTTGCATAGACCGGCTGCTGATCCATAGTATATCCTATAAAAATATTGCCCAGCCTTTGTTTAAGGTCTTTGATGCTGTTGGAAAGGCAAAGTATAGCCATTACTTCTGAAGCAACGGTAATGTCAAATCCCGTTTCGCGAGGTATACCATTGCCGGTACCGCCCATACCCACCACAATTTTGCGAAGCGAGCGGTCATTCATATCCATAACCCGTTTGAAATATATTTGCCTTGGATCGAGGTTGAGAGATCTTTTTTTACTCTGCAGATTGTTGTCAATTAAAGCAGCCAACAGGTTGTGTGCCCTTTCTACCGCATGGATGTCTCCGGTAAAATGCAGGTTGATATCTTCCATGGGCAAAACTTGAGAATAACCACCACCGGTAGCGCCCCCTTTGATGCCAAAGACAGGACCCAGAGAGGGTTCTCTCAACACTACACAAGTCTTTTTACCAATTCTGTTTAAACCTTGAGAAAGGCCGATGCTGACCGTTGTTTTTCCTTCTCCGGCCGGCGTTGGAGACATGGCAGTTACCAATACAAGGTTGGATTTTTTCACCTTTTCTTCATCGATCAGATCAAGTGGTAATTTTGCCTTGTGTTTTCCAAAATGCAAAAGTTTGTCGGAATCTATGCCCAGCTGAGAGGCAATATCGTTGATGTGCTTAAGCTTAATTTGCCTTGCAATTTCTATGTCGGTCATAATGTGACTATTTGATTAGGGAAGGTAAAGATATTAAAATTTCTAATGCCTGTATGCTCATTTGTAGCACACTATTGCCTAATTCATTGCCATTTTCAGATATTTGCGCCAAATTAATATATGCATTGGCAAGGCAGTCAACGACTGGATAATATTCACTATGATATCAGAGGGCCCATCTATCTGAAAGCCCTTGAAATGGAAGCTTCCGGTCAGAAAATCATACCTTTAAATATTGGTAATCCTGCCGCTTTTGGTCTCGAAGTGCCTGAAGTCCTTAGAGATGAATTGAAAAAATCCATTTCCCAGTCAGGAGGGTACACCCATCAATTGGGCAACAGGGCTGCCCGCGAAGCCATCGCTGAGTATGCTGCACTGAACCGGATTAAAAACGTGAATGAAGAGCAAGTGGTGGTAGGCAATGGTGTAAGTGAGCTCATCCTTATGACAATGCAGGCATTGCTCAACCCGGGTGATGAAGTATTGATCCCCGCTCCTGACTATCCTCTTTGGACGGCAGCGGTGAACCTGGCAGGTGGGGTGGCTGTGCACTATACTTGTGAAGAAGAAAATGGATGGCAGCCCGATATGATAGCTGTAAGGAATCAAATCACCCCCAGGACCAAAGCACTGGTGGTAATCAATCCCAACAATCCAACGGGGGCTGTTTATTCAACATCTTGCCTTCAGCAATTGGTAAACCTGGCAGAAGAACACCAACTTGTGCTTTGCAGTGACGAAATTTACGATCATGTGTTGTTTGACAACAGGATGCATGTACCGTGTGCAAGCCTGGGCGAAAACACTTTGTTTTTGACCTATGGTGGTATTTCCAAAAATCATTTTGCCGCCGGCTATCGCGCAGGATGGATGATCATGAGTGGCAAAACCCACCATGCAACCGGCTTTATGGATGGTATCCAGCTTTTAGCTTCCATGCGACTTTGCAGCAATGCGCTTGCACAGTCCATTATTCCCGCGGCTTTACAACATTTTGATGACATCAAACAATCGGTTAATCCGGGAGGAAGATTGTACGAACAAAAGAATGCAGTGTTACAACGCATTCAAAACATCGAAGGGCTCCAATGTTCTGTGCCCGGTGGAGCTATGTATGTATTTCCATCCTTTCTCAAAGAGGCATATCGTTTTCAGCATGATCAGGATTTTGTGTACCGGCTTTTACTTCAAAAACAAGTTTTATTGGTGCCGGGCAGAGGATTCAACCATGTTGATGATTTTCATTTCAGGCTCGTATTTCTGGCGCAACCCGATGTACTGAATAATGCGTTTGAAAGGATAGAAGAGCTGTTGTTTGAATACCGCATATAAATAATTTACCTACAGCGTCTCTTTTAAATCATCATTATCATGATACTTTTCTTGTCAATGATTCACGGAAGGGTATTTTTCAACCCTAACTTTCTCAAGTATCAGTATAAATCGTGTCAGGCTTCGGAATTTTTCACTGGCTGCGTTGCATGGAAAATAAGGTCATATCATTTATTTTTTTTATCAGTAAAAAAAAAATTCAAAAATTACCCACCTTAAAATTTTACACTGCACAGTATACCGCCCTATATTTGCAGCATAATCTGCTTAATTATTTCCCTTCTTAAATCTGAACGCAGCACATGGTGTGCTGGCTATTAACTTTTTTTAATAACCAAAACTTTTAACCATGGAAAAATTTACTCAATTTTCCTTTGGTAGAATTGTGTGGCGGAATCCCAAGCCGATTATACTCACATTTCTGCTTTTCTACAGCCTTATAGGCTATTCTCAGCAAAACGGTGCCATAGCATGTAATGACCTGGTTCAGGTATCATTGGATGCGGACTGTGAAGCCGAGATCACACCGGACATGATCCTCGAGGGCACATACAATCAGCCCTGGAGTGTATTTACCGTTAAGATCTCCAATGTAATCGGTACCATTGTGACCCGTCCGGGTTTTCATACGGTAACCGTAACCAACACCACCAATGGCAATAGCTGTTGGGGTAACATTACTGTAGAGGACAAGCTTCCTCCTATTGTTGAAAATTGCCCTTGTGCGCTGGGCAATAACGATCCTGATTGTCGGTTTTTATGCAGCGATCTGGAAGGAATCCGAAAAGGCACAGTAATTGTACCTACACCTGAAGTACATGAAAATTGCTCAAGCTACACCATCATTGAAACTGAAAAGTTAATAGACAATGGTTGTGATGGCAAAGTGTTGGAAAGAAGTTATGTTTACAAAGATATTTATGGCAATGCTTCTCCTCCATGCGTTTCTTATTTCTACCTGGCTCCGGTAACGCTTGCCGACGTAACACCACCTGCTCCCCTTGTACAATTGACCTGTGGTGCAAAAACAGGTATGCAGGATATCATCAATTACCTGAAACCTACCCTGGGTGAGGCAGTTGCCAGAACCTATGCATGGCCAACCGTTCACGGTGCCATTATTTCAAACGACGGACCTTGTAACCTTGCTGCTGCTAAAACCGATACTGAAATATTGGCTTGCGGACAAACTTGTCTTGACAGCCGAAAGGTAATCAGAACATGGACCGTTCTGGACTGGTGTTCAGGTGAAACCGTAAACTTTGTTCAAATCATCAAAGCAACGGACAACAAAGCACCAACCGTTATTGCCAAAGACCTTACTGTGAGTACCGATCCATGGGGATGTACAGCCAATGTATCTTTCCCGGAACCGGTAACATTGCATGACAATTGTTCTTCAACAGTTGACTACAGAGTGGAAGGAGGACCTCTGGGTACTCAAATAGTTTACCACCAGGCAAGCAAGAGTTGGTTGGCACTCAATGTTCCAAAAGGAGATCATCAATTCTATTACAAAGCAGTTGACTGCTGCGACAACACCGGCATTGATACCATCACCGTTTCTGTAAGAGACCTTACTTCTCCGGTAGCCATTTCAAAAGAATTTGTTGTGGTTTCATTGACCAATGGTGGAGATGGAAAAGGCATTGCCAAAATATATGCGGCAAGTATAGATAATGGTTCACACGATGGTTGTACAGGTGTAAAACTGGAATTGAGAAGAGATGAGGATGTATGTAACATTCAAGGAAATGATACCTACAATGCAGATGGACATTCTTTCGATGGTTCGTCTGATCCCAATAGTGCCGATTACGATCCAGATAATGGAGCGTATGTGAAATTCTGTTGTGCAGACCTTACAGGCGTTGAAAATGGAGTTCCATTCGGTAACGTAAAAGTTTGGTTGCGCGTTTGGGACGACGGAGATATGAATGGTGTATACGGAACCGCAGGTGACAACTACAATGAAACATGGTCTTATGTAAGGGTAGAAGACAAATTGGCTCCCACCCTCACGTGTCCAAAAGACATCACTTTGGAATGTGACCAGGACTATAAAAATTTAGATATCACCGGCAGAGCAAAAGCTTTTTATACTTGTGCTCCAGGAGAAGTTGAATACGCTGACAATACAAACCTTACCAGCTGTGGTTCCGGAACGGTTCGCAGAAAATGGTGGGTAAAAGGTAAACCGGAAATTAACTGTTTCCAAAACATTTATGTGAAACCTACACCTCCGGCTACGGTTTACGTAACTTGTCCGCCTGACATTACCACCGATTGCAAAAACTTACCGGCAGAACCCAAGCCAATCTATACAGGCGGAGCTTGTAACCTGCTGGGGCATTCATTGCAAAGCGACACCTTCTATGTTGAAGATGGTGCTTGTATGAAAATTCTAAACAAGTTTACCATTATCGACTGGTGTACTTACCAACCCAACAACCCTCAATCAGGAGGCATCTGGAATTGCACTCAGGTTATCAAAGTTTTGGATGATGAAGCACCTGTACTTACCTGCAAAGACGAAATGTTTGAAGTTAATGACAACGCAGATGCCGACAGTGATGGCAACAAGTGTGAGTTGAAAAACCTTGTACTGACCAATGTTGCAGACGACAATGGCGACTGTGCCAGCAAGTGGTTGAAGTGGATTGTATTGGTAGATCTATGGGGTGATGGTATCACCGATTACGAATATTCAAGTTACCTGTCACCGACCGACAATTCATTCAACAATGACAGCAATGCCAATGGCATCAAAGACAGATATTTGTCACCAACTTCATCAGGTCAGCAAGTATCGATCACCATTCCCGAGGACATCACAGGAAGCATGAGCAACCACAAGATTCAATGGAAAGTGAGTGATGGTTGCGGCAACCTTACCGCTTGCAGTTCAACCTTCATGGTAGTTGACAAGAAGAAACCTACTCCATATTGTTTAAGTCTGAGCTCTGCTCTGATGGTCAATGGCCAGGTAGAATTATGGGCAAGAGATTTTGACAAAGGAAGTTTCGACAACTGTACACAAAGCAGAAACCTGTTGTTTACATTTGATCAGGCGCATCCTGTATTGTCAAAACTGAACATTGAACACTACTTCAAAGGAAAAGGATTGGATGCAACAGTAGCTGAATTTAATGCCGGAGATGCACAACGCTGGGTACCTGCTTCAAAGAGTTCATCAAAGATATTCAACTGTGATGACTTACCGCAAGCAGAAGTCGAAATGACTGTTTGGGACGAAAAATTCAACTTCGATTATTGCCACGTAACCTTGAGTCTTCTCGACAACCAGGGAGCTTGTGGTGGAAGTTTATCTGCTCCTATTTCCGGAAATCTGAAATTTGTTGATCAGGGCATCAACCAGGCGGTAATCAGTCTGAGCGGTGCTTCCAATACCATCAGCAAAACATTGAAGACTGATGGAACCGGAAATTATATGTTCCCTAACAATCCGATGTATATTGACTACAAAATTTCAGCAAGTAAAAATGACGATCCAACAAACGGATTGAGTACGCTTGACCTTGTATTGATTCAGCGTCACATTCTGGGTGCCAACAAGTTTACCACCGCTGAAAATATAATTGCAGCCGATGTAAACGGAGACACCAAAATTTCTGCTGCCGACCTGGTAGAATTGAGAAAAGTGATTCTCGGTATCATACCCAATTTTGTAAACAACCAAAGCTGGAGATTCCTCGATGCCAAGGCACCTATTGCCAACCCATTGAGTCCATGGCCACTGGACGAAGCCATTGATGTAAGTCAGCTGGACAAGCCGGTAAGCGGTCAGGATTTCAAAGGTATCAAAATCGGAGATGTCAACAACAATGCAGTAGCCAATGCTTCATCCACACCGGCAGAAAACAGAACCGGCAAGCCAATCAACATGATTGTTGAAGAAATGGATGTTGTAAAAGGAAACAGCTATCAGATTCACATACCGGTCAAAGACTTCAATATCAAAGCGCTTCAATTGGCCATTCAGGCTGAGGGACTCACCATTGATGAAGTATTGTTTGACATGGTAAGTGCTGAAGAGTTCTATTATACCAAAGACAATGGCACAACCCTGGTAAGCTGGAATGCCGCCGATGGCAGCAGCAATGCTCAAATCTTTACCCTTGCCGTAACAGCGCTTAAGTCGGGTAAAATTTCAGACATGTTGTTTGTCAACGAACAGGCAATGGCCAACGAAGCTTATGTAGGAGAAGAGTTGGAAGCACAAAGTGTTCAGCTCGTGTTCAGACAATTGGCTAAAGACACTCCTGATACATTCGAAATTTATCAAAACGAGCCAAACCCATTCAAAGATGTTACTACCATTAGCTTCTACCTTCCCCAATCTCAGGAAGCGGTATTAACTGTCTTTGACGTCACTGGTCGACAATTGATGAGAGAAAGAAAAGCGGCTCAAAAAGGCCTCAATACTTTCACAGTCAATATGTCAACCCTGGATTATAGCGGTGTAATGTATTACCAGATTGAAAGTGGTGATTTAACAGCTACCAAAGTGATGATCGGCCTCAAGTAACAATTGCTTACGTTGAATCCTCGATAAGACGTAATAACCAAAACTCTTTTAGGCTGCCTCCGTTCCCCGGGGGTAGCCTTTTTTTTATTTACACTGCTGAAGATTTTTTTTTACTTCACTGAGCTGCCAATGTTTTTGATTACCAAAGTTCATGCTCAGGTAGTTCACCAAATTGGTCATTTCCACATCGGTCATCTTGGGGTGAGCCGGCATATAACGAAGGGTGAGACCCAGGCTGTCGGCCCGGAAACCATTTCTGATAACACAAACAAGCCCTTTGCTGTCTCCACTCAAATAAGAACTTCCTTTAAGGGCCGGAATAAGCTTGTTGAGGCCACTGCCATCTTCCATATGACAATTGGCGCACAGTGCTGAGTAAATTCTTTTCCCCTGACTGTAGGTGTCGTCGCAGGAATTAAAACAGAAACATAAAAGAGCAATAGCTAAAAACTTATTGCTTTTCTTCATCCAATAAGGTGTAAACGTCTTTAATAAAATCAGGTATTGTTGTAGGATCGGTACCTTCACAAAATGACCTTACCCTTCCTTTCCTGTCTACCAGAATGATCTTGCCGCTGTGATCGAAGCCACCCGGTGCAGATGGATCTTCAAGGGCTGCCACAAAAAAGTCATCAGCCAGATCGAGGGTAAAATCTTTATCTCCGGTAAGAAACAACCATTTATTGGATTTTACGCCTATGTTTTCAGCATAGACTGACAATTTACCAACGGTATCTCTCTTGGGATCAAGGGTAAAAGAAACCAACCTTACCCCTTCCACATTTTTAAATTCATCGTGCAGTCTCAACATTTGTTTCATTACACGAGGACAAATTGAAGGGCAGCTGGTAAAAAAGAAGTCTGCAATGTAAACACCGCCCGACAGGCTATCATTGTTGATATTGACGCTGTCCTGGCTAAGGTATTGAAAAGGTCTTATGGTATGTTCTCTGGTCACACCATTTTCTGTAACCGGATTGCCCAAAACAGGGAGTTTTGCAGCATCCCCCGGCTTACAGGCTACAGTCATTAAAGTTAATCCCAGGAATAAACTATTTAGCTGAAGCTTTTTCATGACTGTTGATCCATTTTTGTGATTCGTCGATTGCACCCAACATCAAATCTCTTACTTTATTGATTCTCTGTATTTCAGACTCCAGGTACTTTTTCTGTTCCTGGATCGGCATAGCTTCATAAGAAGAATTGAATTCTTCCATCCAAACCATCATAGCTTCATCTGCTTCACTCAATTTTTCGAGTAAAGCAGAAACCTCAACAGAATCGGCAGGTGTTAGATGGCCTTTTAATGCTTTTCTGGCTTCATGGATATCATCCATTTTTGGCATGACGCTGTCGTGAACTTCCATTACAGAAGTGAAAAGGGTCTGTACCTCCTTTTTTTCCGAATTTTCACAAGACCCTAAAGTAATACAAGCCAGTACAATGGCTGCAAAAATTGTTTTATTCATAAACTTTTAAAGTTTGGCCAATAATCCGTTCTTTTCAACCTTGTCGCCTTGCTTTACAGCTACAAAGCTTATCACACCATCGCCGGCGGCTTTGATGATGTTCTCCATTTTCATGGCTTCCAGGATAAAGAGATTGTCTCCCGTATGCACTTCATCACCCTCTTTGATATACACCTCTTTTACCAGGCCCGGCATGGGTGCCAAAACCTGTTTCAGAGCCACTTTTGGGGGTTGATTGAAGCCCAGTTTTTGAATCAACTGATCAATTTTGTCAGATCTTTGAATTTTCAGTTTATACCCATTGATTTTCACCTGATAGGTCTTATGCTCTGCATCGTAATCAAGAATTCTGATATCGTACAGTTTTTCATTATACAAATACCTGTACTCATCACCTTCCTTGTGAATGATGGTTCCTTTTAACAATTCTTCAACCTGAATTTCGAGCTGATCGTTGATGGTGTATTTCACAACTTTAAACTTTTGCTTTATAAATATATTGTCGGATAAAAGCTTTCTCAAAGATAAGGATATAAGCAACAAATCCTCCCAAAAAAACGGTGTTGATAGTCATCCTCAACCAGATATTGGGCACTACATTTCTGACCTGCCAGGCAAAAACGAGAAATAATGCGGTCATCAGGGCATATTTTATCAGATCCTGGGTTGGATAGGCGATGGGGAAATGGCGCTGACCCTGGGTATAACCACTCACTGCCATATACAAAAAACAAGCCAGCGACGCCCAGGCAGATCCCATCATGCCCAGCGTTGGCACCAGGATCCAACTGGCAATGAGGGTTACAACAACTCCTCCCATCGCTATATAGGCACCATACAGGGTTTTATCCGCCAGCTTATACCAAATCGAAAAATTGTAATACAGCCCTAAAAAAAGATACGAGTAAAGCAGAACCGGCACTACCGCAACACCTCCCCGGTAGTTCTGACCTATCATGAGCAGTACCAGATCTATGTAGAAGTAGGTACCCAAAATGACCAATGCCGAAAAAATGGTGAATGCTTTGGCTATCACACCATTGATTTCATACTTTTTATCTTTGGCTGCCTGATTGAAAAAAAAGGGTTCTGCCGCATAGTTAAATGCTGTTGTAAAAAGACTCAATAAGATGGCCAGCTTGGCACCGGCACTGTAAATACCACTTACCGCCTTTTTACTCTCTATACTTCCCTCCAATAAAAACTGTTGCAGGGGCACTGCTATGTTTTGATTGATGTTGCCTGCCACAATGATGATGACCAGTGGCCAGGAATATTTCATTATGTCTTTGATCAGCCCCCGATTGATGTCCAGTTTCATTTTCAACATCTCCGGCACCATGGCTATAAAGACCAATAAGCTGGCCAATAAATTGCTGAGAAAAACAAAATCCAATTCCTTGGTGACGCCTGTCAAGTGTTTTATTGAATCCAGCAATGAAGGTGAAAGACGAGGTAAAAGCTCCAGAAAAAGGAGTACAAAAAAAACGGTAAACAGCACATTGGCAACCCTGAACATCAAAAACCTGAGCGGTCTGCCTTCCAACCTGAATCTTGCATATACCAGGGTTGTGTAAGCATCCAATGCCAATATCCAGGCAAACCATCTTACATAATGGGCGTCATTGGGATACCCCAAAAATTCAGCGATGGGCTGACTCGCCAGCAACAGTATAACAATAATGAAAGTTGAAATCAACGCCATAATGCCGAAGGTAGTTTCATAGACCAGTCCACCTTTGGACTCTCCGTCTCTGCTGGCGTAGCGGAAATAGGCTGTATCCATTCTAAACACCATTAATGACAGGATGATGGTGGCATAGGAATACAACTCAGAAAAAATACCAAAATCAGCAGGATTTTTAAAACGATAGGTCATGTATACCGTCATTACCAGGAAGTTGAGAACCCTGGGCATGATATGACTTAAACCATAAATTGCCGTTTCTCCGGCCAATCGTTTCAGCGTCAATTTTTATCGGTTGAGTTTAAACAAATAGAGTAAGCCACAAATTAGGAATCTTTCTCCAAATATTGATCGGTTAACTTATTGATGGTAAAAACAAGTATAAACAAAGCCAGGCCGGGAAAAATGACCAGCCACCAGGCTGAAGCGTTTTTTCTTCCTTCACTCAATAGTGATCCCCAGCTCACTTCTTCAGGGGGAATACCCATGCCTAAAAATGACAAGGTCGATTCCAGAAGCACGTTTCCTGCAAAATTCATTGCTGCCAGTACCAGCAGGGTAGGCATAATGTTGGGTAGGATGTGTTTTATCAAAATGGAAAAATGTCCTGCGCCCATTATTCGGGAAGCTGTCACAAAATCACGCTCTTTTACACTGAGGGTTTCTGCTCTGGCATGCCTGGCAAATCCTGTCCACCCCAAAATTAAAATGACCAAAATTACATTGTTGATGTGGGGACGCGTGAATAAGGGAAACAAAACCAATAACAAAATCAGGGTAGGAATAGAACGCCTGAGTGCAATTATTCTTGTTAAAATACCATCCAATGGAAGATAAAACCTTGATTTTGAGAAATTTTGTAATAAATAAAACCCTCCTGCAACAAGGGTTATCCAAAAAAAAATGGAAACAATAAATGAAACACCCCCTGAAATGGGTGGGTAAAAAATGAAATATATAGAAAAAAACATCCAAAAGCCCAATAATGCCACCTGCCATACATTTAAAGGTATGCCCTTATTTCCATAATAACCCATCAACAATCCCAATGAAATACCCAATAGCGCACAAAACAAGGTGGCCAACAAACCTATCCTGAATGAAGTATAACAACCCCTGATAACTCCCGCAGCAACATCCCTGCCCAGCTGATCCGTGCCCAGATAATGCCCATGTTCAACACCATCAGCAGGTCGGATAAAGCCGGCGTGGGCTGCATCCAGTGTGTTGGCTTTGTACGGGATTATCGGAAAGAAGGCAAATTCAAAGTCCCTGCTTTCCTGCTCAATGGTTCCATGACTTTTTAAGCCCCAGTCGAATAACAAATCCTCAAAAGCCGGAAAAATCCATTCCCCCTTTTTTTGGGCAATCAGGGGTTGGTCGTTGGCGATCAGGGCGTTGAAAATGCCCAAAAAAGCATAAACAACAATGATGCCCAATGCCCACCGTGATTTATTGAGGGATCGCCACATAACTAGTATCAGGCCTTAAATCCGGCTTTTTCGCTGATTTCCAGCATGCGGTCAATGCAAGCCCTCCCCTCTTTGATGACCCTTTCTTCAAGGACAATTTCCGGCAATTCGTATTTCATGGCCAGATAAAGCTTTTCTAAGGTATTGCGCTTCATATGGGGACAATCATTACACGCGCAGGTGTTGTTGGGTGGTGCTGGAATAAACGTTTTACCGGGAGAAGCCAACTCCATCTGGTGGAGGATGCCTGACTCCGTTGCCACAATGAAGGTGGTAGCAGAATTTTCTTTGGTATATTTCAAAAGTTGGCTGGTAGAACCAATAAAATCTGCTTTTTCAAGGATATGAGCTTCACATTCCGGGTGGGCAATAAATTTGGCTTCCGGATAGCGCTCCATCAGTTTGGTAATTTTTTCATTCGAAAAAATTTCATGCACCATACAGGCACCATTCCACAGTACCATATCTCTGCCGGTTTTCTTAACCAGCCATGCTCCCAGGTTTTTATCAGGTGCAAAAATAATGCCCTTGTCTTTGGGAATGCTTTCTATCACAGCCAATGCGTTGGAAGAGGTGCAACAGATATCGGTTAGCGTCTTCAATTCAGCCGTACAATTGATGTAACTCACTACCACATGGTCAGGGTATTTTTCTTTGAATTTTTTAAACAAAGGGGCGGGGCAGGAATCCGCCAGTGAACACCCGGCCTTTAAATCGGGTAAAACCACTTTTTTTTGCGGGCTCAACATTTTGGCCGTTTCAGCCATAAAATGCACCCCGG
>CALJKQ010000161.1 GCA_937973565.1 uncultured Saprospiraceae bacterium | reverse complement strand
CTGTAACTAAAATAACAAGAACCCAAATTATAATTTACAGTATCCAATTTATATTTTCTGCTTAAAAGTCGCTTTAGAATTTTGATTGCCTGTTCATAGTTGTCTGCTTCTGTAAGAATCTTAGCTTTAAGAATTTGAAAATCTAGATTTGAACTGTCGAGTAAAATGGCCTTCTCAATCTCTGAGGATGCATTAAGTATATCGTCATTTTCATACAACTGTTTTGATTTATTATAATGCTTAATGGCCTCACTTTTTTCCACTGAACATGAACCTAAAAGCAATATTGATAAGAACAAATGTATTAAACTTTTCATCAGTCCTATTGAATTTTTAATAATCTGTTAGTTAGATTAACTTTCCACAATTTAGTGTCATTAATGCCTCAAAAGCACATTTCATGTTTTGTAATTGTCTTTCAAAGGCTTCTATTTGCATGATTAAATATGAGCATCCTATATGAGTATTCATGGCATTTAGTTAAATTACTTCTTATCAATTGTTGTCTTTAATTTTTAATTGACCAAACTTTCAAATTTTGATCCTCACCAAAGGTAACTAAATAGTCTTTCGTAAACAGTGCGAAATCTATCCGCCCTCGATGACAATTTAGTTCATGATGTATCAATTCCAATGTACTAGTATTATAGATCGCAAATGATTGATCCAAAGATGAACTACATATGAAATTTTCATTAGCATCTATACTTAAAACAGATTTAAAATGGGTGTCAATTTTCTTGATTATTTCAAATTTGTTGTTAGCTACAACCAGAATGCCACTGCTAAGACCAATTAAATAACTATCATTTGATTTCGATAGGTTACTAACATTCTCAAATGGAATTTCTAATATTTTCTTTTGCAATTGTTCAGACCAAATTTCAGATTTTTGAAAATTACCAAATATTAAAAGATCGTCAGATAACAAAAAATCATTTATTTGCTTATTTACGACTAAACTATCAACTTTATTTGTAATAGTATTCCATTTGTACGCTACTTTTTCGTATGCATTAATATAGTATAAATCATTACTGTTTTGAGAAAACATGTGTTTGTATATCCATTCACCATTTCCCGCATGGTATTTCGCCAACTTATAGCTTGGTAGATTAAATACTTTAATGTTCCCATCATAATCTGCTGTTGAGATGAATGCATTGGAAATGGCAATTGAAGACATTTCCACCTTACTTGAGTCTATTACAAATGATGTAGAATTTGTTAAATCATATTCAATTGTTTTATAGTATATCTTACTTTTTTTCGATGGAAATATAGATTCGTCCTTTTCAACAATTAAAATTTTATTTGACTTTTTATCACTTTTTATATTGGCAATGTAATTTTTAAATTTTATTGTTTTTTCTAAAAACAGCCTTTCCTGAGCACTAATTTTGTAAAAATTTGTAAAAATTAAAATAAAAAGAAGACCATTAAGTGTTTTCATTATTTAGGTGTTTTTTCTTCAACTATGTTAAAAATAATAATTTATACATTAATAATTTGATAGAATTAAAGTCTTTGCAATCATCTCTCTAAAATTATTATTCTCAAAAATAACTATTCTTTCCAAATAGCTCCCAATCAAATTTTCCTAGAATGCATTAAAAAATCAAAAAAAATTAAACTGAATGTATTGTTTATCAGCAATATACATTTCATATAAATCACTCCCCAATTCAAAATAACATTTTGTCTCCCTCCTAAATTCAATTCCCCCTCCATTTTATGACATTAAATCTACCATTTACCCCAGGCATAAAAAGGCCACAATGACCAAAATCAAGGCGGCCATTAACCTCAGTCGTATGGCAGCCTAAAACCCCACCCTTATAAACTTCGTCTCAAAATGCTCTATCAACAACGGGCGCTCCAATGTTTTGATCTCTTCTCCCAAAACATTCACTTCGCTGATGGAGGTAGCTCCTGTCTGCTGTTTTAATCTTGCTACGTCCAAAATGGCGTGGTCTCCTTCTGTCTCTCTTAGGTGCAGGATGATGGATTGGCCATCTTGCCCAAGCTGGGTGTCTACCAATAGCAGGTTGTCCATGTCGAGATCGAAAAGGGACTTTTGTATGCTTACTGCCTGATCCTTTCCCGCGGGAATAACCCTGGCAGCCAATGGCATAGTATTTTCCCATCCAAATCGGGTGGCGGCGGTATTGGTTACAACATTAGTGGATGTTATGGCATAGCTCCAATTCATTTCGCCTTCCTGGTTGGCTTTGAAGTTGGTGGTCCAATAGTTGTTGAAAACCCAGGAATAAATGTGACTTTTGGCAGGTTTGTGTTTGTAATAAAAACGACCGGTATTGATGTCTCCAAATTGAACCAGTGGTGTTTGTTTGCTATTGAAGACGATCTGTGAATTGGCATTCTTTACAACGGCGAAATTCTGGATGGTATTCCAGTCTGAAGCCGTGCCCTCCAGTTGATTATATCCCGGACGAACGGTGCCGCCTTGCACTTCAAACGCCAATTGGTCGGCATCAGACATTTTAAAAGGAAAGGCTACATACAGTGCTTCAGGGCTGGTAACTTTCAATTTGAAGGTCTTGTACAAAAATTCTATTTTCTTTTCGGTGTGGTACAAACGTATTTCCATCTCCAGTCCTCTTTCATCAGAACATCTCGGCAGTTGACCATGAATTTTAAGGCTGTTCCAAATCTTGTCGGTTGCAATTGGGGAAATGGTTATATCGGTTAAAGAGCTCCATTGTTTTTTCAAAGGTACATAGGTGGTATCCCTATTGGCATTGGTTAACCTTTCCATGGTGTGTCGGTTGTCAAGTTCTTCATAGACTACCGTACCCAGTGCCATGTCACTTTGCGGGTCCAACAATTCACGACCCAATTGTTTATCAAATATGCTGGACACTGCACCCTTTTGGGCATCAATGGTGATAAGGTAAAATTCATTTTCAAGGACCGGGGTTGGATTGACTCCACCGGGTATAACCCTGCTTGTGTTTCTATCTACCTCAACGCGCAAGGTGGTGAAACCCATGGGTGGAATTTCATAAACCCATATTGACCAGTAGCTGCCGTCGTTTCGGCTTTTGAGGAGGTGGGCTGGCAAGGCTCTGCCTTTTATATCCCTAATGGCAAACTCCTTGTCCAGAGGCAGGATGTCGTGGTCTATATACACGGTTACCAAACCGGCTCTTTTCCAGTTGAGGGTATTAAATACTGCTACGGTAGGCACATCAGATTTGGGCACAAAAGGTTGGAGATATCCCAAAGCTTTTTCTCTTAAAAGCCCCGATTGTTTCACGGCAGTCCATACGTAGGCCGATTTTTGCCCCCATTGCACCACAGTGCTTTCAGACAGTGGATTGGTTATGCTTTCATCTGCTCCGAGGGTGTGTTCGTCATAAAAAAGAAGGTTATCATAACAATCGCGAATATCATTTTGTATAGACGTAGGCAATTCAGTGCCGAGCACCTTAGCCATGGCAAACAGCCCCGTGTTGCTGTTCATTTCAGCCTGGGTGATTCTGGCTGCCTTGGTCTCATTCATAGCTGAACCAAAACCATCGGTCCACCAATCCGGCCAGGCTACTTTTTGAACAGCGAGGTGATCCGCTTCGTTCTTTTCCAAGAAGACCATAAATTCACTGGCCAGTGATATTTTTAATTTTGGCCACTTGTATTTTTCATTCCACTCTTTTACAATGTCGCACGCAGTGATAGAAGGGGGTGAATTGTCGGTCACGTAACCCGAGAATTGGAATGCCGTCTGTTGAAAGGGATAGTTTTTTTGCTCCAGACTTTTGAGGTATTCCGATAAGTTGGCTCTGAATACATCGATATTACCTGAGGTAAGGCTCAAGGCGTTGCCGTGCATGTAATGTTCACTGCGGTAAGCCAGTAGCCGGTTCCCTGCAGGCGACTCCCACCAAAATGCGGTGGGCTTATCAAAAGGAATTTGCGCCCGGTGACCATGCTGTCCCATGGTTAGGTATTTTACACCCGTTTGGTGGTATAGGTCTACCATACACCAGCCAATGCCATTGACATCGTTTTGCATGGCTGTTGTTACGTCGATGCCTTGGTCTTTAAAATATTTTAACGTCTGGGTTTGTATGGCCAGGGCCGTTTCATCGACGATCTCAGAAAAGTTAAAAAACATACCTGTCACCTCAATTCTACCTTCCTGTATGCGTTTGAGCAGTCTGTCGATCTGAGGCTGTGGCCGTGCTTTGAGGTATTCTCTTACTGTCCATGATGCTTCGCAGGTCCATCGAAATTTGGCTTCATCGGGATAGTGATCTGTCTGGTCGCAATAGTCGAGGGCGTAATCGATAAAGCGCAGGTGTTCTGCAAGAATTTCAGTTTGAGACCGCGTGTAGCCAATATCCGTGTGGCTGTGTTGAACCAGGTTGATGGTCCATTCTTTGACGGGCGACAGAGTAAAAGAGTGGTATGACGTCGGCCGACCTCTGATTTCCACTTTTGCTTTATACTCTGTAGGTTTTTCTATGGCTTTAATATTAAAATCAACTTCATTAAGCCCTGGTACCAATCTGGTCTTTTTCTTTTGATTGGCCGCAGATATAGTTGCATCTACAGGATCTCCAAGGTGGATGATGTTGAATCGTACGGTGTGCTTGCGTTCATTGTTTTCTTTGGTAACCACCGCCAGTTGATTAACTTTGATTTCCTGTTTTAAAGGCAGTTTAAAGGTCATGTACCAAATCGGGCTTTCATTGTCTACGGCATCGACTTTAATTTGTAGGGCTTCTCCTATTTTAATGTTTTTTACAGGCAAAGTAAGAACGGCAAAACCCATTTGATCTCCATGTTTATCAATCATGGTTTTATTAAAAACAAGCTCACTACCCAAAGCACCCTTCATACTCCATATAGAAATATCATTGGTAATCGGGCTATGAAATGTGCCCAATTTTATGTCATTGACATAAATGTCAAATGCTTGTGGAGTGGGTGTCACATCAATACCGTAAAGCCAGACAAAAGAAACACTCTCGCCAGTGTAATCATTTGGCACTACCTGGGTATTCCACACAATGGGCTCAAAGTCCTTATTGGCTCTGGACAACAAACTTTTTTCGGAGTTGGAAAATGGGGAGTGATAGGTAAATTTGTTGCCGGAAACCTCATTTTGATAACCTACGAGATAATTATTCTGTGTTTTGCCCGGAAGGAGGGCAAGACAGAAAAAAATGGCGATAAAGAGGTGTTTCATGGGTAGTAATTTGTAGGCTTTGGGTTATTCAAATTTAGCTACTGTTTGGTAAATTGTTTTGAATTAATTGTAGTTACATTTTGTCACCATTTTTGATCACCGCTTTGCGGTCGTCAAAAATGTCGCCAAAATTGGGTGCGTTTTTTTGCCCCGCGGCGGGCTGCACCCGCCGCTACCAAGATTTCGCACCTACGGCGCGATTCCAAGACCATTAAAAATTGAGACGGCTTTGTGGCAGTGCTTGTCGATGCCTTTACGACAAAAGCAAATGGTGCGGTCCTTAGAATTTGGTTACTCTTTTTGATGCATTTTCCTTTTTAATCATTGAACCTATCATGAACTATCAATTTTCCATTATCCTTTGTTTTTTGTATAACGTGAGTTTTTTATCCCCAAATTTTTCAATGAGTCCTATTTCAACGCCATTTTTTAAGTCACGACTGGCCGTAGCCGTTGAAATTTCAGCATGGTATTTCATATAATCCTTTCTGGAAAATGTTTGATTGAAATCGTCTAAAAAGACCTCCAACCGCTCTGTTTCGTTCAGTTTTTTTGTTCCTGTTTCAAGTAAGCCGGCCAATGCCTGGTCCAGGATGCCGAGCATAAATTCAATAAATCTCGTTGATTTGCCTTCTTTGTCTGACACCGAAAGCGCATGATAATATTCCTTTTGATTTTTGGCGATCAGGGTTTCAAATGGCAGAAACTCGAATAAGGGATACTCACTCATGAGTATCAAAGTCTGCCATAGCCTGCCCATTCTGCCATTCCCATCCATAAAAGGATGAATAAATTCCATCTCATAGTGAAAAACACAACTTTTGATCAGGGTCAATTCAGATTTATCCTTTAGATATTTGAATAAATCACCCATTAAATATTTCACATTTTCATAAGGAGGTGCAAGATGTTTGACTTTTGAACCTTCTACTATGCCCACACCCTTTGTCCTGTATTTTCCGGGATTTGCAACGAGTCCTGCCATCAGCAGCTTATGTGCCATTAAGAAATCCTTCTCTGAGTGATACTTATTGCTTTTCAGATTTCTGTATACCTCCAAAGCATTTAATACCTCCCTAATGTCTTTCTCCGGTCCAACCACTCGTTTGTTCTCTATGATGGCGGTTATCTGCGCCTCTGATAACGTATTTCCCTCTATCTGCAGTGAAGCATGGATGGTTTTGATCTGGTTTTGTTTTCGAAGTGTTGGATCTTGTCTTACCAGGAATCTGGCGTTCACTTCTCCGATTTTCTGGGCTATGGCAGTGATGTGTTTTAAAATTTCCGGGGTGATTTCGTAGGGTGGTTTTGCCATTTTGATACTATCATTTGATACTATCAAAAATACGTTTTTTTCACAATTTTGAGTCGATAATTTTGTCACCATGTTATAGCTTCGCAATGTGATCGTCAAATGTGTCACCAAAATTAGGTGCTTTTTCATACTTAGCGGTAGAGTGAGGCGTAGTGCTTTCCCCTTATTTTACAATTACCTCACCTGTAAGATCATTTCTCATCGTCAATTTTCCAATTGTTACAACATCGCCTTCATCGCGTCACGATTTGACGCCCCGGCCCACCTGATCAAGCCGGTAGAGGAAAGTGAATTTGACGCGCAGATATAAAGAGAGATGTCCATATCCAGAAGAAAGAAAACCAAAGCGGAAAGTTGGTTTTTTAGTGCAGATTAATATTAAATTGCACAGATAGTTTTTCAATGACGAAACCACAATCATGCTCTAGGATTTAAAAAAACTGTCTGCAATTCATTACTGGATTACTGAAAACCGACTTACTGCCCAGCTTGCTGGATTGCCTCTATGTTTTGTTCTATATTTACTTTTTACAAAAGGCGAAACACTTAAATTCTTCTTCCTCTTTTTGGTCGTATCGTGTCATATTACACAAGATTTCCTCTTCTGGATCATCATCATTTTTACAGAGCAAACACAAAGACGGCTTTTTGATTAGGTCTATATTAATCTCGAATCCATCATCATCAAAAAATCCGCCAAAGTTAATTGGACCAAAATCGTCAATGTGTTTCCGACCCTTTATATTTTCACGCTTCTTTATTACTGTGTCAATTTCGTACTCGTCTGTCGGGTAATTCTTTCCAGTAATGCATGAAAAGCATCCCATTCCAAGAGCTGCCGATCCAATCACCCAAATGTCATTTCCACAAGAACATTTGACTCCTTTTTGATAGGCATTGATGGCAAAATTCAAGTCATTTCGCAAATCGACTTCTTTGTGTGTTGGATTATTGACCAAATACATTTTTACATACTCGTCAATGCTTATTGGCGTAAATTTCATTTTCAATAGCTTTTTTATATCGGGTTATAATAAAATATCAATCCAAAAATATGGTTTTTTTTGAAAACTGTCAATGTTGTCTGAGTGTTAATTTTCGCACGCAACAAAAGAATTTTGGTTATTTGACGCCTTGTCACGATAAGACGCCATGTTCATGATAGCCATTGTTTTGATGTGTTTTTTAATTGATGGACGATTTGAATTGTTTCCTATACTTTCATATTCTATGTCCATTCTAATGCCCAACAATAAAAGGACTCTGTTTTACCAATTTTTATATGATTGAATAAAACAGCCTAACAAGCAATGGTTCTTAAGGTGTTTTTTTTCATATGAAACTAGATGTTACGATTTCATTCTTCACGCTAACAACATAAAAAATGAGGAATCCAGACAGTTAAACATCAATGAAAATCCTATTTTCATTGATTAAAATTTACCTATACCACGGTCACAAATAGAGATTTTAAAATAAATTCATTAATCTAGGTCAATTGATTCACAACACTTTACCTTTTATTTCTATAGACTTCTTCCCTATAAACTCAACATGATTGATGATCTCAATATCAACATTTATAACATCCCCCACTTCCTCAAAACGGAGCAACAGATTTTCCTGTCGGATGCTTTCTTCCAAAAACCGGAAGGAGATATTCATGATGGAATCATTGATCCAATCATACATGGATGCTACCTTAAACAGACCCGATGGATTGGTTGTCGGTACACCAACCAGGCTTTTTAGTTGCGTTTGACTCAAATTCCAATCGCCATAATCTGCTTTTATCTCAGACACTTCATTGCCATGGAAAATTTTTAGCCTCAAATTGTCTGCACCATCAATATAAATGCTAAGTCCGGATATACCCGCTTCATTTTTTGAAACTTCAATGTGCTTTCCGGATATTTTTTTTGCAAGATCGGGTGGCAACTCTACCGGTCGTTCGGCAGAGAGGCCTGCTATACGACTTTTCAAAATTGCCTGTGCCTGTTTGTTTTCCGGCAACGCTTTATCTTGCATGGCAGGCACCAAATGTTTCCAAACCAGGTCTAATTCTTTTTGTGTGTTCGAAGCAGCCGCTGTTAAAACGACAACTGCATCTTTTTCCGGCAAAACAATGATGAATTGTCCACCTAAGCCGTCGGCCCTGTAGGAATTTTCTCTACCTCTCCAGAACTGATAACCATATCCCTGCTCCCAGTCATTGAACTCTTTAGGTGTCGGATTTTCAGGCGCATTCCCCTGAATTTGGAAGGAAGTGGCTGCATCTACCCATGAGGACGGTACCAATTGTTTGCCCTGCCAATTTCCTTTCTGTAACATAAGTTGACCAAACTTTGCCATATCGTGCGAGGTAATTTTTAATCCTATAGCACCCAGGGTATATCCTTCGGGGGTGTCATCCCATTTGTAATGGGTTATGCCCAGAGGGTCAAATAACCTGGGCTTAAGATAATCTACCAACTTCTGGCTGGTAACTTTTTGCACAATGGCAGAAAGCATAACCGTGGCCATATTGTTGTATTTAAAAACAGAACCTGGCTTGTTTTCAACCGGAGATGATAAAAATAATAAAGGCCAGTTTTTTGCCGTTCGGGCATTGTATAAGGGATCTGCAATCATGCCGGTCGACATTTTAAGCAGATGCTCTACTGTCATTTCTTTCATGAAGGCACTTAGCGTATCCGGCATCGACTCCGGAAAAAAAGTATATACTTTATCCGTTAGTTTGAGTTTTTTCTCCGAAATGGCAATACCCACGCCTATAGAAGTAAAACTTTTGCTGACAGAAAACATTACATGCCGATGGTCCTTACCATAAGGACTCCACCATGCTTCAGAAATTATTTTACCATGCCGAAGGACAACAAGACTATGTATTTCATTATCTCCCATTTCGACAGCATCCAGGTATTGAGCAACTCCTTCTGATGAAACCCCTTCTGCTTCCGGCGAGCTGTAGGCAAAGTTGTTGTTATTTGATTTGAGTTGACTTTGCGCATAATAAGGGCTAATACTACCATAAAAAAATAGGGCTAAAGTACATGATCTCAAGGCACAGAAGAAAAACAACTTCATATGGTAGTTTTGATAGGATTTACTTGTCAAATAAAATAGTGAAATCTGATGAAAGGTAAATTGCCAAAAGGGTAAATCCAAAAAAAATCATTCTGCTTTGGATAAACTTTGACGGTTGTGCTGTCAACTCGACTCCATTATTTCCTAAAATTAAATATTTTTTTACTTTTCTTGCATTAAGACAACAATGAGGATCTTTAATCAGGTTTTTTTATAGTTGATTGCTTAAATGCTATGTGGACGACGGAACTGCCCGTCATTGCTGGGCTTATTGCTTTCATTTTAAAGTTATAGGGCCGTAACCGGAAGCATTTATCCGTTTTGTAAATGTTTATAAACGATTAAAGACGTCTATATTCTCTTAATCAACACTTCCCGGAAAATTTCTCCAACAACTTTGCCTCATCCGACGATTCGGAAGAAAACTTATTATTCACATTTAAATTTTTATGCGATGAACATTTTAAAAAATTCCGTCCACCTCATTGGCAATCTAGGCAAAGAAGTCCAACTGACCCAGTTTGACTCAGGCAGTAAAAAAGCGTCTGTATCACTCGCTACCTCTGAAGGATACAAAAATGCCAAAGGAGAGTGGGTGAACAGCACCAGCTGGCACAACCTCGTTGCATGGGGAAAAAATGCAGAGTTAATGGCCAAAGCACTCAGCAAAGGTGCAAAGGTGGCCATCCACGGCACATTGAGCAATCGGACATATACCGACAAAGGAGGTGTATCACGGCAAATCACCGAAGTTGTGGTAAATGAATTCCTCAAAATAAATGCCACTCAACCTAGTGTCGAAGCCCCGTTTTAGAAAAAAATTAAAAAAAACCGATTTACATTTTTAAATAGAAAAAAACACAGAATGTAAATTATTATTTGGTTTAGCGATGTAAAAATGCGTTGAAATAAAATTTTATTCTAAATATTTCGATTTTTCAACCATACAAAGTTTGGTAGTTTTTCATAGCAGTTTTTATTTTTAGGTGATTTAAGGTGGAATCCGTAGACGTAATAAACGATTCCACCTTTATCTTTATCTTAGTTATTACAAATTCATCTTATGAAAATAAATCTACTGATCTCGTTATTCAGCGGTTTCTGTGTGTTGGGATTTAGTCAGCCATATACCGATTACATCGGTGCCGGACACGATAAAAATATTACCGTTTCTTCGAGTGATGCCTATTTAAAACCCTATTTTTCCAAGCCTGCCAGTGCTCAAAACACCATCAATGGTCAAGGAATGGAAGGTAAAAGAGTCGAGGCATCCCGTTTTTTGAATCAAGCCAGCTTTGGAGCCACGCTTTCCGAAATCAACAGAGTGGCAGAAATGGGTGTGGAGCCATGGATTGAAGAACAATTACAGATTTCTCCCAGCCAATATCTGGTGCTTACCGATAGTTTTGCCAATGTCTTATACAAGTTTTACCTGGCGCAGGGAGAAGATCCTGAAAACATATCTCCCAATCCGGGTTGGCAACATTTCAGGTATTCCTGGTGGGATAATGCTGTACACAGCCCTGATCAGTTAAGGCAAAGAATGGCCTACGCGTTGAGTCAAATACTTGTAATATCCGATGAGGCAGATATTGGCGGTCACGCCAGAGGTCTGGCATCCTATTATGATATGCTGTCCAAACATGCATTGGGTAACTATAGAGATCTGCTTTTGGAAATGACCCTGCATCCCTGCATGGGTTCTTATTTGAGTCATCTCAATAATCCGCGCGAAATACCGGAAGAGAACATTCACCCTGACCAGAATTTTGCCCGTGAAATCATGCAGCTTTTTACCATTGGACTCTTTGAACTCAACGATGATGGAAGCAGAAAGAAAGATTCCCTGGGAAACGATATACCCACATATAACAATTACCACATTGCGGAATTGGCCAAGGTATTTACAGGCCTGAGTATTGGGGCTTCTCTGGAAGGTATGGATGAACCCTATTTTGGCATGGGGCTTTACGGTTCTGACCTCACAAAGCCCATGAGGATGTATGAAGAATGGCACCAGCAGGGACCCAAATACATTGTTGATGGTAATGAAATTCCGGACGGCCAAACAGGAATGGAAGATATTGAAATGGCGATTGATATTTTATTTCACCACCAAAATACTGCTCCTTTTGTTGTAAGGCAATTGATACAAAGATTGGTGACTTCCAACCCAAGTCCTTCGTATATTCAACGTGTCGTAAACATATGGCGGAATGATGGACAAAATAATGAAGGTAATTTAGCAGCCGTTGTGAAGGCTATCCTTCTTGATCCAGAGGCGCGCGATTGCAATGGCTTGACAGATCCTTCCTTTGGCAAAATGACCGAACCGGTGCTGAGACTTACCCACCTTTACAGAGGTATAGGCGTTGATGCACCTTCCGGCTATTTCTTCAACCATGGTTCTGATCTGGAAAACTACTTATTGCAACACCCCTTATCTTCTCCTTCGGTTTTCAATTTCTATTTGCCAGATCACCAACCCACTGGTCCACTGCATGATCAAAACCTCAATGCACCGGAATTTCAGCTACTCAATACCCTCACGGCATTGGAGTATCCCAATATGGTGTTTGGATGGACGTATTACGAATCCTCAGTTAACAATTGGGAAAATGAAAAATTTTATTGCCCCACCAATGCCTCCGCATTTTTTGAAGCAGCCCACAGCGACGAGGATCTTATCAACCAGGTAGATATGTTGCTGACCGGTGGTACGATGTCGGCAGAAACGCGAAAAATTATTAGAGAAGCTATAGAAGGTTTTATCCCTACCCTCTGGGGAGCGAGGGAAAAAATCAACATGGCTCTCTACCTTACTTTTATCAGTCCTGATTTCATGATTAAAAAATAACAACAATGGTAGTCAACAAATTCAACAGAAGAAATTTTCTGAAAATGGCCGCCGTTGTAGGAGCGGGGCTTTCAACCACCGGCACTTCCCTCTTTAACCTGCGCAATCTGGGGGCGATGGCTTCCACTGCCAAAGCAGGTGATTACAAAGCAATGGTTTGCCTTTACCTGGGTGGAGGTGCTGATTCTTTCAACATGGTAGTGCCCAGGAGCGGAAGTGAATACCAGGATTATGCGAATACACGATCCAACCTGGCACTTGTACAGGATGATATTTTGCCGGTAAGTCCGCTCAATATTGCCGGTGTGGAATACGGCTTTCATCCTGCAATGGCCAACCTCAAAACTTTATTTGATGATGGCAAGTTGTGTTTCATCAACAACATAGGCACTTTGAGGGCACCCACAACCAAAGAGGCCTTCTTTAATGAAGATGTTCCTTTGCCACTGGGCTTGTTTTCTCATTCAGACCAATCCAATCAATGGCAAACAGCTCAACCCGGAGATCGATTGATTAAAGGTTGGGCCGGAAGGGTTTCTGATCTTTTGCAAGACACCAATACCAACCAAAAGGTCTCTATGAATATTTCATTCAATGGCACCAATGTCTTCCAAAGCAGTAATGGCAATGTTGAATTTACCGTGAGCAATTACGGAGTGACAGGACTCACAGGGTATGGAGGAATGTACGAGCCGGAGCCCTGGCGTTCGAAGGCCATTGATGATATGTTGAAACGATCCTACAACGACCCCTTTCGAGACACGTATGCCGGCGTTTTCAAACAATCCCTTGAATCAAGTCTTGAATTTCAAAAAGCGCTGGATGAAGTGCCAGATTTTACAACCGAATTTTCAGACAGCTATTTGTCGGGGAGCTTCAAAATGATTGCTAAAATCATTGCTGCCCGGGAAAAACTGGGCTTTCAAAAACAAATCTTTTTTATCGACTATGGAGGCTGGGACACCCACGATGAGCTCCTTGAAAATGAAAGATACCTGCTTTCAGAAGTAGACAATGCCATTTTTGAATTTCACAATGTGCTAACTGAAATCGATATGCTAAACAATGTTACTACTTTTTCTATGTCTGAATTTGGAAGAACCCTTACCTCAAATGGTAATGGCACCGATCACGCATGGGGTGGTAATGTTTTTGCCATGGGCGGTGCTGTGAATGGCAATCGGTTTTTCGGTGAATACCCGTCATTGGTGCTCGACTCACCCTTGGATGTAGGAGGTGGGGTATTGATTCCTACAACAGCCAATGACCTTTATTTCGCTGAACTTGGACTTTGGTTTGGGGTCAATCCATCTGATCTGAATACCATCTTCCCCAATCTTTCCAACTTTTATTCACCCGGAAGCCAGGCTCCTCTTGGTTTTCTCAATATATAAGTCAATCGTATGAAGATCGTATATACATTATTTATCGTTTTTGGCTTCCACTGGAATTCCTTTGGACAATGTTTTATGGATCAACACAGCACCAACTGGAACGATGGTTGGTTGTCTTGTAATCCATCGCCATCACCCAATGCCATTCGCGGCAATAGCCATTGGATTCTGTACAATCTTGGCTTTAAATATGCGCTGGGGCAAAGCCACTTTTGGAATCACAATGAAGCTGACGCATTGGGAAATGGTGTAAAAACAATTATCGCTGATGTTTCACTCAATGGAATAGACTGGACCGAATGGAAGAGATTTGACCTTTCAATGGCTTCCGGACAGCCCATCTACGAAGGAGAAGATGGACCCGATTTTGAAAAAATTCCGGCCCGCTACTTATTACTTACTGCCGTAGACAATTATGGAGGAAAATGCGTAGGCTTTTCTGAAATGAAAATTGATGTGGATATCTTAAGCCAGACACAAGATGAAAACTCCTGTTTAACAGTAAGTGCTTTTCCCAACCCATTTACCCAACAATTGTATGTAAATGTTTCGGGAAAATGCAGCCAAAATACTTCTATTTATCTGAAAGATTTGATGGGTCGACAAGTCACCAAAACACAATGGGCAACGGGCCAACAAAATACAATTACGATCCAAACGTCAGAACTGACCGCAGGCGTATATTTTGTGCGCATCAACAGCGATGAAGGCTCAATGGCTTACAAAATCATCAAAGCTGAATAAGATTTATTTGCCGGGAGAACGCTGCAAAAATTCATCGTATAACAAGGTATGGCGGTTCTCCATGGGTATCTTCCATCCGCGAATAAACACTTGTTCTATGGTGGTTTTGGTTTCCATGGGATCACCGTTGCTGATAAAAAGGTTGGCTACCTTGCCAACATCTATGCTCCCGTATCGATCTGCCATCCCCAGCAATTGTGCAGGTACCAGACTTATTGCTTTATATGCTTCGTCTATCCCCATACCATAAGCTGCCGCAAAACCGGCATTAAACGGTAAATTTCTGACATTTTCTGCTTCATCGCTTCTTATGGCAACAACCACACCTGCTTTCATCATCTGAGCCGCATTGGTATAGGGTGCATCGTATTTATCATATGGTCGTCTGGGAGTATCCAATACAGGTCCTGTGATTACGGGTATCCCGGCAGCTGCAATTTTGTCGGCCACTCTATACCCTTCTGCAACACCGGTAAGAATTGCCTTCACCCCTGTCTTCTTGATCCAATCAAGTGCCAGAATGATATCCGTACTTTTACTAACTTCTATCAATAAGGGTTGTTGTTTTCGCACTACTGCCTTTAACGCTTCCATCTCAGGCTGGTATCCCGGCAATGTTGCTTTTTGACTTTGAGCGGCGGAATCCAGTTTTGCATATAAAACGGCATCATCCCAAATTTCATTGAGTTTTTTGAATGCCTTTTCTCCATCTTTTTTAATGTCTTCGTCCGTTCGCCTGTCGAACCGACCTCTTCTGCCGGATGATGGAAAATTCATAACCACCGCCCTGAAACCTGCGTCCATTTGAGCAGGTGTATATCCATGCAGATCTATCAGGGCTGCAGTGCCGGGGAACCTTCCTCCCTTTGGACTCACCAACACGGTAGTGATGCCATTGGTTCGTGTTACAGGAATGGTCACAGCATTGGGATTTACAGCAGTCAGTGCCTGCATTTGAGGTACTACATCCCCTATTTCACTGAAATCATTGGTTACAGATATGGATTCTATCTCTGACAGTCCTAGCTGCGTTCCCAAATCAATCATGCCGGGATAAATGTGTTTTCCGGTGCAATCTAGGGTGGTATAGGATCTGCCCGAAGCAAGATTAGGACCAACTTCTGCAATCATATCATCCTTTATTAAAACATCCCCTGTCATCACACCTTTGCTGATGGTATGAATGGTGGCATTTTTTAACAGAAACGGACCTCTCTCGCTCTTTCCAACCATTTGCGCCTGTGTGGCAGAAAATGTCAGTAGCAGGGCAATTATAGCGGAAATTCTATACGGATATATTTTTCTCATCTTCACTCAGTTTTATTTAATGACCATGCAAGGAATTGTGATATTGCTGTCCAAAAAACAGCGTTTCTGTTACATCCTGCATGCAATTGTCCTTTTCCTTCCAACGCTCGTAATATTTAAAATCAAATTTTTCTTCCGGATCTATCTCCAGTCGCATATCCGCCTTGTCATTGTTTCTGTCAAAATATACAATGCCATCTACTATGGTCAACTGTGGAATGGCATAAATAGAAAGGGGATGTGCATTGAAAATTACCAGGTCGGCATCTTTTCCCTTTTCAATTGAACCCACTCTGTGATCAATACCCAATTGGATGGCAGGATTTAGGGTTATGAGTCGCAGAGCTTCGTCGTCATTGAGTCCGCCATATCTTTGTGTTTTAGCAGCTTCATGATAAAGGTGGCGTATCAGCTCATCCGAATCAGAATTGATAGAAGTTACCACACCGTTTTTAGTCAGAATGGCAGCATTATAGGCGGTTGAGTAATAAACCTCAAATTTATAGGCCCACCAATCAGCAAATACCGAAGCAGATGCACCAAAAGCTGCTAACTCGGGCGCAACTTTAAATCCTTCATTTACGTGTTGAAAACAAATTTTTTTAACACCAAAATCTCTTAGCACATTCATGAGCATCAGAATTTCATCTGCCCGATAACTATGGCAATGTATGAGAATTTTTCCATCCAGAATGTCTGCCAGGGTTTCCATTCGCAAATTGTATTCCGGCGCCAGTCTTGTGAGCCCTTTTCGGAAATCTTCCCAATTCTTTTTATAAACTTTGGCTTCAGAAAATGATGACCTGAATACTTGTTCCACACCCATACGGGTTCTGGGTACTATGCCCTGGCCTTCACCATGTACCCTAATGGGGTTTTCACCCAAGGCAAATTTGATGGTTCTGGGTGCCCCTTGCATTTTGTAAGCCTCCGGATCCAAAACACCATATCGATGTTTGATGGTTTGGCACTGCCCTCCTATGGCGTTGGCAGATCCATGCATGGCATGCGAAATGGTAACACCTCCTGCCAATGCCCTGTAAATGGCTATGTCAAAGGGATCTATGGCTTCTCCTACGTTGACTTCTGCTGTAACCGGATGGGTTCCTTCGTTTACAGCATCAATGCCAATATGTGAATGCGCATCGATAATACCCGGCATTACAAATTGTCCGGTCGCATCAATTACGCGGGTACCGGCCGTTGCTTTAAGGTCCTTACCAATTTCTGCAATTTTACCATCCATGATTAAAACATCGGTATTTTCCTTTACACCCTGGGTAATGGTGATTACGGTTCCACCCTTAATCAACAAGTTACCCTGTTGGGCTAGGGCGCTGCTTGCCATGGCAATTAAAAGCGATGCAACTAAGTATAATTTTTTATCCATAATGTTAAAAGTTGGGTCCACTAATTTTATTACCCTTGATGGCAAAACTACCCATGCTATCTATGGTTACCGTTCCTGAATAATTGTCTGTGCCAAAGGTCAATTCCAAATACGCAGTAATTGAATTTGTAGGGTCAACGATGATTTTAAATTTTACAACATTACCATCAATAACCAAATCCTCCATGGCAAAGTTTTCTCCTGGACTGTTGTCATCTGTGCTGTTGCCTGAATATGATTTGCCATCCTTTTTGAAAATAAACTTACCGGTTTGTGCTTGCCCCGGCAGTTCTGCCGAGTAAGTCCAGTTGCCTTCAGGTTTAATCAATGCTTCTCCTGCTTTGCTTTCTGATTTGGGTTTTTCTTCATTGATGTAGGCTGTGCCCTCAACCCAGACTTGTTTTACCGTAGCCTTTTCATCAAACATGGGCTTGTCAAAGAAAACAAAACTTGCCACTTTCCCTTTTTCAATGGTTCCATAACGGTTGGAAAGCTGCATCATGGCGGCGGGTGTAGTGGTTAAAGCACTTAAGGCAGCCTTCTCACTCAGACCGGCTTTTACCATACGACGAATGTTTTTCAACACATCGCCGGATTTGGCCGAAGCAGTACCAAATGCAAAGGATATATTGTTTTTTTCGCAAAGCACTGCCTGTCCGAGATAGTCTTGTAAACTTTCCTCTTTTCTTTTTTCCAATGCCAATTCTTCTTCACTTTTAGGTGCCTTATCGACACTCTTTTCTTCTTTCTTCTTCTCTGCGTTGTCCTTTTCTTTTTTTTCTTCTTTCGGCTCTTCCGGCAATTGTGTAGAAAGGACTAACGAATATCCTCCGGATTTAATCTTAGACAAGGCCGGTGTCAGATGCTGGATGTCAGATAAAACAAAGGTATAGCCGGACTGCTTGTGCAATTCTATGGCCCTAAAAATATCTTTTGATTTGGGTGCCATAAA
This sequence comes from uncultured Saprospiraceae bacterium, assembly GCA_937973565.1. Classification (GTDB taxonomy): domain Bacteria; phylum Bacteroidota; class Bacteroidia; order Chitinophagales; family Saprospiraceae; genus JADKBO01. The sequence goes on along the minus strand of CALJKQ010000161.1, from coordinate 10,433 downwards.
ATATAGATTCATCATCTTTTTATGCAAAGGCACCAACGCTGCCAATTCTTCGCTATAGCCCGGCTTTTTTATACCTGCCGGGTTTTTCAGATAGGCCAATTCATTATCGTGATAAAGGGCAGTATTCTTAAACAATTCTTTAAACTTGGCTATCACCCCAATAACGGTTGCAGGTGCAACACCAGATGCTGGAGTAAAAGAAGCCAGCATAGCTCCTTGACCTGAAACTACCATTTTATCTTCGTGATCGGTCTCTCCCAACGACAAAAGGGTAGAACTGCCGGCAACCATTCTGCCCCGTGGAAAGACTTGTGCTAAAACAAAACCAGATTTTCTGAGATCCGCAATAGACGCGTCTTTGGCACTGATCTTAGAAAGCGCACTGACTTGTGGGGTAATACCCGATTGCTCGTAATTGGCCACACCTTTACTGGCGTTTCTATTACCTTCACGTCTTTCCTCTCTTTTTTCTTCTTCCTTCTTAATCCCTGCATGCGAAAGTGCATCAATAAAGCCGGCGTATACATATTGACTATCGGCTTGAATCACCTTTTCATTGTAGAAAGGAACAAGGTGGCTGCCCACTTCATCGATGATGCCGTCCTTAATGCGCAAGGAAGTCAACACCGCATCCATGCCGGGGGCTTGGACCACCCTTGCATCCTTGATGAAAAAGTTGCGGGTCACGTTGGCCTTAAAGTCCTGTCCGTTGGAGGATGCAATTGCTGCTGTCATCCAAAGACCAATAATTAAATATTCTTTGTACTTAAATCCCTTCATATTTTAAGATTTAAGTCGTGAATATAACCCTGTTTGACTTTCTATTGGCAATGAAAAGTGGAAAATGTAAAAAAAAGCAGACCTTTGAATTATGAATTTTATAAAATGAAATACTTTTTTGTTTTCTTGTTTTTGGTTTTTGCTGCTGTTCAATACAATGATGCCGATGGTTGGCTGTGGGCTCTTGCCTATCTGAATATTGCTTTCATCATAGGGAGTAAAAACCACCCCTATAAATTTCCGTGGGTAGTCTTATCGTTGGTTGTTTTTAGTATCTGGACCCTCTCATTTGTGCCCGACTTCTGGCACTGGATTCAAATGGGCAGCCCTTCCATAACGGGTAAAATGAAAGCAGAAAGCCCTGAAATAGAATTGGTAAGGGAATTTTTAGGACTGGTAATCTGTGACACGGCACTGGGGATTTGGTTGTATAATAACAAGAAAAAGTCCCGATCCTAAATTGACCGGGACCTTAATTGTATTAACCTTCTTTTTCTCTTACTTCGCCTTCAATGGTCAACATTTGCTGGGATCCATCGCTTGCTGTAACTGTGACATTTTTTGAAAATTTACCGATTCTGGTCGTGTCGTACCTAACCTCAATCTCTCCTTTTTCCCCCGGCATAATTACTTCTTTCGGAAAATTGGCAACCGTACATCCGCAGCTGCCTTTAGCGTCGGTAATAAATAATTTTTCTTTTCCTTTGTTGACAAAGGAAAATTTTTTGACCGGGTCACCGCCCTTATCGATATTGCCATAATTTATATGGGTTGCAGCAAATACCAGGTTGCTTTGATTTTGAGCCTTAAGACTGAAACCCAAAAGTGCAAAAAACACCAACATAAAAATTGTTTTTTTCATAATAATTGATTTTAATGTGATAAAAAATGGAACCGTTGCAACTTCCGCTACAAAAGTATGGGTGATCCCGGCATAACCTCTGTTAACCAACGCTGCTATTACTGTTATTCACATGTTAAGGTTGGTTTGACTTGTTAATGAACCTAAGGTTTACATTAATTTAGCATTCTATTTATGAGAAACAAACACATAATCCTACTCGCTTCATTCGGTGCATTGGCCATTGTTGCCATTGTCATTGTGCAGGTTTTTTGGGTAAAAGAAGCTCTTCACATCAGCGATCAGCAATTTGACCAGACCGTGCAAATAGCCCTTAGGGAGGTAGCAGAAAAAATTGCCAAAAAAAATAAAACCACGTATGAATATAAAAATCCGGTCAAAAAGATCAATTCCACCCACTATATTGTACAGGTAAATAGCGAAATCGATGCTAAAGTACTGGACTACTATCTGGCCTCTTCATTTGAATACTTCAATATTAAACAAGATGTTGAATACGCTATCTACAGCTGCTTTTCCAAAGAAATGGTTTATTGCAATTACATACAACGCAATGCAACACCACCGAAATCCCAGTTACAGCATTTACCCAAATTTGAGGGATTAGATTACTATTTCAGCGTTAGTTTTCCACACTACTCCATTGTATCCATGCACAATGTGCCCATGTGGGTGGTTACATCTATCATTTTGATGCTGGCCGTGTTCTTCTTTATCTATGCTTTGTTTGTTGTATTCAGACAGCGATCCATCACCCAGGTACAGAAGGATTTCATCAATAACATGACCCATGAGTTTAAGACACCCATTTCAACCATATCCATCATCCAACAGGTAATATCTGATCCGGAGATTACCAAAAATCCGGAACGCTTATTGGCTTATTCCAACATCATTGGAGAAGAGACCCGAAGACTCAACGAACAGGTTGAAAAAGTACTCAACATCGCTAAAATCGAAAAAGGGCAGTTCCAGCTGAAAAAAGAAAAATTGCGTGTTCATGAAATCATCGATGCCCTTGAACGACAGATTCTGCACACCTTAAAGCAAAGTGGTGATGGTCATATAAAGGTTAAACTCAATGCAACCAACGATACTGTAATGGCAGATAAGGTGCACCTCACCAACATACTTTTTAACCTTACAGATAATGCCATTAAGTATGGTGGACACCCGCCGGAAGTAAACATTGTTACTGCCAATGAAAAAGATCGATTGATCATTTCGATCAGCGACAATGGATATGGCATAGAGAAAAAAAACCTAAACAAAATTTTTCACAAATTTTACAGAATCCCAACGGGAAAAGTGCACAATGTCAAAGGTTTTGGCTTAGGTTTGTTTTATGTAAAAAAAATCATTGAAGCCCATCGCTGGAAAATTACAGTTGCCTCTACCCCCGGAGTGGGAACAACTTTTAACATCATCATACCTGTTAAAACTATATAACAAATGGCAAGAGTTTTTTATGTTGAAGACGATCTGAACTTATCCTTTGTTGTTAAAGACTGCCTGCAGATGGCCGGACACGAGGTTCATCATTTTTCCAAAGGAGATGAAGCGCTGGAATCTTTTAATAAATCTGATTATGATATTTGCATTCTGGATGTGATGCTACCCAATATAGACGGTTTTGCCATTGCCCGGGCAATACGAAATAAAAATTTTCAGATTCCCATAATTTTCATTTCAGCCCGTATTCAGCTCGAAGATAAATTGGAGGCACTCAACATAGGGGGCGATGATTATCTTTTTAAACCCTTTAGCATAGAAGAACTATTGCTTAAGGTAACCATCTTCCTTAAACGAAAACAAGTGGAAATGGGCAATACAGAAGCCCAGCCTGCTACTTATCAATTTGGCATTTTTACCTATGATACAGCCAATTATTTGCTACGAGCCCATGATGAAGAAATAAGGTTGACGCAACGCGAAGCCGATCTTATGACTTTTTTCCTCAAAAACCAAGGTAAGCTTCTCAGAAGGGAAGACATCCTTGTAGCTCTCTGGGGACAGGATGATTACTTTTTAGGGCGAAGTCTGGATGTGTTTATCTCACGGATCAGAAAGTACTTGTCAATAGACAAGAATGTAGTCATAGAAAATGTGCCGAGGATAGGGTTTAAGCTTGTTGTGGGAGATTAAACACCTACTTTTCCATGTCATTGAGGCTGTTTTTGTTTAGCTGTGGGTGTCGCTTTTTTAAAGCTCAGTTTTTTATTAGGAATCAGATTTTAAAATCATCCTATCATAAAATTACTTTAACAAAATTGTAAGATTTAATAATGTGCTGCCTGGAAGCGCATTACAATTTTTTGCGTTATTTAGTTTTTGTACCCTCTATTCATTTTTTACACCTAAACTTATCATTATGAAAAATGTACTGATTTTAATTTGTCTTTCCCTGTTTAGCATTACTTTTATCAATGCTCAATCATCTGAAAAAAAGAATGCCCTGGAATGGCAATACTGGTCAAGAGCAGGATTATACGGATTCGATTCCCATCAATTGGGGCTTGCTTTGTCGAGACATTTGAATGGCCGATTTTCTGTCGAGGTAAGCGCCGGCTTGCGTATGAAATTGGAAAACAGCACCTGCACAGATTATTTCAAAAGCGGTTATTTTAGTCTGCTGGGCAAGGTTCATTTCTTGAAAAACCGAAGGCTCAATGTTCATCTGGGTCCTATACTGGAGACAAAAAGGCAATATGAATTAGATCAAAACCTCAAGTACAAATTGGGTCTGGGTTATCAACAAAATATAAAGGGCCCACTTTATATCCAATTGAACGGTGGATTGATTGGAGATCGAAACCAAGGTGCCTTTTATGGAGGTATAGGCCTTGGATATTCATTTTAAAGCTTTTTTGCTGTTTATTTGTCTGACCCACCAATAGGGGAAATCAACTATAAATTTCAACCTGTCTTTTGATTCCTGAATTAAAAAGAGCATTGCTGATGTTATCGGCAATGCTCCTTATTTTATTAAACCAGCGTTTTATTATGCCGGAACTGCTTCCTGGCCCATCATCTTGCGCATGTTGATCAGTGCGTATCGCATTCTGCCCAAAGCAGTATTGATGCTCACACGGGTTACCTGCGAAATTTCTTTGAAACTCATATCGGCGTAGTGCCTCAGGATGATTACTTCTCTTTGCTCTTCGGGCAACATTTCAATTATGTGGCGAACCTTGCTCTGATCCTGGTTTTTAATCATGAAGACTTCCATGTTGTCTTCGTGACTTTCAATAGTACTTAGAATGTCAAAACCATCATTGGAGGCAACTTTGGTGTTTCTTTTAGACTTTCTGAACTGATCGACACATAAGTTGTAGGAAATTCTTAGTGCCCACTGGATGAATTTTCCTTCGTGGTTGTACCTTCCTTTGCGGATGGTGTCAATAATTTTAATAAAGACTTCCTGAAACAGGTCTTCTGCCATTTCGGTGTCTTTCACAAAAAGATAGATGGATGTATAGATCCTATCTTTGTGTCTGCTCAATAAAACTTCGAATGATTTCTCATTGCCTTGTAAATAAGATTCGATCAGCTGCTGGTCACTCATTTTTAATACATCCATAACTAATTTGTTGTGGGTTACCCCCCGTTAAAAGAAAAATAAATTAGTGTAGATGTATTAATCTATAGGCAATAGTTTTTGATAATATTTTACAAATGTAACGGGTTACCCTGAATAAATCAATGGCTCATGGCGCTGAATTGTGTTAAAATTTCAAATTATTGTGCAGTTTTCTTCATTTTAGTGATTTTAACACATATTTATTTCTGATTATCAAAAGGTTAATAAATCCCTTCGGACAATCCAGCATGTAATAAAAAATTAATTTTTTTAATATTAATTTTTTTTAATATATATTTGTCTTTGTTAAGCAACCCAAAATCCGATTGATTGGTCTCTAATATTCACAAACTACAAATCAATTGGTATGAAAACCTTTCTCGTTTCTATTCTCCTTTTTGGTTCATTCTCCCTTTTTTCTCAATCTGGTAACGGCGTTACTGTTAAAGCCCGGGTTTATCTAGAAGGCGCATTAATGAACAATGGAAATGCAGTTTCTTCTACTGGTCGTCCACTTATGAGAGACAACCTCAGACAAAGTCCTTTTACCAATACAAGCTATATACCGCTTAATGATCCTTACAAATTTGCCCACCCCAATTTTGATATTACCGCCAGGTTCACCCATATTCCCGCCAATCAAGCATCCAATCAACACCAAATCAATCCGGCAGTGCTCACCGTCTCCGGAGATGATGCCATTGTAGATTGGGTATTTATGGAGCTTCGGTCTCCTGCAGATTCTACCCTGGTATTGGCTACCCGATCCTGCCTTTTACAACGAGATGGGGATGTTGTAGACCTGGATGGAACCAGCCCCGTTTATTATGAAAATATCACAGGGAATATCTTTTATGTAGCTATAAGACACAGAAATCACCTTGGCGCCATGTCGCGTTGGGTCAATATTGGCCAACTGGTGGACTTTACTGCACCTTCTACCCCAATTTACGATTTCGGACTTGTTTCTCCATCACTGAATTACACAGGCCAGGCTCAAAATAGCAACGTTATTGAAGGATACAACGCCCTCTTTGGAGGTGATTTTAACGCGGATGGGATTGTTAAAGCCATGGGCGCAAATGATGACCTCAGCGTGATTATGTACGATGTGATTTTTCATTCTCCCAACAGCGAATACCGCAGCTCTTACGATAGTGCCATTGGTTATTTCAATTCTGACTACAACCTAAATAGCAAGACTAAGTTTGACAACCCCTTTGACGATACCAACTTCTTGTATGGTCAGGTGTTTTTTTATCCCAATAATGTAAAATTGCACCTCAACTATGCATCCATAATTGCGCAACTGCCTTAAGGATCAGTATTATGGTTGAATCTTTTCTTTTCAGAGCTTAAGTAAGTAAATTGCACTATTCTAAAGCTTTTGAGGGCAGTATTAATATTTACATTCATTATGAAATTGTGATGTTTAAGGCAGTTTGGTAATCCATCTGCGTCTTAAATGACTCTGATTTAGTTTAACTTCAAAAAAAATCCTGGCATGAAAGCATTTTCTTGTTTTGTAATATTGATGGCTTTTACTTTTCCAGGCGTTGCTTTTTCTCAAACTTCAGGGGTTTTGATCAATGCCCGCGTCTACCTCGAAGGGGCTTTGATGGATAATGACAATGCCGTCTCCAGTACGGGTAAACCGCTGATGCGCGACAACCTGCGTCTTAGCCCTTTTAGTGGTAAAACCTATATCCCTTTATTGGATCCTTACAAATATGGGCACCCAAATCTTAATATTACTTCAAGGTACACTCACTTACCAGCCAACCAGCCACAGTCAATGCATGAAATTCTCGACACTGCGGTTTTGGATATTACCGGCCAGAATGCCATCGTAGATTGGGTCTTCCTTGAGTTGCGTTCTCCCGCTGATTCTACTCATGTGGTGGCCACTCGTTCCTGTCTTGTGCAAAGAGACGGCGACATTGTAGATCTTGATGGTATCAGCCTTGTCAATTTTCCTACGGTTACCGGCAATGAGTTTTTTGTTGCCATCCGACATCGTTCGCATCTGGCAGCTATGACCCTCAAAACAGATATCACCCAGTTGATCGACTTTACTATACAAAATGTACCCATATTTGATTTTGGCTTTATTTCCAATAGTCTCAACTATTCTGACCTTGCTCAAAACGAGTATGTGAAATTTGGTTACCGGGCTTTGTGGGGTGGTGATTTTAATGCCGATGGTCAGATAAAAAGCGATGGACCCAATGATGACATGAGCTATCTGTATTCTGACGTCATTTTTTATCCGAACAACTCAACCATGAGGGCATCATTCGACAATACCCTTGGCTATTATAATACCGATTTCAATATGAACAGCAAGGCAAAATTTGACAATCCTTTTGATGATAAAAACATGTTGTATTCACAAATATTATTCTATATCAACAACAGTCATTTTTATTCCAATTATGATTTTTTTATTGCCCAAATCCCTTAATAACGGATATAAAAAAAGCCCGTCAATTTTTATTAACGAGCTTTTTTATATTCAGAATTTATCTTATCCATTCATCGAAGACAAAAACTCTTCATTGGTCTTGGAACCAATCATATACTTTCTTAAAAACTCCATTGCCTCATCCGGTTTCATGTCAGCTAGGTAATTTCTAAGTACAAACATACGCTGGAGCGTTGCAGGTTCCAACAATAGTTCTTCCCTTCTGGTACTTGACTTGGTAAGGTCGATAGCCGGATACAATCGTTTGTTGGCCAATGTTCTGTCCAACTGCAACTCCATGTTGCCGGTTCCCTTGAATTCTTCAAAAATTACTTCATCCATCCTGGATCCCGTATCGATCAGGGCTGTTGCCAAAATGGTTAATGAACCACCGCCCTCAATTTTTCTGGCTGCACCAAAGAATTTTTTGGGTTTGTGCAAAGCGGTTGCTTCCACACCACCGGAAAGGACACGGCCACTTGGTGGGGCTACGGTATTGTACGCTCTTGCCAACCTGGTGATACTATCCAACAATATTACTACATCGTGTCCGCTTTCTACCAGACGTTTTGCTTTTTCCAAAACCAGTCCGGCTACTCTCACATGGTTTTCAGCCGGTTCGTCAAAGGTAGAAGCTACTACTTCAGCCTTTACGCTCCTCTTCATGTCAGTGACCTCTTCAGGACGCTCATCTATCAACACCACCAACAAATAACATTCAGGGTGGTTCTTGGCTATGGCATTGGCTACATCCTTCAATAAAAATGTCTTACCTGTTTTAGGCTGTGCTACAATCAATCCCCTTTGTCCTTTACCAATTGGGGCAAAAAGGTCAATCATCCTGTTGCCATAATCTTTACCCGAAGGATCTGATGTAAGCGTAAATTTTTCTTCAGGAAATAAGGGAGTCAGGTAATCAAAAGGAACACGCTCCTTTACCATTTGAGGCTCGAAGCCGTTGATTAACGAAACTTTGAGTAAGGCAAAATACTTTTCTCCTTCTTTAGGAGGTCTGATGGCTCCCTTTACGGTATCTCCTGTCTTGAGTCCAAACAACTTAACCTGTGAAGGACTTACATAAATATCATCCGGTGAAGAAAGGTAGTTATAATCAGATGAGCGCAGGAATCCATAGCCATCGGGCATCATTTCCAACACTCCTTCACCTTCTATCAATCCATCCAGGTCGATATTAAATGCAGGTTCCTGCTCAGGTTCAGCATAGCTTTCTGCTGCTTCCTGATTGACAGGTGGCTGATTTTGTTCGTAATTGCGATATCTTCCCTGATTGTTATAATCTCTGTTGTTATAATTATCGCGACTTGGTCTGTCTTCGCGGTTTTGATTGCCTTCTCCCCGACTTGGCCTGTCTTCGCGGTTCTGACTGCCATCTCCCCGGCTTGGTCTGTCCTCGCGATTTTGATTGCCTTCTCGGTTAGGCCTGTCTTCGCGGTTTTGGTTGCCATCCCGATTGGGTCTGTCTTCGCGATCCTGGTATCGGTTTTGTTTAAAATTCTGCCTGTCCCTGTTATTTCTGCGTTCCTCTCTGTGCTGGCCTTCACCTTGAGGGTTTTCTTTTGCTACCTCGGGCGCTGACTGTGGCTTCTCTTCTCTGATTTCAGCTACTTCCTGGGAAGGTTGATCTTTTTCTTTGGTTTCTTTACTTTCGGGTTTAGCGGTGTTGGGCTTTCTTCCTCTTTTTTTCTGCTCTGCCTGTTGGTTATTGTCAGTTTTACTTCGTTGTGGACGCTGATGCTCTTCTTTTCTTTCAGAAGCATCTGTTCCCGCCGGTTCAGTGGTTCTGGCTTTATTTACAAGGGCCTGTTCGTCTAAAATTCTATAGATAAGATCTTGCTTAGTCAGCTTCTTAAATCCATCGATGTTGAGTTTTTCTGCAATATCTTTTAACTCAGGTACCAACATCTCATTGAGCTGTAGGATGTCATACATATGCTTAAAATGAATTTTCTTTGGATTAAATCCTAAAGATGGTGATTGAATGTGTTTTTAATAACTTTAGTTGTTGTGGGGAATAAAGTATGCAGTAGGTAGTGATGTATACTTTAGTGTTGCAAAATTACAATTCTTTTTTGAATTACAAAGCGTTATCTTTGTTGCCTGATTAACGGCAAATATTATTTGGCGACAATTTTACAAATTGTTGGTTTTCAATTAGTTAAAATAAGATAGTAGGCGTCGAAAACTTAAAATTATCATTTTATGCTGGAAATAGGCATTATTCGAAACCAAAAAGAAAGAGTAGTTGAGGGGTATTTAAAACGCAACTTACCCGAATCTGCCATAACAGAACTTGACAACATCGTTTCATTGGATGATGAAAGGAAAAGTGTGCAAACCATATTGGATGCCACCTTGGCAGAAAGCAATTCGCTGTCCAAGGAAATTGGCGACCTTTTTAAATCAGGGAAAGCAGCTGAAGCGGCTGAAAAAAAGGAGAAAGTAGCTGAACTTAAAGAAGTTATTAAAGATCTGGAAACCAGACATAAAGATATCAAAGACAAGATTGAAGAAAAATTGCTGTCTTTGCCCAATGTACCCCATGTAAGTGTCCCAAAGGGAAAAACGCCGGAAGAAAATGAGGTTTTTAAAGCCTGGGATAAAAGTTTCCCAAGTTTACATGAAAAAGCATTGCCCCATTGGGAGTTGGCAGAAAAATACGACCTTTTTAGTCTCTCGTTGGGGGTACAGCTTACCGGTTCAGGATTTCCGGTATACAAAGGAAAAGG
>CALJKQ010000160.1 GCA_937973565.1 uncultured Saprospiraceae bacterium | reverse complement strand
GCACATCTCATTTCACCATTGCCGATGCCAAGCGCGGCGATATTGGCAATACCTCGGATCAGTACGCCAAGGCCTTTTTTGAAGCCCTTCCTTTTGATTCAGTTACCGTAGCCCCGTATATGGGTGAGGATAGTGTGAAGCCCTTCCTGCAACATCCCGGAAAGTGGGCCATTGTATTAGGACTTACATCGAATAAAGGAGCCAGTGATTTTGAACTGAAGCAGGCTGGGGATGGTTTACTGTATGAACAGGTATTGAAAACAGTGTCCACCTGGGGAACTCCTGAAAATACCATGTTTGTAGTTGGTGCGACCCACCCATCTATGATAGAGGGGATAAGACAAATAGCTCCGGAACATTTCTTTTTGGTTCCGGGCATTGGAGCCCAGGGTGGTGATTTGGATGCTACCTGTAAGTCGGGTATCAACAAAGATGTAGGGCTGCTGATCAACAACAGCAGGAATATAATATACGCTTCCAATGGTTTACATTTTGCTGAGGCCGCCAGAGAAGCATGCCTGAACATGAAGTCTCAAATGGAACCTTATTTGTCAACAGGTATCTGAAATCCAACCCCTTTCATCAATGGCGAGCCAAGGTATCAGGAAATACGCGGTTATTGATATTGAGACCACCGGTGGTATGCCCAAGCGGGATAAAATCACTGAAATAGCTGTGGTGGTAACAGATGGGTATAATATCCTTTCTCAATATTCTACTTTGGTGAACCCTGAAAGATCCATTCCGCATGAGATCACCCGGATTACAGGCATTACAGATGATATGGTTGCCGATGCACCCCGGTTTTATGAAATTGCCAAAGAAATCGTATTGTTAACGGAAGGAGCGGTGTTTGTGGCTCATAATGTCAACTTTGACTACAATTTCATTCGGTATGAATTTGATAGGCTGGGGTATACTTTTTCCCGTAAACAACTTTGCACGGTTAAGCTTAGCAGAAAGGCATTTCCCGGCTTGACATCCTACAGCCTGGGCAACCTGATCAGGTATTTTGGCATCGAAGTATCTGCAAGGCACAGAGCGCTTGACGATGCACTGGCTGCCTGTTATCTTTTGCACCAGGTGACCGGTAAGTCAGAACACGGACAAGTAAATGCACTCATCAACAGGGGCATCAGAGAAAATAAATTACCGGAAGCCATCAGCATAGAACGACTTCATCAGCTTCCTGAGACTACTGGCGTTTACTACTTTTATGATCAATATGGGACCATAATCTATGTGGGTAAAAGTATTAACATCAGGTCGAGAATTTTACAACATTTCGGTCAGGTAAATGCAAAACAGGAAAAATTGATGCGTCAGGTGTATGATCTTGATTTTACGCTTACCGGATCTGAACTGATAGCTTTGTTGCTTGAGTCAGAAGAAATAAAAATTCATCTGCCGGAAATTAACAAAGCCCAGAAGAAAAAAGACTACCCCTATGTTATTAGTTCTTCCAGGGATGTAAACGGATATATTATTTTACATCTGGAGGAAGCAGATAAGAAAAAACACAAAGGTCAGATTCTCTGCTATTATACCAGCGCGTCAGCTGCGAGATCTGCATTGGGTTACATGAGAGAACTTTACAGTCTTTGTGAGGAAAAGATGGATGTAGTAGGAAACAGGAAATGTATTTACCATCAGATGGGAGAATGTAAAGGGGCCTGCATTGGAGCTGAAATATCATCAGAATACAATGAAAGAGCCGACCAGGCAATCATCCATTTGTCAAGAGTATTTGAAGAGGATTTTGTGTTGATAACAGAAGGCAGAAACCCCGATGAAGTGGGTTTGATCTGGGTTGAGCAAAAGCAATACTATGGTTTTGGCTATGCAGATACCAACCTATCCTCAAAGGAAATCTTCGATTTTAAAGATCAGATTGAAGCCCGGCTTTCAACACCGGAGGCCAACGCCATTATTCAGCAATTTTTAAAAAATGGAAAGTACCTGAAGAAAATTCCACTATCGATGGATTATTCCTGACAAGGAAGCCATCACAACACTTTCTTCGGGCGAAGGGCAGGTAATTATCTCTTGTGCAGACACGTAATTTAATATTTCCTTTTCTGTGGTTGGCCCAATGGCAATCAAGGTAGCATTTTGAGCAGGTTTGTTGTGTTCTAAAAATGCTTTAGCGTTGAGTGGGCTGGTAAAAATGTATATATCCGCTTCCGGTAGCTGCAAATTTTCCAGGATTTCATTTTTATAAACCACCAGCGAGTGATGGGAAGCCAGGTTGCTCTTTTGAAATCTTTTTTGACTTTTGTCTGCTTCAATAAAAAGTACTGACTCTCCCTCGGTAGCTTTGGTGAACTTTTTCTCATCATCTGCGAGATTTCCGGTGGCGATAAAATGGGCTTGAAGGCCGAGTCTATTTTGTAAAATGGCGGCAGAAGCGTGCCCCATTACTCCTATTTTTTTTGATTTCAAACCCTGAATTTCTTCTTTAGTCAGTTGTTCTGAGAAGAATATGATTCCATTTTTTGAATAAAAAAAAATCCAGTCGGTTTGAGGAAACGAAGAAAATGGAACGCTTGAAAAATCCACACCTCCGAAACCCAAAAGCGTGTGACCTGAACGTTCTAATTTTTTGAGTAGAGAACCCTCTTCGATTTTTCTGGAAATAAATATTTTCAAAGCCAGAATATTAATCAAATAAATCTTCCAACTGGCCGGACTTCATTAATTTGATAAAGCACCGGGCTGCCGCAATTACATCGGCTCTCGCATTATTGGCAGGTGTGTAAGAAGAATTAAAACAGGCAGCGTGCAGTTCTGAAAGTGTTGGCCATTTATAGCCACCTGTTTTTGATGGTATTTTGGCATAATACGTACCTTCCTGCATGAGGCAGAACCTTTCTTTTTTAAACATCAGAATATCCACTCCTTTTCTGATAAATTCTGCGGCGAGAACGTTTTCGTTGAAATTGAGATTGTGACTAAATATATATTCACATTTTTTGACAGACTCGTTGAATTCTTCGAGGATGCCGGTAAGCGGAACTGCCTTGTTTTGTATATCTTCTTCATCAATTTTCGACTTTTTTCTTACCTCGTCGCTGAGACTGAATCCTTCCGGCATCACAATTCTATCAAAGTCGCCAATGGGTTTTAGCTGACTATCCAGAACAATCCAGGAAATATGGATCAGGCGTGGCCAGTTGAAGGTGTCACTGAAAGGAGCCTTATAGCTTGACGGGTTCCCATTTGCGGAGCAATCAAAAATCAGGTACATATTTCTATGATTTCTTTAATTCATTTAATACCGCATCGGCCAAGCCAAAGGATGTTGACTGCGATTTTCTGACTCTAACCAACGGCTGGTGTGGATTGGGAGCGTAAGCAGCATGGAGGTGGTAAAACCCATTGGCATCCTTATGGC
>CALJKQ010000159.1 GCA_937973565.1 uncultured Saprospiraceae bacterium | reverse complement strand
GATCTACACAGGCGAAGACACTCTTTCCCTACACGACGCTCTTCCGATCTAATGAGCCATAATGTGGGCCTTCATGTGATGCACTTCAATTAATGGTACATTTAATGTATAGGCCAATGCTTTTGCGAAACTGCTGCCCACCAATAAGCTTCCTAGTAATCCAGGGCCTTTTGTATATGCAACAGCCTGAATGTCTGATACTTGCTTATTTCCTTGACGCAATGCATGCAGTACTACAGGAACGATGTCGATGTGGTGCTGTCTGGAAGCAACTTCCGGCACCACGCCTCCATATTGCTCATGAATATTTTGGGTGCTGGTAGTATTGGACAAAACAAAGCCATCTTCTACAATGGCTGCAGAAGTATCGTCACAACTACTTTCTATGGCAAGAATGATCATTTTCAGTCTGCAAATAAAAAGTTTAATTTTGTCATACACCAAGATTTTCTAAATTTACATCTTAATAAAATGTAAATAAGAGTCTTCCACCGTGAATTCTTACATTAAACACTGAATTTCAAATTTTTATATCAAAATTTCATAAAACCAAAACAAAAAAATACTTATGAAAGTAGCCATAAACCTTCTTTTGACTGCCCTCATTTTTTTGTTGATTTACATGATCTACACCTCTATTAGGGAGCCTATTGCATTTCAGGAAGAAAAAGGAAGAAGAGTAGATGTAGTGATCGCGAGATTAAAACAAATCAAAGCCAGTCAGGAAATTTACAGAACCATAAAAGGAACTTTTGCCGGCAGTTTCGAGCAATTAATCAATGTGCTAAAGACGGAAAAGATCCCTTTTGAGAAGATCGAGAATGATCCAACTGATCCAACCAACGAGGATAAATTCATCAGGTCTACCTCCTATTCACCGGCCATTGACACCATCAAAGCCATGGGTATCAACCTTGATTCTATTCCTTTCGTCCCATTCACGAATGGTTTAAAATTCGAAATTGCAGCGGACACTATAGAATACCAAAGTACCAAGGTTCCTGTTGTTCAGGTAGGCACAAAATGGAAAACTTTTATGGGTGAATTTGGCGATCCCAAGTATAAGAAATATGACAAGTATTTTGATCCTGAAAAATTATTGAAATTTGGTGATATGACCACGCCAAACCTGAATGGAAACTGGGAATGATCCAACTAGACTTCAGTTCTGATTTTTTAGAAAGAGATATTAAAAAACTGTCTGTCATCGCTGATGCAGACAGTTTTGTTTATGGGCTATTCGATAATCGTGGCACCATGGTATCAAGAGGCCATACTGACAGAGCCGGTTTAAATGAATTTGCCCATACCTGGGCTGAACGAGATTGTGAAATTCACTTTATGAGCACAAGCAAAGCCTTTTCATTTTCCGATGAAACCAATGTTCCATCGAATCAAAATAATAACATTCGGATCGACAAATGGGCTGACACTGGAATTTATTGTGCCTATGAGGAAGCAGCAAACATAGAAAACACCTGGCATTACAAACACATTTCCACAGCCTGGCTTCAATTTGCGTCTTCAAAATCAGATGCCAACCTATGGCTGCACTTTAAAGACAAAAGCGTTTTAATAGCTTGTAGTCATCAACAAAAATTTCTGTTTTTTAATGAATTTCAAATTGAAACTGCCGAAGATGTCATTTATTATGTCATGGCAGTTATAAAAGAGGCCTGTAATTTGACTTTAGAAGAGGTAAACGTGATGCTAAGCGGACAAATTACTGTCAACTCCAGCTTCTATCAGCTCCTATACCGTTACATACCGAGGCTTGAGACGGCAGCGGCAGCACATTTTCTGACTGCCAGCGATGTATTGGGGGATCATGTATATTTCGATCACTTTCTCAATGTAAACTGCTATGCGCATCATTAGTGGTACGTTTAAAGGCAGAAAGTTTATTCCACCCGCAAAACATTGGCCTACACGTCCAACCACTGATGTAGCAAAAGAGGGCCTATTCAATATTCTGCAGAATAAAATTGATTTTGAAGAAACCAAAATGCTGGATTTGTTTGGAGGAACAGGGAATCACTGTTATGAATTCATATCCAGAGGTTGTGCGAATGCTACTTATGTTGACAATTATGGTCCTGCACATCAATTTGTGAAAAAAATCGCAGAAGAGCTGGCCATTCAACCTTACATAACCCTGGTCAAAATGGATGTCTTCAAATTTATTGAGCATAGCTATGAAACTTTTGATTATATCTTTGCCGGTCCCCCTTATCCATTGCCCAATCTAAGGACTATTCCCGGTAAAATATTTGAAAAAAAGCTCTTGAATAAAAATGGTATCTTTGTGTTGGAACACAATCCGGATCATGATTTTAAATTCTTGCCTCAGTATGTAGAGGAAAGAAAATACGGTACTACCATTTTTAGTTTTTTTACAAACATCGACAAATAGCAATGAATTTTCTTTTACCCATATCCCAGATTTTTACAGAGGGATTAAAAGCCTTATACGAGTTGGATGTAGAACCGACTCAGGTACTTCTCAATCCAACCAAAAAAGAATTTAAAGGGGATTATACCATTGCCGTTTTTTCCTATTCCAAAGAAGCAAAAAAAGCCCCTGCGGAATTGGCTGAAAGTATGGGAAACTATCTGATCTCGCAATCCAAAGATGTTGCATCCTACAACGTGGTAAATGGCTTTTTAAATCTTGAATTGTCTATTGGTTTTTGGCAAAAAACATTAACCTCTATCAGTGAGCATCAAAACTTTGGCAGAGGCCAATCAAATGGTGAAAAAGTTTTGGTTGAATTTTCTTCGCCCAATACCAATAAACCATTGCACCTGGGACATATCCGAAATATTCTATTGGGATGGTCGCTGACTCAAATTCTTGAAGCAACCGGTTATGAAGTCATCAAAACCCAAATCATCAACGATCGGGGCATTGCCATTTGCAAAAGTATGCTGGCATGGGAAAAATATGGTGAAGGGGCAACACCGGAGAAAATGGGCATAAAAAGCGACCATTTTGTAGGCGATTATTATGTCCTGTTTGAAACCAAATTTCAGGAGGAATACCAGGAGTGGCAAAAGAGTGAGGTTGCACAAGGAATATTGAAAGAAAAAAACATTGAAGCCGAGAAAGAAGCACAATTTTTCAAAGAATTCAAGAATCAATATTTTAATCAGTACAGTGCTTTGGGTCTCGAGGCGAGGGAAATGCTGCAAAAATGGGAGTCCAACGATAAAGAGGTACTGGACCTATGGAGAAAAATGAATGCATGGGTCTATGAAGGCTTCGAAATTACCTATAAAAAATTGGGGGTAAGTTTTGACAAAAATTATTATGAGTCTGATACCTATCTATTGGGTAAAGAAACCGTTGATCATGGCATCAAACAGGGTGTGTTTGAGCAAATGTCAGATGGCAGTGTCTGGATAGACCTTACAGATGTAGGCATGGATCGTAAAATAGTACTGCGGTCTGATGGCACTTCTGTGTATATAACCCAGGACATTGGAACAGCTATGCTTCGATACAGGGACTTCAAAACCCAGAAAATGATTTACACTGTGGCCGATGAACAGGACTATCATTTCAAGGTATTGTTTGAAATATTGAAACGTTTGCAGGAGCCTTATGCTGCAGGCTTGTACCACCTCAACTATGGTATGGTTGACCTTACTACAGGTAAAATGAAATCCCGCGAAGGAACGGTGGTTGATGCTGATGATTTGATGGAAGAAGTGATCCATGAAGCTGCATTGAGTTCAGCCGAAAGAGGTGAACTGGCAGGACTTTCCAAAGAACAGCAGGACGATATTTACAATAAAATTGGACTTGCCGCCCTAAAATTTTTCATCTTAAAGGTACAGCCAAGAAAACGGATGACTTTTGACCCTAAAGAATCATTGGACATGCAGGGACAAACCGGACCTTACATCCAGAATGCCTACGTGAGGATCCAGTCTATCTTCAGAAAAGGGGGCGACTTTACATTTAATCCCTCCCAAATTCCGGCTGTTCTTGAGGAAAGTGAAAAGGCCATCATGGTGCTGCTCGCTTCATTCCCCGGTGTCATCACAGAAGCAGCAAGGTCTTACGACCCCTCGCATTTGGCAAATTTTTGTTATACCCTGGCTAAAGAATTCCATAGATTTTATCATGAGGTTCGCATTCTGGGTGCGGCCACAGAAGAAGAAAAGAACTTTAGATTGGGCGTTTGCAAAGTAACTGCCAACGTACTGCAAAGTGGGATGAAAATGTTGGGTATAGATATGCCGGACAGAATGTAAAAAAATAATAATCAGGTTTAAATAATTGAAGCAATGTCAGAAGGAAAAGCTCATCTCAATTTTATAGAAGAGATTATTGAAGAGGATCTTCGCAACGGAAAACACAGTGGAAGGATTCACACGCGTTTTCCTCCGGAACCCAACGGATATTTGCACATAGGACACGTCAAAGCCATTACCATCAACTTTGAACTGGCCAAAAAATATGGTGGTAAAACCAACCTCCGGTTTGACGACACCAACCCTACTACTGAAGATACAGAGTATGTTGAAGGCATTATGCAAGATATACGATGGCTGGGTTACCAATGGGAGGCCGAAGCATTGTATGCATCGGACTATTTTGAGCAACTATATCAATATGCTTTGAAGTTGATTGAAATGGGGCTTGCTTATGTAGATGACAGCACTCCTGAGCAGATAGCTGAAATGAAAAAAACACCCACGGAAGCAGGAATTGAAAGTCCATATCGCAATAGGAGCATTGAGGAAAACCTCGAACTCTTTAAAGATATGAGAGCAGGCAAATTTGAAGACGGAAGCAGGGTCTTGAGGGCGAAAGTAGATATGTCTTCACCCAATATGCACATGAGGGATCCTGTTATTTACAGAATCAAACATGAGCACCATCATCGCACCGGTGATAATTGGTGTATCTATCCCATGTATGACTTTGCTCATGGTCAGAGTGACAGTATAGAAGGTATTACGCATTCATTGTGTTCTCTTGAATTTACCCATCATCGACCGCTCTACGATTGGTTTATAGAGAAGCTCGGCATTTTTCCATCACGTCAGATAGAGTTTGCCCGAATGAATGTCACTTATATGATTACCAGTAAGAGAAAACTACTCAAATTGGTAGAAGAAGGAATTGTGACCGGCTGGGATGATCCACGAATGCCTACCATTGCGGGGATGCGAAGAAGAGGGTATCCGGCTGCCGCCCTGAGACAGTTTTGTGAAAAAGCCGGTGTAGCCAAAAGAGATAATTTGATAGAGATTGAACTTTTGGAATCTTGTGTGAGAGACGAGCTCAATCGCATAGCATTACGGGCAATGGTGGTTACCGATCCAATAAAAGTTGTAATCACCAATTACGAAGAAGGCAAGACTGAAGTTTTATTTGCAGAAAACAACCCTGAAGACGAAACTGCGGGTTCAAGAGAACTGAGTTTTTCAAACGAGCTGTTCATTGAGAGGGATGATTTCATGGAAAATCCGCCCAAAGGATATTTCAGACTTTACCCCGGTGGCAGTGTACGACTAAAAAGTGCCTACATCATCACTTGTGAAGAAGTGATCAAAGATGAAAACGGAGTTTTAGAGTTGAGATGCAAGTATGTACCGGAAAGTAAAAGTGGTGAAGACACCAGCGGTTTGAAGGTAAAAGGCACCCTTCACTGGGTAGATGCCAAAACCGCTATTGAAGGAGAAATCAGAGATTACGACCGCCTCTTTACAGACCCTACACCTGCCGGCCACGACGACAAGGATGTTTTTGATTTTATCAACCCTGAGTCTTTGATCATCAATAAAAATGCACGATTTGAAAGCTCGGTTGCCCTTATGAAAGAAGGTACTCCCTACCAATTTATGAGAAAGGGTTATTATACAGCTGACAGGGACCATAGACCCGATCATCCTGTTTTCAATTCCACAGTAAATCTAAAGGAGGGTTTTAAAGTTCAAAAAGCATGAATGAATTAATAGATAAGATTGTTTCTGCACCCGGACAATCGCTTTTGGTGGTACTCAATCTTATCGTCATTGAAAGTTTACTGGCCATCGACAATGCAGCCGTCTTGGCAAGTATGGTTCTGAGCTTACCCAAAGAGCAGCGAGGCAAAGCGCTGAGATATGGCATTCTGGGTGCCTATATTTTCAGGGGATTATGTTTGTTATTTGCCACTATTCTTATGGAATTTTGGTGGTTGAAGCCCCTGGGAGGAGCCTATTTGCTTTATCTGGTTTGGAGATGGTGGAAGGGAGAAGCCACCCCTCAGGAAGGCGACGATCTCAACAAGCCGGAAAACAGTTGGATTTATCGCAAAACCATTGGGTTGATTGGTCCATTCTGGGCCACCATTGTTGCTATTGAAATTATGGACCTCACTTTTTCCATAGATAATGTATTTGCGGCAGTGGCATTTTCCGACAACATTATTTTGATCTGGACAGGCGTCTTCCTAGGCATTTTGGCTATGCGTTTTGTTGCTCAGGGCTTCGTATCTCTTATGGAGCGTTACCCTTTTCTGGAAACCAGTGCTTTCATTGTTATTGGCGTTTTAGGTATCAAATTATTATTAGCCCTGGTGGAGCACGTTCTTCCTGATTTGTATATAAGTAAGTTTTTGGCTAGCCATGAGGCGGATTGGGGCTTTTCAATCTTAACTTTGGGCATATTTTTTATACCTATTCTTTTTAGTCGAAGAAAATCACCTAAAAAATAAACATTTAAGCCTTTTCGTGCATTCATTGAATAAACATAGAGGAAATGATCAATAATATTGCGATTGTATTGGCCGCTGTGCTGGGAATGGAAGGTGTAGCCTGGCTGGCACACAGATATATCATGCATGGTTTTGGTTGGAATTGGCATGAAGACCATCATAAGCCTCATTTTGAGAAAGAAGGATTTTTTGAAAAAAACGACCTCTTTTTCGTGGTGTTCGCTATTCCAAGCGCAACTTGTTTCATTTTGGGCACTACAGTGCCTTCTTTATTCAAATTGATTTTTGTTGGATTAGGCATTTTAATATATGGAATCATTTATTTTTTGATCCACGACGTTTACATACACCGACGTTTTTCATGGTTTAAACAACTGGATAATCCGTATTCCAGGGCAGTACTTAGAGCGCACGGTGCACACCATTCCAAAACAGGCAAGGAAGACGGCGAGTCTTTTGGTCTTTTGATTGTGCATCCCAAATATTTCGGCAAAAGGAATAAAGAAACCAAATCTTAGAAGTTGCAGAAATCCTTGTTTATCTTTTCTAATATGTATGAATAATCTACATGGGTCAAATAAAGTCCCTGCGGGTATGCAATCCTATGAATTTGTTTATTCCTTTCTCCGCCTAAACAACGTTTAAATTCATCAGCGCTTAGCTTGCCTTCACCCAAGGCCAACATATCATGGACGAGAATACGAACCATGGATTTAAGGAAACGATTGGCTTTGATCTGAAAAGAATGTTTTCCGCTTCCGAAATCAAATTTCCAACTGCACTCCAATACCGAGCACATGGTAGATTTGTGCCTGTCTGGTGTTTTACAAAATGCTTTAAAATCCCTGGTTTCGACAACCCATTTACAAGCATCCTGCATCAACTCAGGGAACAATATTTCACGCTTGTAGAAATAACTCAAATCAAAACTAAAGGCATCTTTTTGCGTATGAATCCTGTAGGTATACGTCCTGGATAAGGCGTCATACCTGGCATGGGATTTTTCATCTACCGGAATTACAGCATGAACAACAATGTCATCCGGCAGGCATAAATTCAATTTATGAATGTCGGGGCAATCAGCAACATCAACATGGGCATAAAAACAGGAGGCATGCACACCGGCATCTGTCCTGCCACAGCCCATAACCGGAATCGAAATGCCCTCAGACTTCTGCAATGCCTGTTCAATAACTTCCTGAACAGAGGGTATACCTTTGATTTGCCTTTGCCAGCCGCAATAACGGCTTCCTTTAAATGAAATGTGAAAAAAAAATCGCATTTTGTACAAAGGCTTAAAGTCCATTTGCCAGGTGAAAATGAAATTACTTTTTCTCCTGATGGTGAAGCTGTGGCAGTTGAACACAATGC
>CALJKQ010000158.1 GCA_937973565.1 uncultured Saprospiraceae bacterium | reverse complement strand
AGCTGAAATTAATCCTGCAGCTTTAAAAAAGGCAGGCAGGTAACCAGTAATTTGGCTTTCTGGCATTTGGCCTGGTACTAACATCAGGCACTTTACTAATAGTTTAGTACCGACTTCCCATGGTTATTTTGGGTACTGAAGCTTCGATAAGCTTTAAATCATCTTGCGATAGAACCACGTTATATGCTCCTAAATTTTCTTCGAGCCGATGAATTTTTCTGGTGCCCGGAATGGCGGTAATTTCATCGTTTTGACTTAATATCCAGGCTAAGGCTATTTGTGCTTTGCTTACTCCTTTTTCTTTTGCCAATTGGTCCAGGATGGTAACAAATTGGATGTTTTCAGCCATCGCTTCCTCTGTAAATCTTGGATTGTTTAACCTGAAATCACCTGGTTCAAAATCAGCGCGACTTTTAATTGCTCCAGTTAAAAAACCCCTACCCAGGGGACTGTAGGAAACAAACGTTATTCCCAGTTCTTTACAAACATCAAAGATTTCTTGTTCGGGTTCACGACTCCACAAAGAGTATTCAGATTGAATAGCTGTGATGGGATGCACCCTATTTGCCCTGCGTATAGTTTCTGCATTGACCTCAGACAAACCCAGGTATTTTATTTTTCCTTGTTTGACTAAATCAGCCATCGCACCTACGATCACTTCAATTTCAACTTTGGGATCTTGTCTGTGCATATAATATAGATCAATCACATCTGTTCCCAAATTTACAAGACTTTGCTCACAAGCTTTTTGAATGTATGCTGGTTGTCCATTTAATCCCAGCCATTCTCCGTTTGGCCCCCTCATAACCGCAAATTTAGTTGCCAAAATCACATCAGACCAACGACCTTTAAAAGCTTTGCCAATTAACCTCTCATTTGCCCCGTTGCCGTACATATCGGCAGTGTCAAAAAAATTAACGCCCAAATCAATGGCTTTGTGCAATGTATTCAATGATTCGGTTTCATCAAAAGAACCATAAAACTCAGACATGCCCATGCAGCCAAGACCTATGCGATTCACCGTCAGTGTGCTGTTGCCTAATATTGTAGTATTTTTCATTTCACTTTATTTTAAATATGAACTCCGCCGGCTACTTCTATGCGCTGGGCATTAACCCATTTGGCATCTTCACTGCATAAAAACGCAACTACACTGCCAATATCGTCTGGTAACCCTACCCTGCCAAGAGCTGTAGTATTGGCAATCATAGCATTTAAGTCTTTATTATCCCTCACCGCACCACCACCAAAATCTGTGGCAATAGCACCCGGGGCAATGGTATTTACACGTATTTTTCTTCTGCCGAACTCCTGTGCCTGATACCTTGTTAAACTTTCCACAGCCGCCTTCATAATGGCATAAGGGGCATAGTTTGGATAACTAAACCTTGTTAGTCCTGAAGAAATATTGACAATACTGCCTCCATCACTCATAACGGGCAAAAGTTTTTGCGTGATAAAATAAGGTGCTTTTAAGTGTATATTAACCATTGAATCAAAAACGGCTTCTGTTGTTGCTTCTATGCTGGCGTAGGCACCAATGCCCGCATTGTTTACCAAAGCCAAAATACATTCAGTTTCAAAATCTTCCTTCAGGGATGATTTCACGCTTTGAACAAAAGTATCGAAACTCCCAACATTTGAGACATCCAATTGAATGGACTTTGCCTTTTGCCCCATTGCCCTTATTTCTTCCACTACCATGGTCGCTTCATTCGCACTGTTTTGGTAAGTTAAAATGATATCCCACCCTTTTTTTGCCAATTGCAGGCACATATCCTTGCCCAGTCCGCGACTACCGCCTGTTACCAATGCTACTTTACCTGTTGTCTTTGTCATTTCCTACTGAATTATTTTGATCACAAAGATCAGGTCTTTTGAGAAAATCAACTTGTAAATAGCAATCCTCTATTTGCAAATTTCAATCAATTTCTAAACTTCAAGGGAGACAGTCCTGTTTGTTTCTTGAAAAAATTGGAGAAATGCGCAACTTCTTCAAATCCCAGTGCAAATGCAATTTCAGACACGTTCCATTGCGTTTGCTTTAGCAGGATTTTGGCTTCTTCCGCTATTCTGCCATTGACAATCTCTGTAGTGCTTTTGCCCCAGGTTTCTTTCAGTACTTTATTCAAATGATTGGTATGAATGCCCAGTGCTGTTGCAAAATCAATTGGATTTTTAAGGTGTAAACCCCGGGTTTCATTTTCTACAGGAAACTGTCTTTCCAATAATTCAATGAACAATGAAGAAATCCTGCTGGCCGCGTTTGTAGCTGCATTCGCGCTTTTTATCGGTTTTAATTTTTGAACGGTATGAATCAATTCCAATACATAGTTGCGCAATAAGTCATACTTAAAAACATAGTCGGAAGACAGTTCTGCATCCATTTTCTTAAATATTGCCTCCATTTCAACATACTGCTCATCATTTAATTGATAGACAAAATCACTCTTGGGCTGATATACGGGCAGTTCATCAATGAGCAGTCCGGTTTTGGATTTTGACATAAATTCTTTGGTAAATACGCAAAAAAATCCTGACTGCTCCTTGTCTTGCGGGATGTATCTGTAAGGAATTCTGGGAGTGGCAAATAAAATTCCTTGTTGTTCAATCAGAACTGTTTTACCCGCATACTCAACCAAATTTTTACCCTTGATAAGACTGATTTTGTAATACATCCTGCGGTTGTAGGTCATTTCAGACTTTTTGTTTCCGCTGAAATAAAACTTCTGAGTATCGAATACATTAAAATGACCCAGTTCAGCACTGCCATTTCGCTCTAAAATGTATTCAAGTTGACCACCGTTTTCGCCAAATATTTCTTTATAAAAATCTTTTATACTTGCGTTTAACATTTTTGTAAAGTTCAAATAATGACAAAGGTAGCTATTAATTCAACATTCGCGCTACGCGCTTAGGATAACTGAGTGGTTTTGGCTTTGCCAAAAAAATTGATCCCTACATACCAAAGGTAAGTAGGGATCAATTTAACGAAGGCAGACGCGCTTACCGCGTGGCATCGACTAATGATTTTTGGAGTACCTTAGGGCAGTACGCTGCGCTTAGTGCAATACGCTTCGCTTAGGGCAATTCGCGCTTCGCGCTTAGGGCAATAAATGCAAAAAGAGATAGTTCTTAATATATGGTTACTCAATTTAAAATAAAATTGAGGCCAGACCTCACCCTCAATTCTACCCCATATATAATTTTAAACTAACCATTCATTAAGCCTATTTTTTAATAAATATTTCGTTATTAATTTGAATGCAAAATATATTTTGGAATTTTCATCTATACTTGAAATCATCAAATTTAAGATATAAATTTGAAGCTATTAAAGTACGGATTATAAGATGGGGGACGCAGAGTAGCAACTTGGAAAGTCATATCTAAATAAAAAAGCCCCTAATTTCTTAGAGGCTTTCGTATCTTCTGACTGGTTACGTTACCCTTTCGGGAAGAGGCTTGACCAACCATTACGTTACAAATATACGGAAAAATTTAATTTAAGTGACAAAATAATTCGAAAAAACATTCAATTATATGGATTACGCTAAACTAGAAAAATTCACCTCAAAGCCAAGATTAGACCGTTTCCTGATAAGTTGCTCAAATTCCCAGGATAGAACAATGAAGCTTTACGACGCAAATTTAAAGGTATCACAGGCATTTTAGCCAATATTGAACCTACTAGAGACATTTTTGAGAAACTGTATCAATGACAAATTATCCCTCCACTTTGGGGATTCTGCCTGGATAATTAACGAAAAAAACGGATTCATGAGTGATCGTTCTCTATCTCCAGATTTCTGGATCAAAAATCAAATAATCAAATCAGAAAATAATACCAGAGGCACAATAACACCGGGGAAAATAATAGCTGAACAAACATTTGGTTTTTGGACATGCCTTTTTGAACCTAAACACTATAGACTAATCGCAGGTCATGTTATACATTGCTTTCCTTATAAGCCATCCCATGCCAACCGGGTTTATCTTGCAAATGCATTAAAAGATATTCGAGCATTTAGAAATCGTATCTATCACAACGAAGCCATTTGTTTTAATAACATTACGATAGACTTTACTCACGCTCAAGATATAAAAACAAAAATATACAATTTACTCGAATGGATGGATGCCGATTTAAGTGATTACGTGCGTCAATTTGACACAATAGATTCAGAAATTTCATTCGCGCTTTCCATTTAAAAATGAAACGACTACCTAAAAAAAGAACGCAAATGAAAAAATTTCAAAACAAATACCGCATACCCTCTGCCCGATTACAATTGTGGAATTATGGCAGCAATGCTGCCTATTTTATCACCATCTGCACCCAAAACAGGGCACATTTTTTTGGTGATATTATGAATGAAAAATGCAATTGAACGAAATCGGCCAATTGGCCGAAAAATATTGGATGGAAATACCCCATCATTTTCCATTTGTGGAATTGGGCAATTTTGTGGTGATGCCCAATCATTTGAAAACATCCAAAATTACATTACCAATAATCCCATCAATTGGAAGAATCCCGCACAGACGTTGCACCGCATCGTCTCGTCTCCCCACACAAATAATACCCCCACCCCCCCATACCTCAACTAATAATGCTAATTTTGTACGACCATTGAAATAACTTTTATTGAGACGGATTTTAATCATTGATGACGAACAAAAATTGAGCACCCTGCTGACAAGAATTATCAGCCTGGAAGGCTTTGAGGTAAAGCAAGCGGGAGATTGCAAAACCGGATTAAAAAAACTGGAACAAAATGATATTGATGTGGTCTTATGCGATGTGAAGCTCCCTGATGGCAATGGGGTGGAACTGGTCAAAGAAATAAAAGACCGGTTTCGATTTACGGAAGTAATACTGTTGACAGCCTACGGCAACATTGCCGATGGTGTGCAGGCAATCAAAAATGGGGCATTTGATTACATTACCAAAGGAGATGACAACAACAAGATTATCCCCTTGCTTTACCGCGCCCTGGAAAAAGTAGATTTATCCAAAAGAGTACAGCTGCTGGAAAAACAATTGGGCGATAAACACTCCTTCGACAACATCCTGGGTAAATCAAAAAGCATACAAAGGGCCATAGAATTGGCAAAAAGAGTGGCGGAAACAGATACTACCGTCCTCTTGACCGGCGAAACAGGTACGGGCAAGGAAGTATTTGCACAAGCCATACACCAGGCCAGCAAAAGGGCTAATAACAGTTTTGTGGCCATCAATTGTTCTGCCTTCAGCAAAGAATTGCTGGAAAGTGAAATGTTTGGTCACAAAGCCGGCTCCTATACAGGCGCCAGCAAAGACCAAAAGGGCTTGTTTGAAGAGGCCAATAACGGTACGATTTTCCTGGACGAGATTGGGGAAATGTCATTGGATTTGCAAGCCAAACTTTTACGGGTTTTGGAAACCGGGGAGTTCATCCGTGTGGGCGAAACCAAAGCTACAAAATCCAATGTGAGAATAATAGCCGCTACCCACCGGGATCTACAGGCCGAAATTGAACAAGGACATTTCAGGGAGGATTTGTTTTATCGCATTTCTACTTTTCAAATTCAACTGCCACCCCTCCGGGAAAGAGTGGTCGATATTGAAGCCATTGCAGCGCACTTTATCCATCTTTTAGCTGCAAAGACCAACAAAAAAATAAAGCAGGTTGCACCGGAATTTTATGAAGCCTTCAAACAACACACATGGAAAGGCAATATAAGGGAATTAAAGAACGTAATTGAACGAAGTGTAATCTTATGCAACGATGAATTGACGCTGGAACATTTGCCGGTTGAATTGCAATTGGGTGAAGGTGTAAAAATGAAAAGCAAAATACTTTCGGCCTTTGAACTGGCCAGCGCAGAAAAACTACACATTCAAAAAGTACTGAACTATACCAACGGCAATAAGACCAAAACTGCCGAACTTTTAGGCATTGCACTTACTACCCTTTATCGCAAGATCACCGAATATGGCCTGGAATAGCCAACCCTTTTAAAACGATAGGATTCACCCTTTCAAAACGATAGGGTTTTATTTTATCCAAAACTGTCATTTTTTCACTTCTCATTGATTATCATTTCTTTATAAGACTTCCTGAAAATCAGGAACGGCATTTGGCATAGAAAGATTGAACAAACAATTTTTCAAATGACCAAGCAACACAATCCAGAAGTTCTGCAAATAGAAGAACTGGAGCAGGAAACACGGCTTGCTATCTTCAAAGGGCAGCAGGAAAGGGTAAAATTCCTCTTTGAGAAAGCGGAACGCCTGTTTACAACAGCCTGTGACAACACCCGATCCATGATGGCCAATAAATTCATTTTACCCATTACACAGCTACTTGAAATGAATTTTAGTTGGGGTAAAAAATACCTGAATTTATTTCCTCGACAACTTAAGGCTGAATATTGCAGACAAATCAATTCATCAGGAATTTAAAATATTTAAGAAATGACCATCCTCATGTACATCCTTGCTTTGGCAGTTTTTGCCATGTTATTCAAATCCATTGACTTTTTTGAAAAAATCTGAAACAATGACGACCGTAATCCAACAATTAAAAGAAAAATTCCCTGAAATTTTTCCCATAGTTCCGGAAAATGACAGATATGCAACCTATACGGTACTGCATCACTTCAGCGATTATTGCGCCCACCATTTCGAAGAGGCAAAGAGCAAAGAAATTCTCAATCTCATCAATACGTATTATCATCAGAAAAACCTCTTTATGTGCAATGCGATTGAAAATGAATTTCTATCACCACTTGCCATTCAACTGGGCGTTAACGAATTGATGAAACAGTTGGAGATGATGCCTCAGAGCCTGTGGGCTGTTTATATAAAAGTATTAATTGAAACTCAAAAAACATTATCACAATGACAGCACTGTTCATCATCGCAATTTGTGTTTTTGGCTATATGGTATATGTATTGCTGAAACCTGAAAAATTCTAGCATAAACGACACGAAAGAGAGCATTTACAGATAGACAATACAAACGGTATTACTGTCAATTTATGATCTCTGTTTATTAATCTGAAAGTCAACCTACTTTTTAATTTTAAGAACAAAACAATGAATACAGAAATACTTGGCGTAATTACAATGTATGCGATAGTGGTTGCCCTGGCCATTCCACTCGGACGATACATAGGCAAGGTTTTCAATTACGAAAACACATGGCTGGATAAAATATTCAATCCCATAGACAGCCTGTTTTTTAAGTTAAGTGGCATAGACCCATCCATTGAAATGAACTGGAAACAACACTTAACCGCATTGCTTACCATCAATTTGGTTTGGTTTATACTATCTATGCTCGTACTGACCAACATGAGCTGGCTTCCCCTCAATCCTGACGGCAATCCATCGATGAGTGCCGACCTGGCCTTTAACACAACCGTAAGTTTTGTTACCAATACAAACCTTCAGCACTATTCAGGCGAAACTGGCCTGTCTTACCTGGGCCAACTCATATTAATGCTGTGGCAATTCATCAGTGCAGGTACGGGTATTGCCATTTGTGCAGTGGTTTTTATGGCCATGAAGGAAAGGGCTACTTCCAGCCTGGGGAATTTTTATTCCCTTTTGGTGAGAAGCTGCACCCGAATTTTATTTCCACTGGCAGTGATCGTAGCCGCCCTGCTTGCATTCAATGGCACGCCCATGACCTTTGAAGGTAAGGATAGCCTTACAACCCTGGAAGGAGAACAACAACAGATCAGTCGCGGTCCGGTTGCCGCCTTTGTTGCCATCAAACAATTGGGCACCAATGGGGGTGGATTCTACGGACCCAATTCTACCAATCCCATGGAAAATCCCAATTATTTCACCAACATGGCAGAGACCATTTCCATTTTTTTGATTCCCATCGCCATGGTATTTGCATTGGGCTATGTGTTAAAAAGAAAAAAATTGGCTTTGGTGGTTTTTGGCGTGATGACCATAGGCTTTTTATTGTTGCTCATACCATCCATTTATTTTGAGATGAACGGAAACACGGCCATTACCAACATGGGCATCCAGCAAAACATGGGCAGCATGGAAGGCAAGGAAGTTAGATTTGGGGCTGCCGCTTCTGCTTATTGGGCCATCAATACTACCTGCACCAGCAACGGTTCTGTAAATGCCATGCACGATAGCATGACACCGCTCACAGGTATGTTTACCTTGTTGGGCATGATGATCAATAGTTTTTATGGAGGTGTAGGTGTTGGGTTTTTGAACTTTTATATTTTCATCATCCTGGCGGTTTTTATCAGTGGTTTGATGGTAGGCAGAACCCCCGAGTTTTTGGGTAAAAAAATTGAAGCAAAAGAAATGAAAATTGCCATGTTTATCGCTTTGCTGCACCCCTTCCTGATTCTGGTAGCTACCGCCATTTCAAGTCATTTGTATGCCCAGGATCCTACAACCTATGCAGGATGGCTGGCCAATCCGGGTTTTCATGGTTTCAGTGAAATGTTGTATGAATTTACCTCGTCAAGTGCCAACAATGGCAGTGGTTTTGAGGGCCTGGGAGACAACACTCCTTTCTGGAATATAGCGTGTGGCCTGGTCATGTTGCTGGCTCGTTACCTTCCTATTATTGGACCGGTAGCGATAGCGGGAATTCTGGCCAATAAAAAATACATACCGGAAAGCAATGGTACCTTAAAAACCGACACTTCAACTTTTGGTTTTATGGTATTTGCCGTCATTGCCATTGTAGCAGCATTGTCCTTTTTCCCTGCCTTGACATTGGGCCCCATCGCCGAATATTTTTCATCGTTAAAATAACAAAGAAAATGACAAAGAATACTTCCCTTTTTCAAAAGGATATCATACAAGTAGCATTTAAACAATCTTTTGTAAAACTCAACCCTGTGATTATGTTTCGTAATCCTGTAATGTTTACGGTTGAGTTGGGTACAGCAGTAATGTTTTTTGTTTGCTTGTGGATCTTATTAGGAGAAAAATCACAAGGCAGCTTTACGTACAACTTCATTGTATTTGGAGTGCTTTTACTCACCTTGCTTTTTGCCAATTTTGCTGAAGCCATAGCAGAAGCAAGAGGAAAGGCTCAAGCCGACAGCTTGCGCAAGACAAGAGAAGAAACACCTGCCAAAAAGGTATCTTCCTCCGCAATGACATCCGACCCCAATTTTACCATCATTCCGTCTTCACAACTCAATAAAGGAGACTTGTTTTTTTGCGAAGCTGGAGATGTAATTCCCGCTGATGGAGAAATCATTGAAGGACTGGCTACCATAGATGAGAGCGCCATAACCGGAGAATCTGCGCCGGTAATTCGTGAAGCCGGAGGTGATAAAAGTTCTGTTACCGGAGGTACAAAAGTATTGTCTGACAGCATCACGGTAAAAGTGACCACCGAGCAGGGTGAAAGCTTTTTGGATAAGATGATTGCCTTGGTTGAAGGTGCAAGTCGCCAAAAGACACCCAACGAAATTGCCTTAACGATCCTGTTGGCCGGTTTCACGTTGGTTTTCATCATCGTTACGGTTACCTTAAAACCATTCGCCGATTACGCCAATACGCCTATTACGATAGCTGCCTTTATTTCATTGTTTGTATGTTTGATTCCTACAACCATCGGTGGCTTATTGTCTGCCATTGGTATAGCCGGTATGGACAGGGCATTGAGGGCAAACGTAATAACCAAAAGTGGTAAGGCCGTAGAAACAGCCGGGGACATTGATGTGCTCTTATTGGATAAAACGGGAACGATAACCATAGGCAACAGAAAGGCTACCCGCTTTTACCCCGCAAATGGTATGGATGAAAAGCACTTCATTGAAGCGGTGGTACTGAGCTCATTGGCAGATGACACCCCCGAAGGAAAATCAATCATTGAACTGGCGAAAATCAATCCACTGAGTTTTCAGCTAAAAGATGCCAGGTTTATTAAGTTCACCGCCGAAACCAGGAGCTCAGGTATAGACTATCAGGATACACGTATACGCAAAGGAGCCGCAGATGCGATAAAGGCACTATGTAGTAATGCTGGAAATCCATTTCCACAGGAGACCGCCGATGCCGTTACCCAAATATCCAGCAATGGAGGAACACCCCTGGTTGTTTCCAAAAACGAGAAAGTGATTGGGGTGATAGAGCTTCAGGATATCATCAAACCGGGCATCCAGGAAAGATTTGAAAGATTGCGAAAAATGGGGATAAAAACCGTCATGGTTACCGGAGACAACCCACTGACCGCTAAATACATAGCTGAAAAAGCAGGTGTAGACGATTTCATTGCGGAAGCCAAACCGGAAGATAAAATGAACTACATCAAAAAGGAGCAAACAGAAGGGCGACTGGTGGCCATGATGGGAGACGGTACCAACGATGCCCCTGCTTTAGCACAGGCAGATGTGGGAGTAGCCATGAATAGTGGCACCCAGGCTGCCAAAGAAGCGGGAAATATGGTAGATTTGGACAATGACCCAACAAAACTCATAGAAGTGGTCGAAATCGGCAAACAACTTTTAATGACCCGCGGAACCCTCACTACGTTTAGCATAGCCAATGACGTGGCTAAATATTTTGCCATTATTCCGGCACTGTTTATCACCGCCATTCCTTCATTGCAAGGTCTGAATATCATGAACTTGAATAGTCCGGAAAGTGCTATTCTTTCTGCCGTGATATTTAATGCTATTATCATCCCCATGCTGATTCCATTGGCACTGAAAGGGGTTGCTTACAAACCAATTGGAGCCAGTGCTTTGCTCAGGAGAAACCTGCTGATTTATGGACTGGGAGGCATTATTGTCCCATTCATTGGCATTAAAGCCATTGACCTTTTTGTTTCATTATTCATTTAAAATTCAATTCAAATGAAAAGCAATTTATTACCGGCCATACGATTAACCTTTGTTTTCCTGGTTTTTTTCTGTGGCATCTATACAATGATCGTCCTGGGTATTTCCAGGATGGTACCCTCTGAATCATCCTTTGCAAAAACAAAGAAGGGCTATTACGAAAATGTTGGTCAAAAATTTAGTCAGGACAAATACTTTTGGTCACGCCCCTCAGCCGTAGGTTATAACGCAGCGGGTTCGGGAGGCAGCAATAAAGGTCCAACAAATCCGGATTACCTGGCCGAAATTCATGCAAGAATTGATACTTTTATGGTACACAATCCTGAAATCAAAAAAGAGGAAATTCCTGCTGATCTCATTACGGCCAGTGGTAGCGGCATTGATCCACACATTTCGGTGCAGGCTGCCAAAGTCCAGGTCAAAAGGATATCCAAAATTAGAAATATCAGTGAGGACCAGGTTATTAAAATTATTGAAACACAAACAGAAAAACCACTGCTGGGTTTATTTGGAACAGAAAAAATAAACGTGCTGAATTTAAATCTTGCATTGGATAATTTAAACTGAATAAATACTAAATAAAATGATGAATATTAATAAAATATTAAAAATAGGGATGATCGCTTTCCTTTCCCAGGTGATTGTCTTCAACCCATTATCTGCACAAAGCGAAAGCAGTCAAAATCCACTTACTATAAGCGGCTACCTTGAATTGTACTATGCCTTTGACATGGCCAATCCTGCTGACCACAATCGTCCCGGCTTTGTTTATTCATACAATAGACACAACGAGGTAAATTTAAACATGGGCTTTCTTAAAGCCGCCTATCAAACAGCGCAAACCAGAGCCAATCTGGCGGTGATGGCGGGTAATTATGCCAATGCCAATCTTGCCGCTGAACCCGGGGTTTTAAAAAATATCTTTGAAGCCAACGCAGGGGTAAAACTACTTAAAAACAAAAATCTGTGGATAGATGCCGGTATCTTTGGTTCTCATATTGGTTTTGAAAGTGCGATTGGTAAAGATTGCTGGAATCTTACACGAAGCATGCTGGCTGATAATTCGCCATACTATGAAAGCGGTGTGAAGATATCTTACACCACTGACAATGAAAAATGGTATTTTGCCGGCCTCTTTCTAAACGGCTGGCAACGCATGCAAAGGGTATCGGGCAATAACACACCCTCTTTCGGTCATCAAATCACTTTCAAACCCAATGCAAAGGTGACCTTAAACAGCAGTTCTTTTATTGGCAGTGATACGCCCGACGACATAAGGCAGATGCGCTATTTTCATAACTTTTTCGGCCAATTCCAAATCGATGATAAATGGGCTATGATCGTGGGTTTTGACATAGGCACCCAACAAAAATCAAAAGGAAGCAAAGATTACAATACCTGGTACTCCCCGATAATAATTTTGAAATACACACCTTCTGACAAGGTAAGCGTGGCGGCCAGAGGAGAATATTATTCGGATGCCAATGGCGTGATTATCAGCACAGGAACCACCAACGGCTTTCAAACTTTTGGGTATTCTTTAAACATGGATTACCGCATCTTAGACAATATGGTTTGGAGACTGGAAGGAAGGACACTAAAAAGTAAAGACAAAATATTTACCCTAAATGATGAGCCAGACAATCAAAATTATTTGATAACAACAGCTTTGGCTATATCCTTTTAAATGAGTGAAAAGGATAAAACGGTTCAACATTTTCTTGAGTTAATTAAAAAATCGAGAAGAGGTAAGTTCAAAGTGTACATTGGCATGAGTGCCGGTGTAGGTAAAACGTATCGAATGTTGCAAGAAGCAAAAACTTTGCTTAGAAATGGCATTGATGTGAAAATTGGATTTATCGAAACACACAACCGAAAAGAAACCCATGATTTGCTTGAGGGCTTACCCATAGTCCCCAGGAAAAAGCTCTTTTACAAGGGCAAAGAACTCGAAGAAATGGATGTACAGGCCATCATCAATCTCCGTCCGGAAGTAGTCATTGTAGACGAATTGGCACATACCAATATAGAAGGCAGTAAAAATGAAAAGCGTTGGCAAGATGTATTGGATATCCTTTCTGCGGGTATCAATGTGATTTCGGCAGTCAATATCCAGCACATTGAGAGTCTCAATGATGAAGTAAAAGAGATAACCGGAATTGAGGTAAAAGAAAGGGTCCCGGACAGTGTGTTGTCGCAGGCTGATGAAGTAGTGAACATTGACCTTACGGCTGAAGAATTGATCACTCGATTAAAAGAAGGTAAGATTTATCAAGCCGAAAAAATTGAAACTGCGTTACAAAATTTTTTTAAAAGTGATCATATTCTTCAACTTCGTGAGTTGGCCTTAAAGGAAGTAGCATCTCAGGTGGAACGAAAAGTTGAGACGGAAGTAACCAAACCCAATTCACTCAAACATGAACGGTTTTTAGCCTGTATAAGCACCAATGAAAAGACTGCCAAAACCGTCATACGCAAAACAGCCCGTTTGGCCAATTATTATCACAGCAAATGGTATGTACTTTACGTGCAGACGCCGGACGAAGCGCCCAACAAAATACCGCTTGACAAGCAAAGACATTTAATCAATAATTTCAAACTGGCAACAGAATTGGGTGCAGAAATTATAAAAGTGGAAAGTTCGACCGTTTCACGAGCCATAATCGAGCAAGCCAGTGAAAGAAAGATTACTACCATCTGCATAGGTAAGCCCCATTTAAGTTTATTTAAGGTATTACTGTCAACAAATGTTTTTAAAGAATTATTGCAAAAATTATCTTCGAATGAAATTGACCTGGTAATTTTATCATAAATGAGGATTAAAACAAAACTGACATTGGGAGTAGGCCTTTTATTCCTGTTGATAATTTTCCTGAGTGTGATGGGTGCTGCGTACATCAGTGAATTGAAAAATGATACTGACAGCATATTGACGGCCAATTATAATTCATTGGAGTATAGTCGCAATATGTTGATTGCGCTGGAAGATGATGCGAAAAAAGCACAAAAAGATTTTGAAGTCAATCTTCAACGTCAGGAAAAAAACATAACTGAATTAGGGGAACCCGCAGTAACCGCTGCCATTAGAAACAATTTTGAGTCTTTTAAGCAAAACGGTTCCGATAGCCTTTTGGAAGGAGAAATCAGGAAAAATATTTTTCTGCTGATGGAGATGAACATGGAGGCGATAAAACGCAAGAGTGAAACCGCCAAAATCACGGCTGATAAAGCTGTTTTCTGGGTATTGTTATCAGGTACCATGTGTTTTTTGATTGCCTTTGTCTTATTGGTCAATTTACCTTCAAATATTGCCAACCCCATCAGTGAATTGACAGAAAGTATCAAACAAATTGCTGAAGAAAACTACGCTCAAAGGGTCCATTTTGAGAGCCATAGCGAGTTCGGACAATTGGCTTCATCATTTAATACAATGGCAGCAAAGCTGGAAGAATACAACAACAGTAATCTGGCGAATTTGATGATGGAAAAAAAGAGAATTGAAACCCTGATCAATAACATGCATGATCCGGTAATCGGTCTCGATGAAAATCTTGTGGTGATTTTCGCCAATGAAGAAGAAATCAAGATTTCCGGCTTGAAAAAAGAGGAGTTTATCGGTAAATCGGCCACGGATTTGTCTGTCAGAAATGATTTAATTCGAACCCTTATCCAAGACATCATACCAGGTGAAGAAATAAGAGATACAAAACAATCTCCTATCAAAATATTTTCGGGAAACAAAGAGAGTTATTTTGAAAAAGAGACCCTGAACATATCCATTACTCCAACAGGTGAAACCACTGCCATATTGGTTGGGCACGTGGTTTTTTTAAGAAATGTTACCAGTTACAAAGAGTTGGATTTTGCTAAAACCAATTTTATTTCCACCGTTTCCCATGAATTTAAAACACCCATTTCATCGATAAAAATGAGTTTGGATTTGCTGGAAAATGATCGAATTGGCAAACTGAATGAAGAACAGAAACACCTGATCGAGGGTATTAAGGACGACGCAAACAGACTGCTCAAAATTACGGGGGAGCTCTTGAATATGTCTCAGGTAGAAAGCGGCAACATCCAACTTTCCATACAACAGGCAGATCCCAAAGAAATCCTTTTATATGCCATAAGCACCACCAAAACGCAAGCTGACCAAAAACAAATCACTTTTGAATTAGACTGCCCCAACAACACCCCCAGGGTTATGGCCGACAGCGAAAAAACGGCCTGGGTATTAACCAATTTATTGTCCAATGCCATCCGCTACTCCTATGAAAATTCAATCATTTATTTGACCATCCGTGAGCATGAAGACAAGGTGGAGATTTCAGTTCACGATACCGGACAAGGCATAGCCCCCGAATACAAAGACAAAATTTTTGACCGTTACTTCCGCGTACCGGGTACAAAAAAAGAAGGCACTGGTCTGGGACTTGCCATTAGCAAAGAATTTATAGAAGCGCAAGGTGGAAAAATTACCGTTGACAGTGAATTTGGGTCCGGCAGTAC
Source organism: uncultured Saprospiraceae bacterium (assembly GCA_937973565.1). Classification (GTDB taxonomy): domain Bacteria; phylum Bacteroidota; class Bacteroidia; order Chitinophagales; family Saprospiraceae; genus JADKBO01. The sequence continues at coordinate 4,713 of CALJKQ010000158.1, read as the reverse complement.
ATTCACCGTAACTCTGAATAAGCTTGCTTAAACTTTCAGGTTAAGCTGGGGTGTATATTAAAAAAATCGGTTAATACAGGCTCTATTACAAGTTTATGAGATTGCATTCAATTAAGGACCAGACAGGTGTCAATACGCTTCGCTTAAGGCAATTCGCACTTCGTGCTTAGGTCAATTCGCGCTGCGCGCTTAGGATAACTGAGTGGTTTTGGCTTTGCCAAAAAAATTGATCGACAGATCAATTTAACGAAGGCACCTCGCGCTTAACGCGAGGCATCGACAAATGATTTTTGGAGTATCTTAGTGCAATTCGCACTTCGTGCTTAGGCCAATTCGCACTGCGTGCTTAGTGCAATTCGCGCTGCGCGCTTAGGTCAATGCAAAACAATTAAACTATATGAACATATAGCCGAACGAAGTGATGGCGAACCATTTAGCCGAGCTCCGCTCGGCGCACCATATGAACATGAGAAGAAGTAGCCGAGCTCCGCTCGGTTACTTCTTCTCCCCATCCATTTTTATAATCTCCTTCATCACATTGCTCAACTCCTCAGACGGCAGATCTTTGAAAAGAATCTCCTTCTTCTCGTCCAAAATGAAAAGTTTGGGTGTAGTCTGGAAGTGTACAATCTGGCGGTAGCGCTGGTACTGGTCACCGGTGTTGATGAGGCTTTCCATGTGTTTTTCTTTGATGCCTTCCCAGCAGGTATTGGCTTTGTCGCCGCCTTTGGTGCATACGGTGATGGTGGTGACACCCTGGCTCTTGAATTCTTCGTCAAATTTGATGATGTCGGGCATGGCTTTTTTGCAGTGGCCGCAATCGGGTGCCCAGAATACAAGGAGGATGTACTTGGATTTTACATTGTGCAAGACCACTGGTGTATTGTCTTCCTTGTACGTGGTGATGTTGGGGAAAATTTCACCGATGAGGATGTTCCTCAGGTTGTCGGCACTTTCGATGATTTTTTTTAAGTTTTCCTCTTTTACCCAGGTAGCCTTGCCTTTGGCGTAGTAATTGTCTGACAGGTACACAAAGATTTTGTCCATGCCTATGATCTTACTATTGGCGTACTCGTTGAGAAAGTGAGACAAGTAGTATTTCTGGGCTTCGGGATTTTTTTCAAGTTTATCGAGGATTTCACGCACTGAGATGATGATGGAATCCGGATTTTGTACGGTCAGTTTTTTAACATAATAATCGATCTTCTGGTGGATGTAAGGGGTATGGATCAGGGCCGGAAATTCCCAGTCCATATAATCCCAGTAGTGCTGTTTGTAAAACCGGTAACGCTTCAGCTGCGTCTCTTCTTCGGGACCTTCAAATTCCGGTATGGTCACTTCAAAATTGGAGTAAATCAGGTTGGCGGTATAGGTGCCTTTGTAGTCTTTCACAAACTTTTCCTGATAGGCCTTTACATCGGCATCGATCTTGTCGAGTTTGGCTTTAAGGCTGGGATCTTCTTTTTCCTTTTCCTTGAGTTTGGTGAGCGAGTCCCGAAGCGGTGTTGCCTCTTCTCTCTTTTGTTTGATGTAGTCCATGTAATCATAGAACCGCTTGTTTTCGGGTGAGTTTTTGAATGTCAACCGGGCTGTGTCCCCTTTTTTGAACTTAACATCAAAGTTGGTGTCTTTGCCGGAAACAATAAATTGTACGAAGGTGTTATCGGGTTTCATCAGCGCTATGTACATGCCATCGTTGAGGGTATCTTTTCCTTTGAAGGTGAATTCTCCCGGCTTGGTGGCGTAAACGGTATCTTTTACCAGTTGTTTTTCGCCGTAATAGTAGCCAATGATGAGGGTATCATTGGTATAATCATCGATTTTAAAGTTGATGTTGTACTGAGCGGACAGGCCGGGTATAAAACATACCAGACTTAAAAGAGCAGCAAATACGTTGTTTTTCACTTTCATAAATTTAACTGATACTAGACTCTAAATTAGACAAAAATGTTGCCAAGCATTCCCTTGTATAAGGGCTTTTAATAATATTTTAACAGTTGACTATTTCTTACCTGCAAGCAAATAAAGGACGGCCATGCGGATGGCTACACCGTTCTCTACCTGATCCAGGATGATGGAATGTTCTGAATCTGCCACATCGCTGCTGATCTCCACCCCCCTGTTGATCGGGCCCGGGTGCATGATCACAATGGGTCTTCCTACCTGATCAAGCAGGGCTTTGTTCACGCCGTAATAAAGCGCATATTCCCTCAGCGATGGGATGAATTTGATGTCCTGCCTTTCGAGCTGGATACGCAGGATATTGGCTACATCGCACCATTGCAGGGCTTCCAGGATGTTGTACATCACTTCTACCCCAAGACTGGAGATGTATTTGGGTATGAGAGTAGGCGGACCACACACGGCTACGTTGGCGCCCAGTTTTTTCAGGCAAAGGATGTTGCTGAGGGCCACCCGGCTATGTAAAATATCTCCCACGATGAGGATATTTTTTCCTTCGAGGGTGCCGATTGCTTCCTGCATCGAGAAGGCATCTAGCAGGGCCTGGGTAGGATGCTCGTGGGTGCCGTCTCCTGCATTGATGATATTGGCATCGATGTGGTTCGACAGGAAGACGTGCGCGCCCGGTGCAGGGTGACGCATGACCACCATATCCACTTTCATGGCAAGGATATTGTTGACCGTATCCAGCAGGGTTTCTCCCTTGGAAACGGATGATGAAGAAGCCGTAAAATTGAGTACATCGGCCGAAAGTCGGCGCTCTGCCAGTTCAAAGGAGATGCGGGTACGGGTTGAATTTTCAAAAAAGAGATTAACCACCGTTACATCCCTTAGCGAAGGCACCTTTTTAATGGGTCGGTTGATGACTTCCTTAAAATCCGCGGCAGCTTTAAAAATGGTGAGTATGTCGTCGCGGGTAATCTGTTTGATGCCCAGCAGGTGTTTGGTACTTAACTGCGAGGTTGACGTCATGGAGTCTCGTTTTTATCCGACAATAAAAGAATCTGGCTCTGGCCATGGATGTGCTCCCACTCTACCCTTACATAGCTTTCGTCCATGGTATCTACGATGATGCCTGTATAATCTGACTTAATCGGAAAATGCCGGTTGAACCTGCGATCTACCAGACAGAGGTATTCAATTTTGGCTGCCCTGCCAAAATCCTGAATGGCCGACATAGCAGCATGCACGGTCCTCCCGGAATACAGCACATCGTCCACCAAAACGACTTTTTTGTCCTCTACAATGAAGTCTATCAGCGTCGAAGATGCTTTCAGTGGTTTCTCCCGGTGCCGGTAATCATCTCTGTAAAACGTAATATCGAGCTTGCCATACTGCGGCAACATCTTTTTATTCAGCTTTTTGAGTCGCTCCATCAAAAAATCGGAGAGGATGGCGCCCCTGTCCTGAATCCCGATCAGACAGGTATCTTCAAAATTGCCGTGGTTTTCGATCAACTCATAACATAGCCTGTCGACCGTAAGCAAAAACCGCTGTTTGTTGATTATAAGCCTTGAGACATCCATTTCGGGTGCAAAGATAGTAAAAAATCAAACGGACTTTGTCAGATGATAGCGGGAAATATTACGAAAGGGGGGAATATGTTCATTGGGGGGAATATGTTAATATGGTGAGACTTGTGCTGCAAGTCTCTATGCCTGTGCCAATAAAAACGCAGTTTTTGTCGGTATTCATATCAATTTGACGCCTACCTAATTTACTGGGCAATCCCATTACAACGAAATAAAATAAGCGGTAATGACTTAACTTTCAGGTCAAAACCTGGATGTGAACATAGCGTTGAGCGTAGCGATAAGCTTGTGTCGAGCTTGTCGAAACACTTGCGTTGAGCTTGTCGAAACACTTGCGTTGAGCCTGTCGAAACACTTGCGTTGAGCCTTTCGAAACGCACCATTTGAACATGTGAACATATCTAAGGTAACAACCTCATTTTCAGGCACCAACCCGGGATATGAACATATGAACATGTGAATATGTGAACATATAAATGGCCATTCCCATTCCAACGAAATATAAATTAAACGGTAAAAGTTTCATTTTCAGGCAATAAACCCCGCGATGTGAACATATGAACATATGAACATGTGAACATGTGAAAATTTTTCTTGTCCAATTAACCAAAACTCCGTAATTTTGCATCACTTTAAAACGGTGGCTATAGCTCAGCTGGTTAGAGTAGTGGTTTGTGGTACCATTGGTCGTGGGTTCGAATCCCATTAGCCACCCGAAAGGGGAGTTTTCTTGAAAGCTTCCCTTTTTTTTTGCATTAATGAGAAAAATGCCAGTTTTCACGGGATTATCACCCGATCGTTAAAATGCAATCCCAAGGTAGAACAGCAAATCGTATGAAGGCTATCTTTCAACATTCCTTCAATTAATGTAATTTTGTAGTAAAGCAATGATACAAATGAAAACTGAACTCCATATAGATGTTTCTTTTGAGCAGTTGTTAAATGCAGTTACAAGGCTGCCCAAGCAACAAAAAATCAGGTTGATTAAAGAATTGGAAAAAGATGTTATAGAAAGTAAACTTTCCGGTTTGCTCAAAATATTTAAAACTTCTGAGCTTGACAATAAAACCATCGCTGAAGAAGTAGCGCTGGTAAGGCAAAAGGCTTATGAGAAAAAGAAGCGTTAAAGTTATTTTTGATACCAATGTGTGGATTAGCTTTCTGATTGGAAAGCGACTTGCTAAAGTAAAAAAGTATATAGCTTCTGGAAAAATTCTAT
>CALJKQ010000157.1 GCA_937973565.1 uncultured Saprospiraceae bacterium | reverse complement strand
CAAAGGGTCCGCTGAGCAAGACGAGATAAAAAAATACGTTTTGTCAGGAGATACTTCTTTTGCTGCGATATCTCGCATAGAGGCTGATATGCAAAAAGCAGGTTTGGCCACAAAAGAGAAGGGGGGACTTATGGCCGTAACCCCTCGTGAAGATGTTACCCTTGCTCCAAAAAATGCGCGTGAAATCATAGTTGAACTTGAAGCAGAGGGTTCATATCAAAAGATACAGGATTATATACAAGGGTTATACTCTTTGCCATATGTTTCGTATATTGAAAAAGTAAATATTAAATTTTATTCATACATTTAAGTTATTGATAATGTACATTATATATATTACTTAGAATTTTAATTTTTTTATATATAAAAATTGGTAATATATAAAATAAGATTTTATCTTTGTGCATGGCTTTTGCTAAAACCGGGAGCCGATACATTTAGCTTATTTATTCGTTTTACCTGTCAAAATATTGAGAAACATGATCAAAAAACACAGTTTAATTCTGTTGATGTTTTTGGCCTTTGGGTGGCATTCAGTGAAAGCACAAGTCCTGGCCGCTACTTATGAGCTGGTGTACAACCAGAAAGAAAAGCTGTTTGATGTGTATCTGGTAATTTTGGAAGGAAGTGCCACAAATACCCGTCACAGAGTTCAGTTCAATTCTCAGATTTCATTGGTCGTTCCCACGGGTACCACATTGGAGATTGTCAAAAGTCACAATCCTTTTCAGGACAACCAGTATTACAAAGGTACTGTACCTCTGGTTTGGGAATTGGTGAAGCCATTAATAGCTCCTGCACCCAGTCCCAAAAATGACTTCTATGCTGTCAGGCCGGTTTTATTCCCTTCCTCTTTTTACAACGATGTAAACCAGGGTGATAAAATAAAGTTGTTTACCTTCACGGCAGTCACAGACATGCCTGAAGATATTCGCCTTTACAACAATGGAGTAGATCCTGGACCGGAAGTCAATGGCATGCTGGGCAGGGATTTCAACAACGGCTTTTGTATGGGAGGACCAGCACAGCTTTATAAAAAGTTGGACTAATGACTTTAAGATAAATTATCTGTCGGCCCAAAGCTGATTTTTTGAATTGGACAATGGCCTTGCCGCAATAAAAGTTGTGGCAAGGCCTTTTTCATTGCTATTTTTGGAAGGTATAAGCATCGAATTCAACAAAGTCATTCACTTTGATTTTAATGCCCCTGGCTTTTTCCTTTTTCATAATAAATCGGGTAGGGTAGATGCCGTATTCAATGTTGTTGTAGCTCAAGAGCCATTCTTCATTTCCCATGTAGTGCAAATAGCCTGTAAGGGCAGGATGTTGTTCAAACATGATTTTTATGCCACCGGCCATCCTGGATAATTCTATATTCCCATACAATTCGTTGGAAAATTTACCACAGTATGGGTTCCAGTCTATTTCTTGATTGGCATAGGCTTTTACTCTTTCGCGATAAGCTGCTATTTCGGCAACTTGTTTTTTCATGTCTTCCTCCTGACCGGGCCAAAACTGCTCACTCCGGTTGACGGCCGGAAGGGTCCCGGTATAAGCATCCAGAATCTGATAACGCAATGCTTCAAAGAAATTTTGGTTATCGTTGTTGGTTAAAATGGCTATGCCCAAATCCAGCTCCGGCACAAAGCAGACATTGCTTACCATGCCGGCCGCACCACCGGTATGCCAATAAATCTGATACCCGTTGTAGTCGGCAGAACTCAGGCCTAGTCCATAACCTCTGAAATGAACAGGTAAGGCTGCCGATTTTCGACTGCTGTTTATAATTTGCACATCTCTGCTTTTTTGCAATGCCTTCCAGGGCAGAATTTGTTTGTTTTCGTAACGGCCGCTGTCGAGCTGAAAAAGCAACCAATGGCTTAAATCATCAACATTACTCACAATGGAGGCTGCAGGTCCCAGATTGTCCCACTGGTCAAAAGGCACAGCCTTGAGCGTATCGGTGTACGCTGTAGTATAGGGTCTTGCCATATTTTTGGCTGTTTTCCAGACCTCATTACTTTTGGCAGTGCTCTCATCCATGCCAAGGGGTTTGAGCATTTTTTCCTCTATGTATTCTTCCCAGCTTTGTCCTGTTACTTTGGGTATTACCATACCCGCCGTCAGATAGCAACTATTGCAATAGCCATAGGCATCTCTGAAATCATTTTCAGGCACCAGGTACCTCATTCTTTTCATGATTTCTTCTCTCTCTAAGGTTGAATTCCAAAAAGTGAAGTCGCCTTGAAAAGTTTTGGTCCCGATGCGATGCGTAAGCATATCCTTTATGGTTACCAATGATGAGCTGGTCTTATCATAAAGTTTGTACCAGGGATAGTATTTGGATATCTTATCGTTGAGCGATAGTTTTTTCTCTACCTCGAGATTCGCCAGCGCAATGCCGGTGAACAGTTTTGTATTGCTGGCAATATAAAAAAGCGTGTGGTCATCAACAGCATCTTTTTTATCGATACTTCTCACTCCATAACCTTTTTTCAAGACTATCTTTCCATCCTTCACAATGGTAATGGCAAGCCCGGGGACTTGCCATTGTTTCATTCCGTTTTCAATATATGACTGTAAACTGTCTCTGATAAAAACTGGCTGTGCAGTAGATACCAGACAAGTAAGACACACAAAAACAGTGGTATAAAGGCTTCTCATTGTATCGCTGATTATCTTCCAATATATGGTCCGCCCGCTCTTTCAACGTCTGTAATCAAAGCCTCTATTTTTTGGTGTAAGGCATTTACTTCAGGCAGGTATTTTCGATATTCTTTTTCAGCTATTTGCAATGAGCTAATGGCTGAACCCGGTATGGCGGCAGTAGAATTCCACAAACTACCCACAAGGTTGCCTATGCGGTCGTTGAGTGTTGGCGGCGTTTCGAATTCTCTTTTCGATTTGCTTACATCTCCAAATAAGAGGGTCCTGAGCCTTACGGCTTCTTCACTCAACATTTGGGCTCTTTCCAGCAATGGAGCTGCAGGAGCCGGCATGTCATTCACGGAAGTACGGATGTTTTTCAATTTGGAATCAACAGAAGCCAGTTTATCATTCATTTCCTGGCAAGCTTTTGTCATGGTGGTCACTTTCTCATAGAAAGCAACATTGGCAGCCATATCTTTGGTCTGAAGGCTTCCATTGTTCCAAAGCTTACATTCAAAGCTTCTGGCTTCTCCCAGTTGCGTCATTTTGCCGTCTACCACCTTGTACAAAGTTACGGTATATTTTCCGGGCATCACCAAATGCCCTGTTTCTTCTGAACCAAACAATTCATCAGGAGCTGGAGAATAACGGTTTTGCACCGGAGCAGGGTTGCCGTACCTGAAGTCCCAAACCAACCTATGGCTTCCTTTTTTTGCCGCTGCTTTTAAGTGCCTTATGGTATTGCCCCCGGCATCTGTGATGCTGAATAAGAGATAAGGATCAACCTGGTTGTCTTCCATCCTCAAACTGTCGATAGAAGGATAAAAATTTTTTTCCTTGTTCTCATAGGCTTTCTTTTCTCTTTCTTTCCTGAGCTCTTTTAGTTTTTTAACATCATCCTTCAAATAATAGGTAAATACGGCTCCCGGCTTAGGATTGGGGGCAGCATAATAACTGGAACCCATATGACCCTTGTCGCGCAGCCCCAGCGGCAATCGCTCAATGTACATGAGAGCGTCTTTCACAGGAAACAATACAGCTTCTTTTTCAAAGACTTCTTTTTGAACAAAACGCAATGAGCTGTAATCATCCAAAACATAAAAGCCCCTGCCAAAAGTAGCAAGTACCAAATCATTTTCACGACGCTGAATTTCTATATCTCTTACGGCCACGGTAGGCAATCCTGACTTTATGGCTACCCAGTTTTTACCACCATTGTAAGTGAAAAAGCAACCAAATTCTGTACCTGTAAAGAGCAAGGCTGGGTCTACGTGATCTTCAGCAATACTATATACACTGCCTCTTTCAGGCAAGTCAGAAGCGATAGATACCCATGTTTTACCTGCATCAACCGTCTTCAATACATAGGGCTTAAAATCTCCATACCGATGATGGTTAAAACATACATAGGCTGTATTTTTATCGTGTTGGGAAGCAATGATCTGATGCACATAACTTTGTGCCGGTACACCGGGCAGGTTGTCGAACTTTGTCCAGTTGGCTCCACCATCAGTGGTGAGGTGTATTAGTCCGTCATCGGTTCCTGCCCACAACATATTGGCATCCAACGGAGATTCTGAAAGGGAAGTAGTTTGTCCATAAATATCAGTACTTCCATTTTTGGCAATGGCATCCACTGACCAGATTTTTCCCATTACTTCCAGCTTGTTGCGATCTATACCACGGCTCAGATCAGGACTGATGACCTTCCAGGTATTGCCCTGGTCATCGGTTCTGAATACTTTATTGGCACCAAAATAAAGGCGTTTGTTGTCATATTTGCTTATTACCAAAGGAGCATCCCAATTCCATCGGTATGCAGCTTCATTTTCTCCTTCGATGGGCTTGATGGGTAAGTATTCTCCATTGCGATGGTCGTACCTCATCAGTCCTCCATACTGGGATTGTGCATAGATAATATTGGGATCACTTTGATCTACCTGGGTTTCAAAACCATCACCAATGGAGGTAACAAACCAATCGCTGTTGGCTATGCCATTGGCAGAGGCACTTCTCGAAGGTCCACCCAGACTCAGGTTGTCCTGGGTACCCCCGTGAACATTGTAAAACGGATAGGCATTGTCTGTAGACACTTTGTAAAACTGGGTAACCGGCAGGTTGGCTTTAAAATCCCAGCTTCCTGCATGATCGTAGGTTTCGTAAATGCCTCCGTCGCAGCCCACCAACATGTGATTGGGATCAAGAGGATCTACCCAGATGGCGTGGTTGTCAATGTGTTTATTGATTTCGCCCAGGTTAGAAACGGTTTTTCCTCCATCATAACTTACCTTATAGTAGGTATCTGTAATGTAAATTTTATCGGCTTTGAAAGGGTCGCATTCTATCTCGTTGTAGTAATTGCCACTGGTGTAAGTGCCACTTCTTTTTTCCCAGCTGGCACCTCTGTCGGTTGATCTGAAAATTCCACCCCGGCCTTCATTGGCTTCAACAACCGCGTATACCATATCCGGATTTACTTTGCTTACGGCTATGCCAATTCTCCCAATATCTCCCGAAGGAAGTCCGCCTTCCAGCTTGTTCCAGGTTGCGCCTCCATCGGTTGACTTATAGAGGGCAGATTCCGGTCCGCCTCCGATATAGGTATAAACTTTTCGCATGCGCTGGTGGAACGCAGCATATAAAACATCCGGATTCCTGGGGTCCATCACCAGGTCATTGCATCCGGTATAACTGCTCACAGACTTCACGCAGGTCCATGTTTGTCCACCATCTGTAGATTTATACACACCTCTGTCGCCACCTTCACTCCAGACAGGACCGTAAGCTGCCACATAAACGATGTTTGAGTTGGTAGGGTGAACGATTACCTCAGCAATGTGTTCTGAGTTTTTCAAGCCCATATTCTTCCAGGATTTACCCCCGTCCAAACTTTTGTATACCCCATCGCCATAGGCAACGGACCGTTGGTTGTTGTTTTCGCCCGAACCAACCCAAATGGTGGAATGATTACCGGGATCAATGGTCACACAGCCTATCGAATAAGAACCCTCACCATCAAAGATGGGATCAAAGGTCGTACCTCTGTTGGTAGTCTTCCATACACCGCCCGAAGCCGTGGCCACATAATATTCATTGTGGTTGGCAGGGTTGACAGCAAAATCAGCTATCCTGCCTGAGGTTACGGCCGGACCAATACTGCGAAAGGCAAGTGCCGAAAAATGGCTCGAAGGCAGCGCTTTTTCCACCGCAGGTTCCGGATTCTTTTTCGCGTTTTTACCTTTTTCTTTTTGGGAAAAGGCAGTAAGATTCAACAGCAGGCATAATAGCAAAACAAAGGTGCTTCTCATGGTATGGTTTAATTTGTTGTTTGGTTATAACAAATATAGTACTTTGTATTTTTCTTTTCAAAATAACAGCTCATGGTCCGGCAGTTTGCTTTCTTTCCCTTAATTTTACGGCAGAAGCATATTGCCATGAGATATTTGATTTACATAGGATTTTATTTATTTTTTTCTTCTTTGCAGGCTCAATCCTTTTATTTTGGACCCAAAGTAGGCCCTGCCTTGGGTTTTCAGAAATGGAATCAGAACGACAATGATCCTCTTTTTGCGCTCAATGGAGATATATTTATTGAGTCGGCACCGCTGGAAAGCACCAACGTATTTTATGGATCTTTGGGTTATAGAACCCGCGGAAGTTCGTGGAGATTCGGAAGCTCCAATCCCTTGCAACTCAACGCCACCAATTTTCGGTTCAAAAATGTAGTTCTTGAATTGGGTGCAAAAAAAATGCTCAGTTCTGATAAGGAAAGCTCACCCTATTATTTTTTAGGTATCAGAGGTGAATATACGGTGGGTACTAATCTGGGAGATTATGAAAAATTTGGGGCCTACTTTCCCAATAAAGCCTTTGTCAAAAACTTTGTCTATGGTGTAAGTTTTGGCGGCGGATATGAATTTGGCTTTCGTCAGTACACCCGATTTTTTGTGGAAATTGGCATTCACCCGGATGTCAGCCAGCAATATTACAGACCAACACTTTTTAATGTGCCGGATCCCTTTTTTCCGGGTCAATCCGTTACACTTCAGGAGCAAATCGTGAGGAACTTGTCTTTGGAACTTAAGTTTGCCATGAAGTTCCTGCGAAAAGTGGAATATTATTAAATCCCGACAGGCATTTTGTTTTTATCCTCATAATTTTTCAATCTATGAGATATCTTTTTTTTACCATGTTGATAATGTCTAAATTCAGTTTGAGTGCGCAAAATGCTCAAAAAAAATTTGCCCTTTATTACGTTGGTGACCCTATGTGCTCGTGGTGTTATGGCATTACAAACGAATGGCAGACCCTGATTGGGCATTACCCGGAAGCAGAGGTACATTATATCATGGGTGGTCTCAGACCCAATGGTACAGAAGCCATGGCAGATTTAAAGGGCTTTCTTCAAGAACACTGGGAAGAAGTTCATCTTCGCACCGGTATGCCCTTCAAATTGGATATACTTGAAAGAGATATGGTTTACAATACCGAACCGGCCTGCAGGGCAGTAGTGACATTCAGGCATTTCAATGCAGAAAAAACAAGAGATTTTTTCAAAAAGGTCCAACACGCTTTTTATGTTGAAAATCATAATCCCTACCTCGCGTCCAATTATGCTGCACTCGCTGAAGAGCTGGGGGTAAACAGGGAAGACTTTCTATCTTATTTTTTATCGCCATCAGCAAGTCAGGAAACCATAGCTGATTTTGAAAAAGCCAGAAGTTTGGGTGCATCAGGCTTTCCCACCATCCTGGCTGAAGTAGATGGAACCCTATTTGTGGTAAGCCGTGGATATCAGACAGCAACCTCCATGCATGCCTATATGCAAAAACTTCTGGGTAAATAGTGTGTTCGTGATCTTTTGGTTTTTCTGATTAAAATCGAGCCATTAAAAGGTATAACTGCCCATCAGCCTGAACTCAGTGTATTGCTTGCGGATGTCAGAAAAACCGGGCAACCCCTGATAAGAGGCTTTTCTGAAATAATGATACCATTCTATCGCCAAGCCATGCTTATTGCCAAGCGGAAAAGCATAATTGAAATATACAATATGGCTTTGTTCTCTGCCTTTTGCTTCTTTACGGGGATACAAGAACCATCGGTTATAGTTTAAAGCTAACCGCCCCAGCGTTCTGAATCGAAGTGAGGTTTGGCACTCCAGGGCCAGGCCACCACCATAAATATAATTTCGGGTGGGAGCAAGTAACCCTTCGGCTATCAGGTATTGGGTTACCTCCGAAGTGGTACTGCCAAATGGAATGATCCCGGTTTTAATGGACAACAACCATTGCCTGTTTGCCTGGTTAATTCTGTAATAGACGTCGGTAGTTATGGACATATTTCCCAATTCAAAGATTTGATTTTTCAGAAAATCATAATGCTGAGAAATGGCCAGGATACATCTTTCGTTTATTTTCCAAATGCCAAGAGGTGAGTGGGAGGTAAGATTGAATAAAAAAGGGTTTTTCACCTTGGTCAGTCCAACATCTGCCCAGGTACGAAATACAAAAAAATCAAAGGGCTTGTATTTGGATTCCCCGTCATAAAGGCTGCCGTAAATAAGATCATAGCTGAAATGCAGCCGTGTTGTGACCCTTTCATCTGAAATCTGACCTACCGGTATATTGATGCCTGTGCAAAGCTGTGATCTTATCCTTAGGTAATCTTTATCAGGAGCCGTAAGTTTCTTTCTGACATCAGCATACAAAGCGCCGTTGATCATGGCCAACGGATTTATGGCAAAAGCAGAGAAATTACGCAAAAACCGGTTGTTTCTGCGTTTATCATCAGCCAGTAAAAGCCGCGAAAGCCGGTGAGTGATTTCTCCAAGCATAAATCCACCAAAACAAGTGGTATTGATATCGATTTCACTGGGAGCTTCTGTTTCGCCAAAATACTCCCACATGGTACTTCCATAAACGGTATAGGGTAAGGATGCCCAATAGGAGGAGCCCGATGATCGGGCGGCATTAAAATACCAGGAGCCATGGACTGGGTGTCCCAGAAAGTTGGTAGAAAATTTATCTCCATCGGTTTTAAATCCGGTTTTAAGGTTGGCCTTCCAGCTTTTAAGGCTTACCCGTGCCCAGTCCTCGTCTTTGATCCAGACATTCACCCGGTTGGTTAAAATATTTACCATCGGAATCTCAACAATCGGTAACAGCCATTTGCGACCCCCTTCAACTTGAGGTACAATATGAACGGTATCGTTTTGCCCAATTAAATTAAATAGAGGTGTCAGGAATAGAAAAAGACTGGATTGAAATCTGGAAATCGGCATATGATAATTCCTGTAGCTATTCAAAGATAGTCATAATTGGGTTCATTATTCAGTTAAAGGATACTAATACTGTGTGAAACCTATTTATCTTGAGAATATATCCTCTGGTTAAGTTGGAGATGTTGGTTGTTTGGAATGAAAGAAATGGAGGAAGTACTAAATTCATTTGTTATCAATCCGTCAATATTCTTAAACAATATGTTAAGAGCTTGAAAACTAATTTATTACAATTTACTTTTGCATCACATTTCGTTAAGGCCTGGTTTTAATTGGCATTTCATTAAAAATTAGATATGAAGAAAGAGATCATCAAGAATCAGGCAGTTTATGCCGTTACGTTTAATTACAATGTTAACCCTGCCAACCCGGTACACTCTGTTGTAGTATTGGGTGACTTCAATGAATGGTCATTGGAGAATGGATATGAATTGAAACCCAACAAAGCCGGTGACTTTGAGGGAAAATTCAAAATCCCTGCCGGTAGAGATTACCATTTTCGCTACCTGGTAAATGGCAACAGGTGGGCCAATGAAAAAGATGCCGATAGATTTGAGGCTTCTCCATTGCACCCACACATAGACAACAGCGTTCTTTCTTTGCCTGCGGTGGAGGAAAAAGTGGTTATCAAAGCCGAAAAGGTTAAGAAGGAAACTACCCCTAAAGCTGCAAAGCCGGCAAAAGAAACCAAAAAAGCAAATGCAAAAGATGATTTGACAATCATCGAAGGTATTGGTCCTAAAATTGCCGAAATCCTGACCAAAGCAGGAATTGAAGATTTTGCCGGACTGGCAGCTACCAAAAAATCAGCCATTGCTGAAATTCTTTCAGGAGCAGGTTCGAGATTTGCCATGCACGACCCAACAACGTGGCCTCAACAAGCCAAATTGGCTGCTGCTGGTAAATGGGAGCAATTGAAAAAGCTCCAGGATGAATTAAAGGCGGGTAAGCTTAAATAAAGATTTTAATAGCGTTTAAGAAATCGGAAGCTGAGTCCATCTTGGTCACAGCTTCAGGTGCTTGTTTTGTTTTGGATATATTAAGGGTGGATTGACCCCAATTCCCCTTTTTATATCCTTTTTTTATTTGGCTATATGAGGGGCAACCATCGAAGCAATGGCTTCTACCCACAGGGTATCATCGTTCAGACTCTCTACAAGATCCAATCTCTCACCTCCCTTGTGCATAAAATTTTCTTTATACTCAAAACCGATTTCTATGGTCGTCTCCAGGCAATCAGCAACAAAAGCCGGACTAAAGACGAGAATGCTTTTTTTTCCATTAGCCAGCAATGCTTCGAGTGTTTGATCGGTATAAGGTTGTAGCCATGGATCTCTGCCCAGTCGCGACTGGAAAGTAACGCTGAATTTTTCAGGGGGTATATGTAAATTCTGGGCAATACTTTGAGCCGTTCTGTAACATTGGGCCGAATAACAAAATTGATTGTTTTCGTTGAGTTGTAAACAACAGTCTTTCACTTTCAGGCAATGTTGTGCAGAGGGATCGGCTTTTTTGACATGCCTCTGTGGTACACCATGAAAACTGAAGATGAAATGGTCATAGGCGCCAAGATCCATTTTTTTGGCATGATTGGCAAATACCTCGATCATTTCGGGATGCATGGGATAAGAGTTGATCAGACGAAGGTTGGGAATTACCTCCCATTGCCTGAGCACCCGCATTACTTCATCGTGTACAGACCCGGTAGTGGCACTGGCATATTGGGGAAACATTGGGAATACAATGATTTCACACACTTTATCTTCAAAAATTAATTTTCGGAGGGCAGATTCTATCGAAGGTTGCTGGTAGCGCATGGCTAAGACCACAGAGTAGTCGGCTCCGAGTTTTTCCTGTAATTTTTCTGCTACACTAAAACCAAAAACCTTTATTGGACTCCCCTTGGGTGTCCATAGTTTTTGGTACAATTTTGCGGAACTGCCTGACCTGAAAGGGGCAATAATACCCCTAACCAACAATTGCCTACCGAGCCATGGAATATCGATCACCCTTCTGTCCAGGAGGAATTGTTTCAGATAGCGATAGACAGCACCTCTTCCCGGATTGTCAGGCGTACCTAAATTTACCAATAAGACACCTGTCTTTCCTTTGAGCATAAATTTTTTTTTCATTAACAAATATGCAAAATTCTGGTTCATTGCAGTCATGGTTTTTCTCATGTGTCACAATGATGCCTCTGAAATTGCTTACTTTTGCGAAAAAATAGCATGAAACCACTGATTTTAGTTACCAATGATGATGGGATTAGATCGGAAGAGCACACGTCTGAACTCC
>CALJKQ010000156.1 GCA_937973565.1 uncultured Saprospiraceae bacterium | reverse complement strand
ACTCATAGCCTGGTCTGGTATTACCAGTGACCATGAATTAAGCGCACCACCATCCTGGCTAAAAACATCTGTAACTGTAAGGGTCCATACCCCATTAGGGTTCTCACCATTAAATGCGGTTAAAGATTCATAGGCTTTATAGGTACCGTTGTTGGTGGGAGGACATGGAAAACTACCATATGCATTGGGTGATTCAGAATCAAAATTAATGATAATATTATCCTGATTGGTGCAAGGTCGTTCCATCAATACTACCTCTGTACCTGAAGGGCTTTTTAAACTGATAATCAGGTCATCAATAAATGTATGAGAAATGTTTAGGTTTACTACATTTACATCCACAATAGATGTTATATGCCCGGATATTGTCATTGTAGATGTTACGGTATTAGGCTGAGTTGCAGATATGGCTACAGGTACATTGGTAGAGGCATATAAGGATTGTGTTGAAACATCAACGATTCCGTCGCAGTTATCATCAATGCCATTACATGTCTCGGCTGTGCCTGGATTGATGCTATTATCACTGTCGTCACAGTCTCCTGAGCAGGTTGTGTATCCGTCATTATCCAAATCAAAGCCTTCATCAATCTGGCCATCACAGTTGTTGTCTATTAAATCACAGACTTCAATAGCCATTGGATTGATGGCGGCGTTGAAATCATCACAATCTCCTGCATTCACCGTATATCCATCCAAATCTACATCATCAGGAGATAAGGCTGACAATAGTGCTTTGTGGGCGTTAATTCTGCCATGTCCCATCGATATTGACCAGGTTCCATTGGGTTGTCCTGGTGTATTGTTTACATAGGTGTAACCTCCTACTTTGTCACAAGTACCTTCTAATATTTTCCTCACCTGAGCCAGGGTCAAACCTGGATTGACGGATAAAATGAGCGCCACTACACCCGCTGCATTTGGACATGAACTTGAAGTACCGTTAAAGTCCGGCACATAGTCACCCGGTTCGTAACCTGCTGCACCCAACATATCCGTAGTTTGTATTTTTACACCCGGTGCTGTTACATCAAGGTTGGTCCCATAATTACCACCCCACCAATTTTCACCATCACAAGATGTAGGTGACTTTCTTTGATCACACATGCTGCTGGCCCCCACTGCTATGGTTTGATTGTTGGAAGCGGGATAAGCCACAGCACCATTATCATTGGCCGATGAGAATAATACAACCGAACCCAGTCCACCTCTACCGCTGGTTACAGCTCCATTGATCGCAGAATTGATCGCAGCACTATTACCACCTCCACCTCAGGAGTTACTGAGTACATCGGCTCCATTCATCCACGCCCAGTTGATTCCATTAGCCAACCAAGCATCTGTTGTTGAATTACCAACGAACACCTGAACCGGAATGATTTTACAGGAATAAGCTACCCCTGCCACACCGATGCTATTGTTACCGGCTGCAGCCACAATGCCAGCACAACTGGTACCGTGTGGTTCATTGCCAAATCCAACTGAATTACCATTAGATCCATTGCCTGAAGCTCCATAACCGGGCAATAAATTGGGTGACAAATCCGGATGCGCCAGATCTACACCGGAGTCTATAATGGCTACTTTGATGGATGCGGATCCTGTGCTTATGCCCCAGGCCTCAAATACATCCATATCGGCGTCAGCGGTACCTGCGGGCGTAGAATTGCTTCCGGTATTGTTCAAAGCCCATTGCAAATTGACCAAAGGATCGTTGGTTGTCTCCAATAAATTCAAATACAAAAAGTCGGGTTGCGAAAATTCAAAGACGCCCTTTTCAAATAAGCCATTGGCCACCTCCATTGCATCTACACTAGCATTTTCCGGCAATTCAAGATGGTACATCAATGGGTCAAACTCATTTTGACGAATGTTGATCAAGCTGTATTCAGCTGCATATTGCAACATTAAACTTTGGTCTGCCGGTGATTTTAGTCTCACCAATACTCTATGGATGCAAGCCTGGTCTTTTCCTCCCTTTACATTCAAAATGGAAGAAGCGTAGACAATATTCTGGTCCGCATTGAGAGAGGATATGGTATTTTCTGATGTAAGGCCATTACCTGCATTCTTTATTTTCATTACATAAACATCCAATGGCTCTATGTAAGATTCCTCCTCCATCTCAGCATTGTTACGATTGGCCGAAAGGATATTTCTTTTGTCCGCAGATGAAGTACCCGCTTTAAATTTCACAACCAACCTGTCAGGTGAAGCCTCCATAAATACCTTCTCACCGGTGGCAGTATAATAAAAATTTTCGTTGCTCCTTTGTGCCAAAAGATGGGCACTACACAAAATAATGGCAAAAACTGCAAGGCACAGTTTCCTAAAGAAAACAGGGTTGGTCGACATCGTTTAAAGGTTTTGACGGAATAATTAATTCCTGAAAATCGCCAAAAATAAGGAATTTAAAGACTAAGAAAAATTATAAGTGACATACAATTAATTATTATATGTATCTACTTGTTATCACCAATTTTAGTCTAATATTGAAAATTCAGGTGTATAGCATCCCTTAAGATTAGCAAAATAAGAAACTTTAAAATTCAGGGATTGACGGAATTGACATTATGGAATCACATTTCAAATAAAAATTAAGTTTTGGTAAATTACCTGCGATTTCATGACCTCCCAAACTCTAGCAACAAACTGAAGTCACCTTCATCGACCGCTTTTAGTGCTTGAAGGTATTTTGATCGAGCCTCCCCTTTTTCAATTCCCGAGGTAAACACTGGTTGTTGATATATTTTTTCAATGATGATATCAGCCATCAACCGGCTATGTCTGCCGTTGCCATTGGCAAAAAAATGAATACTCACCACCGGGTGTTTGAAACGCAGGGCAGTTTCATCAGGAGAGAAGATATTGTGTACATGTCAGTACTTTGCGTACTCCAATAAACCTCTCTGCCCCACAGGTATTTGCCAAAAATCAACACCTATGTTTTTATTGGTCTTGCGAAACTCACCCTCCCTAGCCCAAAAAACGGGAAATAATCGTTTGTGCATCATCCTCCAAAACTCATTGATGAACCAGATTTTACTTTGTAACGTTCGGCCCAACGCTCAAAGCACTTATTGCTCAATGTTCGGTTTTAAAATTCAACCCAATAACCTGAAATAGTTAAACTAAGTAGTTACAAGCTAAAATTACTTTACTTAAAAAGCATATTTTACTTAAAAATATATACCTTGTAACACCAACGAAATCTTATTCCAGAAATACTTCAATAATACATGAACTGAAAATGAAAAATTTTCAAAACAAAGGAGATACTGAAAATACAGTCACCAATATAAACTATCTTAACATTGAGAAGAGTTTAACTGTTTTGAATGGAATTATTTCCTTTTTTTTAATTTTTTATGCTCCTAAGATTATATATGCACAGGTGTCAAATAGCATGGTTGATACCTTACCCGTCAACATAAATTCAAATTCAATTTTGATTCAAGCTAAACCTGGAGTACTAGTCCACTTTAACAATAAAAACTACATAGAAGTAATAAATTCAGAATTTGACAATGTTAAAAAAGTCACCTTACCTGATTCATTTATAAGTGCAAATCTTTATCTAAAAGATATAAAAGTTGTTGTCAACGAATTATATTTGAAAAACAATAAAAATACCATCATTAAAACCGACATCAACTTTACAAAAAAATGGAAAAATGTATCCTACTGGCCGGAAGAAGATCTTTATAAAATATTTTTGAAAAATGGGCTGATTTATCTCCAGTCAATAGCTACTAACAATCTAACAAAAATAAATGGCGACTTAAATTTTTTTACCATTTTAAATGACAAATTGGAGCATATTTCTTCCGCCCGACCTGCAGCAATTAATGAACCCAAAATTTCTCCAGCTCTGAATTTTCAGAAAGACAGCATTTATTATCTTGATGCACATTCATTTCAAACCTTGAGTAATATTGTATTATTCAAACTTGGCTTATGTGCCAATTGTAACTATATAATTAACAATGGAACCTTTGTGAATGAATATTATCTGGGAAGAATAAATTCTGCCATTGTATTAGACACAAATCTTTACATTTTGGATAATGGAAATTATATTAAATTAAACTTGAATACCGTTAAGGTGACAAGCATTAATTTAAGTTTACCAACTAATACAAACAATTTTGCAAACTCTTCAACTGGTTATTATTTCTTTGGAAAGAACAGTTTTCATATAAATGTTCAGCATGGAGATGTTCAGAAATCTGATAAATACATGTTTGATCAGTATATAAAGGGAATATTCGCAGATGATTTAAATTTTTACATCTTAACCGAAAACTCACTATTAAAAATTAAAAGAAAATCATTTGATCAATCCCTTTCAAACTACAATGCTGATCAATTTGTGGCTGACTTGGACAATTTCAACCTTAATGTCAACAGTCTGACGAGTGATACAAGTTACAACTTTGGGTCTTATTATAGCACCATAATGCAAATTGATAATAGTTACGCCAATCTGATAACCCAGACGAAATCCACTGAACATTTTAGAATTTGCAACACTTGCACAAGTTCTATATTATTTATGAACGATCTGAAAGAATATTTATTCAATAATGAAGTTGATCCCAGATTCATAGACGCAAATTATTATTTAGTTACGAGAGATTTGATTGAACGTGGTCAACTTAAAGAGTTAATATCGCTCGACCAGTATTTAAAAACAAAGTACAATAATCGATTACATATCGACGATCAAGTAAGAATAAATTCGACCCTTGATAGCGTCAGGGTTTATTTGGAACTTGAAAAAGAGCTTGAAAAAAATATTGTTGATAAGGATTCATTGGAGTTGGAAAAAATACTCAAGTTAGACATCATCTATTACAGCAGCATGTTTTGCCATGAAGGTTGCGGCGGATGTGAAACAAGAGAGATTCTAAATAAATTAAAAAAATATTATTACTCGCATCGGAAATACAAAGATAAACTTGAATATTATTTTCTGACTTTTGAAAACTATTCATTTGAAGGATCGTATACTGAAAAAGACAGAAAGGCTTTTGAAAACTTCTTAAAAAGGTGGCCAAATTCTATATATTATCCTATAATTGCTCATCAACTAATAGATTACCATCAATCTATGCTTGATCTCGATGCAGAAAATGAAGAAAATAAAGCAGAAATAATTAAATTCTGCAAGTTAATCAAAGATAAATATCCAGATTATTTCCAAAAAAACAATCTGGATTATTGGTTGATGCAATATGATAATCACTAATGAAAAAGAAACTGATTGTTGTTTTTTTACTTTTTGAATTCGCCATCTGCTATTGTCAGGAATCTATTTGTGACAAATTATTTCAGCCGGAAGCCATAAACTGCACTGCCATTTTAAATCCTATAAATTGTGGTTATAAAATTTATACGACTTTTGACGATACATTAAATTTTAAATTCATATGGATTTTTGGGAAGGACAGTATCACAAGTTCTCAAACCAGAATTGATTCTGTACTGCTGCCAAATGCTTTACGAATTGAAAGCAAAAAATATTGTTGCTTTGCTGGTATTGGTGTTAATTTTTTCGGAACATTAGATTATTCCATTGAATACCCTGAAGAAAATTGTAAAAATAACAAGTTGAAATTTATAGGTTTCGATACCAATGAGTTTCAATTGCTACTATTTAAAGACAGAGCCATGAAAGATGGTTTGGTCAAAATGAAAAGCAATGTTGAGGCAGTTGATATGGAAAACAATAGATTCTATTATTACAAATTAGCATCCAGGAAATCTTTTTGTAGTATTACTGATTCCATATTCATTAATGGCCTTTATAAAGAAATGAAATTTATTAATGCGGAAATTATTACCAATGGTTGCAAGGAAAATGCTGCCTCTATCCTACTTGATAGTACAAGTATTGAAGGAGGTACTCCACCCTACTATTATTATTGGTCAAATAATTCTATTCAAGCTTCATTAATGAATATTGACATTGGGAATTACTCACTTGAGATCAGAGATGAGAATGATTGCTCTTTAGAATGCTCATTTAAGGTAACACCAGAAACTCAATTGGTCCAATTAAAAAAAATTGAACATTTCTCAAGGACTCAAAATCAAGGAGGAAAAATTGAACTTTTTTGTAAATCGTTGAATGGTGAAAGCCCTGTAATTGATTGGCTACCCCCTGTAGGGTCTTCAAATCATTCATTTTCAATAAAAAATTTAAAACCTGGTGAATATTGTGCTTTCGTTAGTTATGAAAAGAACAAATGCAGTTTTGAAGTTTGTTACACTATTCTTGATGATTAAACTACACCAGTGCTCTACATTGATATAAGGTTTTTACTTCCCTATACAAAACCTTGAAAATATCGAATCCAACAAGTCCTCACTCGATATCTCCCCCGTGATCTCTCCCAAATGGTGTAACGCCTGCCTTATATCCATGGCTATAAAAT
>CALJKQ010000155.1 GCA_937973565.1 uncultured Saprospiraceae bacterium | reverse complement strand
ATGCTTGCGCTTAAAAAACTCATCGTTGTCCAGAAAATACACCTGCAACCTGGCTCCCGGTATGGAAGCTACCTTAATAATGAGCGGATAATCTTCGTCGTTAACAATGATGTTCATTCCCGAAAGTCGGACCACCTCATGCAATCGGTGTCTTCTCTCGTTAATGGTGCCATATTTGGGCATCAGCACGCGGATTTCGTGGTTTTTGTCGTTGACGTATTGAGGGATTTTTTTGAATACCTCGGAAATTTCCGTCACCAGTGTGTAAGGATCCATTTCCTGCGTGACAAATAAAACTCTCATTCCAATGATTTACTTATACAAAACCAGGTTCTACTCCGGCGAATTAGGGTTGCAAAGATAATAATAAATATCCACAAAAAACAAAACAAATCACTGTAAATTAATGAAATATCACCCAATTTGAGCTGTAAAAAGGGGTCTTGGTAAAAATAAATACTAAGTATAGCCCATATCTTCTTCTTATCTTACATTTGCAGCACTAAAATGAACAAACAAAATTTTGTTTAAAGTACGGTACATAGATTTGTCGGGAAAAAGCTATCAGGAGGCCTGGGATTTCCAAACCGGGGTACATTCTGAAATGATCCAACGCAAAAGATCCGGTCATAGAAATGAGGTTCATGCCCTCATTTTGTGCGAGCACAAGCCTGTTTATACCCTGGGAAAAAGCGGCAAAGAGTCTCATTTATTGCTCAGCAGGGAAGATTGCGCAAGACTGGGCATTGAATACCACGCCATCAACCGGGGAGGAGATATTACCTACCATGGTCCGGGACAGATTACCGGTTACCCGATTTTTGACCTGGATGAGGTATACACCGATTTGCACCGGTATATCAGAGAACTGGAAGAAGCCGTCATTCGAACCCTGGCCCGGTATGGCATCAAAGGAAGCCGGATCGAGGGTTATACCGGTGTATGGATTGAAGCTGAAAACGAAAATCAGCAGAACCGAAAAATATGTGCCATTGGGGTTCATATGTCGAGATGGGTAACCCTGCACGGCTTTGCCCTGAATGTCAATACAGATTTAAGCTACTTCAATCACATCGTTCCCTGCGGCATCACCGATGAGGACAAGACAGTTACTTCCATGCAGCTCGAATTGGGAAAAACCCTGGACATGGAAGAAGTAAAAGCAGTTTTCAGATCAGAAATGCAGGGTATTTTTGGTTATGAGGTATTGGCATAACCAAATGCTGAAATAATTGTTAAGTATAAAAATGTGGTAAATCCATTATAAATATGTCGGAAAGAAAAGTAAAGATTGCCAATGAATCCAGGACGATCATGACAGAAATGATCATGCCCAACGATACCAATCCCCTCGGAAATCTAATGGGCGGATACCTTATGCGTTGGATGGATATAGTAGCCGCCATCTGTGCAGCCAAACACTGCGAGTCGCAGGTAGTTACGGCATCGGTCGACAATGTGTCATTTCAGGATCCCATCAAATTGGGAGAAGTCATTACCCTCAATGCAACCGTAACCCGTGCATTTACTACCTCGGTGGAAGTTTTTGTGGAAGTTATGGCCAATCGGATCGATGGCAGCAATCCAAGGAAATGCAACCATGCATATCTTACGTTTGTAGCCATCAATCAGGAAACCCTGGTTCCTCAACCGGTTCCAGAATTGAAGCCTATATCCAGCGAAGAAACCAAACATTTTGAAGGTGCTGCCAGAAGAAGGGAGATTAGGCTGATTCAGGCTGGAAGGATGAAACCTTCGGAGGCCATGGAGGTGAAAAGTTTTTTTGAGGTGGGGTAGGGTGACCCGCCCCCACGCTATTAGCGTGGAGGCTACGTGGTGCGTCCCCCGCTGATTGCGGATGCGACATCGCTTCGCTCGTCGGTTTGGGATGACATCGCTTCGCTCGTCGGCTAGGGATGCGACATCGCTTCGCTTGTCGCTAGGTTGATAGTAAGGGTGTATATTAAAGTATGAAATTGTTAATGAATTGAAAATTATTTGTTCAATTGTTTTGGTCGCTTATCTTTGCATCATTAATAAAATTTTAAAACGAAGTAAAATGCTAAAAATGACATTTAACAATCCAAATGCCCAGAATACATGGGATGGTGGTGTGCTTCGTGCTTTTATTCCTTGATCATAATCATTTCAAGATAATGAAAGCCCGGAGACAAAGTTTCCGGGCTTTTTTGTTTTCAATAATCCCGGTTACTTTTTGATTTACCCGTAGTTGGGTATGCTTATTTATTTAATTACCTGTCATGAGTGACTTCGTGACGGGCAGGAAATTTATTGAAAATGAAAAACAAATTAAACCATCAAAATTTGGCAGCACTTGGCTTTACACAGGGCAGGGTGCTTGCGTTGATTTTGGGTCTTGTATCCAGGCACCGTAAGAAAGTAGCGATAGATGGGGTGTGTGAAGAATTGAAGCAGGTGAAAGCGGATCCCGGGGCTTATGTGAAGGATCCGGTATGGGAAAAGTTGGCGCTGGCGTTAATGCCTGAGGAAGAGGTACGGCCGGAGCTTGTTAAACTCAGGGATGTGGCTGTATCGTATTCGGATTTTGCCGGCATGGATGTTGATCCGGAGGCCAGGAACCAGATGTATCAGGCGTTGAAATTGCCGATATCGGTGAGGGGTGCGCTGATGCCTGATGCCCACGTGGGCTATGGCTTACCTATTGGGGGTGTATTGGCTGCTGAAAATGCTGTAATACCGTATGGAGTGGGTGTTGACATTGGATGCCGAATGAAGTTGACTGTATTTGATATGCCCGGCACTTATTTCAAAGGCAGGGAAAACCAATTGCTGGAAATACTAAAGGCGAATACAAAATTTGGTCATAAAGAGTTGCACGACCGGGTCAAGGATGCCGAGGTATTGAACGATAAGGCATTTGATGAAATTCCACTGTTGAAATCACTGCACAAGCAGGCATGGAGGCAGATGGGTACATCGGGAGGTGGCAATCACTTTGTAGAAATGGGCACACTGAATGTCACGGCTGATAATGGCATAAATGGTGTGCCTGCCGGACAGTACTTTGCCTTGCTATCGCACAGTGGCTCCAGGGCTTTGGGGGCTTCCATTGCCGGACACTATACACAGGTAGCAAAAAAAATGTGCCGACTGCCGGGCAATATGCAACATTTGGCCTGGCTGAGTCTCGACACAGAGCCGGGGCAGGAATACTGGAGGGCCATGCAGGTAGCAGGTGCCTATGCCGCAGCTTGTCACGATGACATCCACCGAAGGCTTAACAATGCCATTGGAGGACGAATGCTGGCGAGCGTGAGCAATCACCACAATTTTGCGTGGAAAGAGAGGCACGATGGTGTTGAACTCATTGTCCACAGAAAAGGTGCGACACCGGCTGCAGAAGGAGAGCTTGGATTTATACCCGGTTCTATGACCCTACCGGGGTTTTTGGTCAGGGGTAAAGGCAATGACAGTAGTTTGCGTTCTGCTGCGCACGGAGCAGGGCGGAGATATTCCAGAACAGAATGTAAACAAAAGTTTACGTTGTCTGAGATGCAAGCCGAATTGAAAGATCACGGTGTTTCGCTCATTGGAGGAGGTGTAGATGAGGCCCCCATGGCGTATAAAAACATTCACCAGGTAATGGCACTTCAGTCAGATCTGGTGGAGGTATTGGCGGAATTCCATCCCCGCCTGGTGCGGATGGACAAAGGTTGAGAAACCTTATGGTTGGATAATACTAAAGGAGTAAATCATGAAACACATGAATCCCTATTTGACAAAGGCTATGGATGCTTATCCCTACCAACTGGAAGCAGCGGTTGAGGCTTTGGGTTATGCCTTGTCGTATGATGCCGGCAATGTACATGCCCTGGTACTCATGGGACGGGTCTATGCCGAACAGTTGCACAATTACGCGGAGGCCATTCGGTGTTATGAAGAAGCTTTGACTTGCGATCTGGAAGCCGTTATTATCTTTCCTTTTTACGTAAGGGCGTTGATCTTGTATGAAGAATATGACAGAGCAAAAAATCTGATAGAATACGCGCAAAACGTAAAAGGAGTTGATAAAGTGGATTTATTTATACAAAAAATTGTAATAGAAGAAAAAACCGGTCATTTCAATAAGGCATTGAAGTTGCTCAAAGAAATGAGAAAAATGGTTTGGCACAATCATTACAATGATTGGATGGATGAAACTGAAAAAAGGTTGAAGTCAAAATAGGTACAATGGCTTTTCAAATTAAGGCCTGTCTGTCAATTTGCTCAGGCAGGCCTTTTTCGTTTGTGATATTTTTTTTGTTGGTGTTGCTTGGGGGTAAAAAAAACCAGTTTCTTGTGGAAGACGGATCCAAAGGAAGTTTGGTTTTAAACTTTGCCACAAATTGTCGGTTTATTAATGCTGAAAGAGGAACAAGATGATGAAACAAATGGGGGCTGGCCCCGGGGTGAAAGATATTGAGCGGTATCAAAAGTCTCCACATTGGAGTGAGGGTAAATTTCAAAATCTGGAATTTACGACCATGAACATCAAAGCCAAAGATGTACCTTCCTTGATTTACAAACAGTTTTTTACCAATGGAGGTAGGAGGCCTGAGCAGCGTTGGCAACTGCCGGAATGGGAAATTCAGGTGACAGGGAATAATGGCGAAGGCATTGAATATATTTGGTTTGGGCACTCCAATTTGCTCATTCGCAACAATGGAAAAACAATCTTGATAGATCCCATGTTTGGCGATGATGCAGCACCCATTTCTCCCTTTGGTGTTCCCAGATTTTCACACAGTATTTTTTCGGTACTGGATAAAATTCCACAGGTCGATCTTGTATTGATCAGTCATGACCATTATGATCATCTCGATTACCATAGTATTTTGAAATTGAAATCCAAGGTTAAACATTTTTTTGTAGCCCTGGGGGTAGGAAGGCATTTGATAAAATGGGGCATTGCGCCCGATAAGATCAAAGAGTTTGACTGGTGGGATGCTGTGGAGTATGATACTATGGAGATTACCTTTACACCGAGTCGCCATTTTTCCGGCAGGGGATTAACGGATCGGGCGAAGTCGTTGTGGGGAGGTTGGGTGATAGACACCGGCAGTAAAAAGATTTGGTTTAGCGGTGATGGTGGATATGGTAAACATTTTGAAACCATTGGCAATAAACTGGGACCCTTTGATCTGGGCTTTATGGAATGTGGCCAATACAATTCACTGTGGCATCAGATACACATGTATCCGGAGGAAGCGGTGGTGGCTGCCATAGAAGCCGGCGTTAAAAAGGCCATACCTGTGCACTGGGGTAGTTTTGCGTTGGCCATGCACCACTGGAAGGAGCCGGCGGATCGGTTTGTGGAAGAAGCGCAAAAAAGAAATTTGGCGTTTGTGGTTCCTCCCCAGGGAGAGCTGATAAAACCGGATAGTGATTTCAGGGAGGACTGGTGGCGTAAATTCTAGTTTTGAGCGGCAAAGAATTTGATTAAACCTGTTTTTTGGGGCTACCTTGGGTTGACCGTTATAAAGTAGTCATGCATAAGTGGAAGACAGGAACTGTATTTTCAAAGTAACAGTTGACAGCATCGCTATATCTTCACAAAAACCCTATATTTAATACACTTTAGGGATCACTAACCCGTATTTAACATTTAGAATCTGCAAAAAAAATGTTTGACATGCAGCGAATGGGGTAAAAATCCTGTATACCTTTATATACACTGGAAAAAAAGTGAAAATGAACCGAAAACTCCTCTTTTTATTTATGGCAATGGTGTGTATCACTGCGTGTCAAAAAGATGGGAGTGATTGGACTGAGGTAATTGGAGAAGAGACGGAGCCTACGGCATATTACCATGACAGCTATCTGACCGGCTTGCTTTCTGATGAAGAACATGGATCCGTGTCAGGAGCCATTGTGACAATGGAAAGTGATCTTGCGGTGTCATCGGATAGAGGCGTCTTTATTTTCCATAGATCCAGGATCAACCGGGATGGTAGTTGGTTGGTTGCACATGCAGCCGGTTATTTTGATTACTATGGCTTTGTTAGGGTTAGAGAAAAAGAAATCATTACACCCAGGATATCAATGGTACATCTGGAGCCCCAACATCTCACTGTTTTTTCCAATGCTCAGGGTACAGAAATACAAAAAGGTCAGATCACATTGGCAGTGCCGGCATCGGCTTTTGTTTATGCATCAGGAAGTGCCTACCAAGGCACTGTCAATTTTTATTTTAGGGAAGTTCCCCAAATGATGGGCAAACCCAGGGCAAGGAACCTGGGCGGAAAGTACGGAGTGTTGACCCATGAAAGATATTATGAAATGACGGCCACCACCAACGCAGGCGAAAAACTCATTCTTAATCGACCCATTTCTTGCAGGACTGCAGAAACGGGACAGCAAATATTCCAGGTGGATGTGCAGAAGGCGGCCATGCAGGAGTTGAAAAGTGAAGATAATCAGGTTTATCTTTCTGAATTGACACTGCTGGCTACCGGAAACTGGAGCAAGTCTATTGGTCTCACCCTTCAGTTAACCGCAGCCAATGGCCTACCCCTTACCGGTGTTACTGCTTTGTTGTACGGACCCGGAGTCAACATCACAGAATTACTTACAGACCAGCAGGGTCTAACTGATTTCAGTTATCAGCAAGGGGAGAGCTGTAAGTTGGTTATTAAAGATGATTGTGGGAACTTGCTTTTTGATGCCGTAACACCACAACCTTTTAATGATGAGGTATTGGAGGTTTCAGTCCCTTTGACCCAACTCAAGAAACTGGTCTCTACCGTCAATACCTGCACCGGCATGTTGACAACGGATGACAGGGTGTATTCTCTGATGGAAAATGGCAAAGGCGGGGCCTTGATGGCCCAGCATATGGGCACTCTTTCTGTAATGATACCCTGGTGCAGCATACCCGCAAATGTAGGTCTTTTCAGGGGGCGCGAACAACTCTACAGCATTCAGCTCCCGGACAATGTTGCGGTACTCGATTCCATTGAATTGAGGTCGCCCGAAAAATGTGTTGAAAAGGTATCCGCGTATTTCAATATCGATAACAGCTCTGTTTTACTCAACCAGGAGGATTATTATATTTTTTATGAGAATAGTGGCAATAAAGATCTGGTTGTATCCGATCTCAGCAGCTTCACCATTTCCATTCCTACCCTTGGAAGCAGTGGCAAGTTTATTCCATCAGCGGTGATGTTTACGCACCCTGCTATAGCCGATTGCAATGGGTCAGAATGTAACCAGGTAGCAGTGACGGTGAAAAAAATTGGCGCCGTAGGGGAAGAGGTTGAAATAGAAATTGCAGGAAATATACAAGGCAAAAATATAAACGGAGAATTCATCAATGTACTGATCAAATAAACCGCAAACGCTGATCTCGTGGATAACCGAATAAAGGAAATAATAGAAGGTTGTAAAAAAGGGGAAAGCACTGCTCAAAGAATGCTTTTTGAGCAGCTAGCACCCCGGCTTTTGTCTGTATCCAGGCAGTATAGCCCCAAAAACACTGACGCCATGGACAACCTGCAGGATAGTTTTATTAAAATTTTTGAAAACATTGGCCAGTATGATTTCTCCAAAGGACACATTGAAAGTTGGGCCAGGAAGGTGGTAATCCATACGGCTCTTAATAAGCTAGACAAGAAAAAAATAGAGGAAGTCTTTTATCGCAATGATGAGATGGACCATGTAGTGGTAGATTCCATCAACGACTGCGATGACCTGGACCACCTGATGCAAATTATTGAATCATTGCCTGATGGTTACAAACAAGTATTTTGTTTGTATGAAATAGAAGGTTACAGTCATCGGGAAATAGCCCAAACGCTCAAAATACAGGAGTCGACTTCAAGGTCGCAACTCAACCGAAGCAAAGAATTATTAAGACAACAGATTTTGAAATGGAGGGAAAATCCTTTTTTTAATTTTCAAGCAGAATAGAATGAAAACAGGATCATCAAAAGAATGGAATCAGAAGATGCAGGATTTGCGGCATCACAAAAGCCCTCTGGATGTGGATGCGGCATGGCGAGAGCTTGAACGAAAGATGCAGCCAAAAAAGAAGCGACGGATCATCATATTTTGGTTTCTAATGGCGGGCCTGGCAGGTTCTGTTTTGGTAACGT
Source organism: uncultured Saprospiraceae bacterium (assembly GCA_937973565.1). Lineage (GTDB taxonomy): Bacteria > Bacteroidota > Bacteroidia > Chitinophagales > Saprospiraceae > JADKBO01. The sequence goes on along the minus strand of CALJKQ010000155.1, from coordinate 12,838 downwards.
CCATATTGGCTACATCCGGGCCTTTTTACACCATTGCCGGTGCAAAGAGTGTAAAGGGCAATGACAAATCAGCCAACACCCATCCGCAGCCCAACACATGGGCATATAAAGAAGAGATCATAGGCATAAAGGGTAAGGAAGAGCAAGTGCCAACCTATCAGCCGGCAAGTAATGTGCAAGTGAGAGCAAGGGTAGGGGATATTGCCACGGAGACGGATCCGGTGGTGATGGTAAAAGAAGAAGAAGAGATGAAAGGCAGCTTTGTAGCAAACCAGGAAGAAAAAGAGGGTCTCGCTTTTAGGGAACGAAATGAATTCATGGGTAGAACAATGCTTTTGCCACTGCCCACCTTGTTGTCCGGCTGTGAAGAAAGAGAAGCGGAGTCCATGCCTGCGGTTAGATTTTGGACCCAACCCCAAAATGAAGAAACGGTGTGGTGGCTGATGGCTCAAGGGGGCAGCGGGGTTCAATATTTTAACTACAAGGATGTGTTGGGTGAGACCGGGCGGGTAGATCGGGTCAAAGCCATAGAAAAACCCGGCAGCATATACCAGGGACGGTTGGGACTGGGAAGGGAAATTGGCAAAAGATTTTTTATGAGTGCAGGCTTTACGGGACTTTTTGCTTCAGAACAACATACCGGAATTGTGGTGGATACCGTGGTTGGATTTAAAGAAAACGTGCTGGTTTCATCTTACAAAGACCATGAAGGCAGTGTGATTGAAGAATATGGTGTGGTGAAAACCACCACCATCCGACAAACCACCAAAAAGAGATACCCCGGCGTTGGTTCTATAAGTTTATTCCTGGGACTGGGTAAAAGATGGCCGGTGGGCAAAAGTTTAATCTCATTGGAAGCTGCCTATCAACAAAGGATTTGGGCAGGTATGGTAGGCAGTGGCCTAGATGCACAACAAAAAGAAGTGGATTTTGCGGGTCTTTACAGGCTTCAATCATCTTCCTGGTTGGTAGATCTGAGTTGCAGTATACCTGTATATAAAAGTATCCGTGTGCAGGCAGGTTGTTTGTTTAATCAAACCGTTATGGCAGTGCCTGCGGCTTACACAAGATACAATACTGCATTTTCCGGCCAACTGGGTTTGACATGGACGTTGAATTGACAAAGAGAAACGGGGAATAATTCCGCAGGAAATAGAATGAAAAAACTACAATCTTCTGCTTTTTAAACAGATTGACAACACTTAATCATTGAACAAATTGAAAACAAAAAAACAATGAAAAATCCTATGGAGAAAAAAGCAACAGTATTAATGTTAGTTCTGTGTAGTGTGATTACTTTGCTATCAGCTCAAAATGTGACGCTCAACATTGATGTCCAGGACGGCTGTGGGCAGCCATTTTCGTACCCTGCAGTGGTAGGTATTTACAAGATTTGGAATGGAGATACAACGTTGGTGCAGGAAAAGACAGCAGCCCCTTATTCATTTGACAATCTGGAAGTCGGTGCAACGTATGATATCCGCGTTAAGAGCACAACAATGGACACAAGTCATATAGGTTTGCTCGATTTATCTGCCATGCGCAATACCATACTGGGCCTGGATCCCTTTTACGCCGCCAAAATTTACACGGGTGATGTCAATGCGTCAGGAGGGGTGAGTACCCTGGACCTGGTACAAATGCTGAGAGCATCCATTGGCCTGGTTACCAACATTCCGGATGATTGGTTTTTTCTGGAAGAGAGCAAGGCCTTTGCCACCGGATCTCTTGACCCTGCCGGTATCAATCATGCTCCTTTTAAGCCTGTTGCCAATGGCACGTATTATGTAGCATTCAGGGCCTATCAAAAAGGTCAGGTAGCAGAAGCGGCCCTTTCTTATTGCGCACGCTGTGCAGCAACTCCAGGATCAAAGACCAAAATCATGGTGCCGAACATCGATCTCGTAAAGGGCCAGGAATACGAGGCCAAATTCAACTATCGTTTTAAAGAAGGCGATTTGGGCGTATTGTGGTCGCTTCAATATCGCAATCTTTATATCAATGATGTGGTCAAAGGAAATGCAGAAATCAATCACCAAAAAAGCATTTCCAAAATACACAGTGTGTATTCGCCCAATACCATTCATTTTACCGGCGACGTGCCCCTTTACACCCTTCATTTTACCGCACTGGAAAATGGCCAGCTCCTTGACTTTATTGAGATCGACGCCAGTTTTCACAATGAAGCGTTTAACTATAATAATCAGTGTTATAAACCCTATGAAAGCATCGTTTTGGTTGAAGAAGAAAAATGTGAAATTATTTGGCCACCGCTGGAAGTAACTGTGCATGCCTGTTACAACGGACAGGAAACCGGCAGACCCCAGCTTACCGATGATTGCCCTTATGTAAAATTTACATTTACAGATATTGTAGAGCATAACATTCCGGGTGTATGTACCAAGATTTTAAGGATATGGGTGGCCAGTAATTCCCTCACTGGCAAACAGGAAGAATACATTCAGATTATACATATTGATGAAAACTATCCACTGGTTTGTGTGCCGGAAGTGATCGTGGAGGTACCACCGCAGGGCATCCTCGTTTATGCGCGTGATTTGGTAGAAAATCCCTTAGACCATGTCTATACTTTCTCACTCGATAAGCTGGATGGTTGGAGAACGCTGGTCAACGAAGACCCATCGGAAATTTATTTCACCGTCTTTGATCAGAGTGACTCCAGCAGCTGTGTGAGTAAGGTGCGCAAAATTTACATCGATTGCGATGACGTTGTGCATATTAAAAACTATGCAGAACTTTCAGCTCAACAAGGCATTTATACCCTGGCCGCCAACTTGTTTGATGATGGCAATGACAAGCACTGTGCCGGTAAGGTTGATAATTTTGAAATCAGGGCCTTGGGTTCCCTTGACTATAAGACCACCCTCTTGCTGGATTTTGACGCGGTGAAAGGCCAAAACCTGCCTTTTGAACTAAGGGCCAATGTGGGAGGTCAATCAATCTATCTGGGTGTAGTGGCCGTAAAATTTTTGAGCAATGCCGATATACCTCCGTTTCAATTGACTTGTTATGACGATCCGGTTCAAAAAGGCAAGCCCTTTGAAATAGCCATTTTCTCTCCCAATTTCGATAACGTATTTGGCTTCCAGGGGGCGATCAAAGTCAGGGATGCTCAGTTGGTTAAAACCAGGAAAATATTGCTCAATGCCATGCAATTTAACAACGAAGGCTTTGCCTCCCGTTTCATTTGGGTTAATCCCACGGGGACTCCACAATCCTATGCAAGCGATGACAGCTTATGGACACTCACGATCACGCCCAACAGAGACGGCAATGTATCAGATTTTATAGGCATCGGCGATGACGTGCTGATTTCAGAAGCCACCTTGGGTGATTTCAACAACACGAAGATAGATCTGGTATTCAAGTTTATCAAGCGAACCACATTTACACAAGAAATCATAGATAAAGACAAGGTGAAGATATATCCCAATCCGGCAGGTGGCTCCCAGGTACAGTTGGAAAGTGAGGGTAATGAAATACTGCGCGTAGCATTGTACGATGTTTCAGGAAAAAAAGTATTTGAAAATGGCTCCATCCGCGAACGACAGTACACGTTGTCGGTGGAAGGTTTGGTGCCGGGTATTTACATTGTAGCTGTAAGCACGTCACAAGGAATCATAAACAGTAGACTGGTTGTAAATTGACCACAGGAAAGCCTCGCGGGAAGATATTTGAAAGCTGTCTCGCGAGGTCATTTTGATGTTATCGTTTTGGAGAATTCAAGCTTAGCAGGCCTTGGCAATTCTTATAGGTTGGGTATTTTTATAGGATGGTGGAATCCTGGACGCAGGGAGCATCATTGTGGTTTTTGGATGGCAAAGATGAAGGCGTCAAGACCGTATCTAATCCCAACATCGGATATGGAAGTTACCACTTGGAATTTGCTGGCGGTTTGAGTTGCCCATTATACAAAATAGGCATTAGTGCCAATCCATCCGTCATCTCCATCTACCTCATGGGTCTAGCCGACAAGCACATTTTAATTGAAAAGTGAAAGGAAAAACTGGGCAAGGAAACCCTAACCGGATATTGCATAAACATTATAAAGTTTACTGACGTGGACCCTGAAATTTTAAAATAATTGGTGATGTGGGATATAATGGTGGGGAAAAATGAGTGGTTTGGGGAAGGACTGTATCGAGTGTTTATGCGAAATGTTGATGAGTATACGCATGATGAACTTAGTTAAAAAAGACAAATATGAAGAGGTCATACATAAAATCTATTTATTCATAAAATGTTATCAAACAAAGAATTATACTTATAGTTGATCAATTGTTGTTTCTGAATATTGGAAATAATATTTAAAATGTTTCCAAATTATGTAAATTTTTTGTTGTAAATTTGTGTTGTGTTTGTAGCTGAAGTTTCGACAGGAAGGATTTACCCGGTAGATGTGTCGCCAGTTGTAGCTGCGGATTACAAAATCTTGTTGAAATCTCGATATGCATTCGATTGGAAAGAAGAAAAAAACAAGGAAGTATACAAATTGGTACTGAAGGGGCAGACAGATATTTTGGGACTTATTTCGATTGAAAGAATCCCAGATGAATGGAGGATTCATATAAGGCTTTTAAGTGTATCAGCAGAGAATAAAGGAAAGAACAAACATTTTGAAAATATAGTGGGTAACTTAATAGCTTTTGTAGCCAAAATAGCGGTTGCAGAGTTTGGTCCGTTGGCTTGCATTTCACTCAAACCGAAAAGCTCAATTGCGCAACATTATATAAAAAAGTACAAGATGAGGATTACAGGCGTAACCTTAAGCTTAGAAGTTCCTGAAATCATCGACTTGATCAATCAATATGACCATGACTAATAAACAAAATATAATCAATACCGATCCTGAATTTGGAGTTGACTCCAGGTATAAATCAAAAAAGGAAAGAGAACAAGATTCCATTGCCCTGATGCAAGCCAGATTAGAACGAATGAAAAAAATACCCAAAGAGCAAGTCATTCGGGCAAAACTATTGCAATTGAAACTTCAAATGGAAAAGTATCTCAAAGAGCCGGTATATGACAAACAAAATCATTTTACCAAATTCCTGGAAAGTTATGTGGATACAATTTATGTGAAAAGAAGTGAATTCGCAAAGGACATCAACATTACCCCCGTTTTTTTAAGTCAGATAATTAATAATCATAGGGAACCTAAAGAGGAGTTTATCTTAAAACTCATGGTACATTCTGAAAAAGTCTTTAAAAATGTAGGTGAGTTTCCAAAAACAACCTGGTACCAGCTTTACTTGCATGAAAAGCTATCTGACACTATGGCTAGCCATGCAGAATGGGGTCCAAAAATAGAAAAACAGGTGAAGTTATCAGCGCTGATAACGAATTAGCGTTTGCAAAGGATAGCTCATTGTACACTGTATGGGGCAAAACTTTATTCAATAACCAGCACTTGGGCAACTCAGCATCGCTCGTTTATGCAAATTATAAATTTGCTAACTCACCAGGAACCGAGCATAACCTGACACGGCATCGACAATGGCTGATTGTAATTAGCAGCTCATATTATTTGACCGATTCCTCTTTGAATTCATTGACCTAAGGCGTAGCCGAATTGGACTAAGTGAAGCGAGTTGCACTAGGCGAAGCGTATTGCTTAAAAATCATGTGTCGATGCCTCGCGATAAGCGCTCGGTGCCTTCGTTAAATTGATCTGCCAATCAATTTTTTTGGCAAAGCCAAAACCACTCAGTTATCCTAAGGCGCAGCCGAATTGGACTAAGCGAAGCGTATTGCCATCACTTCCCTGGGTTCACAATACTCATATTCACTAAATTACCCTGAAAGTTTCCACTGCCGGAAAAGGTACCTGTGTTGTTAAAAGTACCGGTACCCCCTTGGTAATTAATTGTACCATTATTTATCAGCGTTCCGTCATTGTCTATACTGGCTCCAGCATTGATGAAAAGTGTGTCTTCTTTCCATGTGAGGGATTTTCCAGAGGGTATTGTTAAGCTTCCACTTGGAATGGTAAGACTAAATCCATTGGCTTCAATGATAACAGAATTATTTACTACCACATTTGATTCTGACAGATTGTCCAATAGGATTATGGTTTGTCCGGGCATTGCTGCATCTATGGCTCCTTGCAAAGTGGGATATGATAATCCTGTTTGCATATTTTGAAACTGGCCTGCTTCTACGTTAAATGTAGCCTGACATGTTGTATTAAGAGGAGCACAGCTACTGGTATAAGTGAAGGTAACCGTTGTATTTCCCCCTGTGGCAGGAGGCGCACCCATGTTATTATTGGACAACATTCCATTACATCCTCCCGAGGCCATGGTGGTACCTAGCCATGTAGTGAATGCACTGTTAACTTGTGCCTGTGATTGACCAGCAGGTAAAGTCTGGTTCATAGCGCAGCTTAACATTATTGGAGGTGATGGTAACACTTGGAAGGTAGCTTGCGCGGTAATAGGTTGGGCACAAGAGGTGGTATAGGTCCAGGTAACGGTTGTACTCCCACCGCAAACGGATGGGGGGCCGGTACTGTTGTTTGTCAGGACGCCATTACAGCCACCGCTTGCAACTACATTATTGTTTAACCAATTGTTGTATGCTGAATTTAATGCCGACTGTGACTGGCAAGAATTCAATTGTGTCGTGCCGACAATTACGCTCAGATTTGGTGTCGAGGGCGCTGCTACCGTGAAGGAAACAGTACAAATGTTGCCAGGCCCGCAGCCATTTGTGTAGGTGAAAGTTACTGAAGTTGAGCCACCACAGGCAGAAGGTGCCCCTGTGTTGTTGTTGGTTAATACTCCATTGCAACCACCTGCTACTATTTGTGCCACAGCCAACCAGTTGGCAAATGCCTGGTCAACAGCTGTCTGTGTTTGGCAGGCGGGTGTTGTTGTGTTGCCGGGGCAGACTAAGGAAGCACCTAGAGGGACTGTCCAAACAAAGGTGCGGGTGCAAGTGCTTGTACCACACTCACCTGTAGCTACATAGGTAAAGATTTGCTCTCTATTGCAACCATTTGAGGTAATTGCGCCTGCCGTACAAATGACGATAGCCGGACCACATTCGCTGGTTGCGGTAACATTGAGATCACAACTTGGCAAGCTAGCCGGGTTGCATCCCAAGTTGGTAGTGCCTGTTGTGCAATTGTCGAATACCGGGGCCGTGGCAACTTTCCAGGTAAAAGTTCTCGTGCAAGTAGAGGTAAAACCACAAGCCGTTACCGAAAATGTAAATACTTTGGTACGATTACATCCATTTGATACAGTGATACCTTCACTACAGGTGATGCCAGTGACATTACCGCATTCGTTGCAGGCAGTAACGGCACCACCAAATGGGGCGGTCTGAACATCGGCACAGGTGGGTACGGCACCCGGGTTACACCCAAGATCGAAGGTATTATCACAGTTGGCAAAGACAGGTGCTGTTGTAACCTGCCAGTTGTGGATTCGGGTACAAGTACTGAAATTACCGCAGCCAATGGCATTCGCTACGTAAGTAAGCGTTTGACTTCGGTTACAGCCATTTGTCTGAATGGCGCCAACCTGGCAGATCACCGTTATTGGCCCGCATTCATTAGAAGCCATCACATTGGGGTCGCATGCAGGCAAGGTAACAGGATTGCAGCCAAGGTTTATGACACTATTTCCACAGGTACCATTAAAGGAAGGAGGCGTCACCACCGTCCAGTTGTAAGTGCGGGTGCAGGTACTGGTCTGACCACAAGCTGTGGCTGTAAATGTAAACTCTTGTGACCGATTGCATCCATTGACAGTGACACTACCGGCCGAACAGCTAACGGGAACAGAACCACAACTGTTAGATGCAGTTACGGCCCCTCCAAAACCACCGCTGGCAATTGCTGTACAAGAAGGAAGGTTAAAAGGGTTACATCCGAGACTGGCGGTACTACCGCAATTGGCAAAAACAGGTGTAGGGTTTGATGGTGGCGACACTGTGAAAGTTGCCTGGCAAGTAGTGATAAATGGAACACATGTACTGGTATAGGTGAAAGTTACTGTTGTGCTGCCTCCGCATGCAGGGGGAGCTCCAGTACTGTTATTCGATAAGACCCCACTGCACCCTCCTGAACCGGATGCGGTACCCATCCACGCTGTAAATGCAGCATCAACGGCTCCTTGTGTTTGGCAAGAAGCTATTATGGTATTAGTCGGACAAGTAAGGACTACAGACTGTGATTGAGAATTAAAGTTGAAATTATCTATGGCAATATAATTAAAACCAACAGGTAACAACACTTCTACTTTTGTAAGGTATACATTTTCCAGAGCTGTGCCGGCCATACTAATATTAGGTGCCCAACAGTCCGACATACAAGGCTCCGTTACAGTGATGGGACCCGTGGTAACCGTACCTCCTCCATTAAGGGTACCTCTCAGCTTGAAGGTGCCGCTCAGGGCAGTAATACCTCCATCTGTAGACAACCAGATGCACAAACTATTTATTTTGAAATTGGTATTGGCAGTTTGCATTTGAATTTCTCCGGCACTGGCGTCAGCAGTAGCGTTGGTAATTCCGTCAATATATTTATGGTCCATGAAACCGCCACAACCACCGTTTGTAAAGTTGCCAACCTTAATAGATCCGGTGGTTTGATAGACAACTCCACCACCGGAAAAAGTGGTGGCATTCGTCGTTTCATCTTCAAAAGTTTCATTGAATTGGCCATACGAATTAACCGAAAATGAAATCAAAAAAATTAAGCATACTAGTTTCTTCACTTTGGATATACCTGCTGACAGGTATAGGCTCACGTTTATCATAAGGTATTTTTTATAGTGTTTTGTATGATTTCAATAATTGATATTATTGTATACTTTGTTAAGCTTATTTCGATTTTAAATAAAAGCTGGAAAGTGAATTTTGAAAATACTTTAAAACTTGTATTAAACAAAAATAAATCTATACAATATTTCAAATGAGTTTATTATTTCAAAAAAAATCAGTTAAAATTAGCATAAAATAATACGAATGCTTAAAAATGGTAAAATATTATTTTATAATTAATTTGCACAATTCCACTTTAAGGACGCAAATGAATAGATAGTCAAAATGATACATATAATTGATTGTTGCTATGTGAATATCAGACTTTGTTTATGGTTGGCTGAATAAATGGCTTTTTTAACGACGGGTTAATTATTTTTTCCAATCCAACGAGCCCATTATTTTAGAATAAGGTGATTGCTAACCAATTGTATTGGGCTAGTTTATTAAGCCTGCAGGTAATATACTCAGGATGCTTACATTGTCACTCTTAATATTTATCCCAATCCATTTGCTGATGAATTGACCATAGAATTTTGTGACAACGGCACAGCAAAAATCACCCAATACAAATTATATGGCCAGGCACTTTTTTATAAGGCATTTTCAAACACCACAACTTTTAGCACAGTCCACCTGCCTGAAGGGATGTATTTCTATGCAATCTGTAATAACCAAAAAGTAGTCAAGACCGGGAAAATGATCAGGCAAAGATGAAAACGGTTGCGTATTTTTATGCCATCTGCGAAAGGATGTACCTAATTTATTAATGAAATTTTTACTCACCCTACTTTTATCTGTCCTCGGATGCACACTACAAGGACAAAACACGAAGACCTATTTATTTGTGGGTACGTACACAGAGGGCATAGCAGACAAAGGAATTTACATCTACGAATTCAACACCCAAACCGGAAAATTGAAGGAAGTGGCTACCGGGCAAAAATTAGTCAATCCTTCCTTTTTAACCCTTTCCAGTTCCGGTGAATATGTGTATGCGTGCACAGAAACAAAACTTCCGGGGGAAGGAAGTGTATCAGCATTTAAGTTTGACAGCATAGAGGGCGGTTTGACCTTGCTCAACACGCAGAAGAGTGGGGGAGAAAATCCGGTGTACCTCACCGTCAGTCCTGACAATAAATATGTGGTCAACGCCAATTACACTGCCGGTTCCGTATCCGTATTTAAAACCAAGGCAGACGGAAGCCTGATGCCCTATCAACAGCTGGTGAAGTTTCAGGGCAAGGGTCCCAATCACAGAAGACAGGAAAGTGCGCATATCCATGCGGCGGTTTTTTCGCCCGACTTTGCCTATTTGTTTTTTCCGGATTTGGGTTCTGACAAAATAAAGGTTTACCGCTTTGATGGGCAGCAAAATCAAGTCCTGGAAGAAATGAGTGCTCATGACTATACCGCCGAACCGGGCAGTGGCCCCAGGCATATGATCTTTCATCCCAACGCGCGCTTTGCCTACTGCATAGAAGAATTGAGTGGAACCATAGCCGTATTTAGGTATGCAGATGGAAAATTAAACAACATACAACAAATTTTTGCCTACTCAAAACCACAAGAAGAATACAGTGGCGCAGACATCCATATCTCCCCCGATGGGCTGTACCTATATGCCTCCAATCGCGGGGAAAATGAAAATACAATCGCTATTTTTTCCATAGATGGTGTCAGTGGCAGCTTAACCCTGGTGGGCCACCAAGACAGCTACGGCAAACTGCCACGAAATTTTGCGATCGACCCTACCGGTCAGTTTTTAATAGTAGCCAATCAACTTACCAACAACCTGGTGGTATTCAAAAGAGACCTTAAGACGGGATTATTGGCCTATACAGGGGAGGAAGTCAGAGTGCCACGGCCATCTTGTTTGAAGATGAGAGGGTATGGGAGGTAGGAATTGGTGAGTCTATATTAGAGGCTATAAAATCCAAAGCAGCTGAGGGGTATATTTTGGGAAACTGGGCAAGTTCTTGTTTGATATTGGAAAGTAAAAGCGGAGGTGTGTGTGCAGCAATTGATTCAGCCTTGATTTTACCACCCAAATATAATTTTGTTTTAATGACATTGGTAATTGTTTTACAATGTTGAGTAGATGTATATTGAAAGCTAACAGAATTTTAATTGGCTGCAAAGTATTATTTGGTAGCTTAAATTTTAATACTTAGTTTTATGGTAAATTGGGGTACTAAATATGAAAAATTCCCGCTTTTTACTGAATAAGATATTTATGACCAGGTATTTGGGGCTGAATAACCTTGGTTTAAACGTTTATACATGTTTAATAACGGATATTAACAGGCGTGTACTAAACATTTATAGGCGTTTAAAAATGGGTGTGGTTGCTGAGAATCAAAGGGTTTGGGGGGGAGTTGGGTGCTGCGGTTTTAGGGAGTTTCGGTTATATACAAGTTAGGCAACATAAAACAAAACAGACAGAAATGAGCATAGAATCTGATTACTTATCGAACCTTTCGAATATTATTGCAAATACTAAAATTACTTTCCCAAAAAACTATTTGGAAATTTTAAGGACTAGCCTTGAGAATTTTCAGAATATCGACTTCTCAATCTTATCAAAGAATTTACCTTACACAAAGAAATCCACATCTCAAACTGCAATCAAATATTTACGCGAGTCTTATTTCAATAACAAATTAGTATTAGTTCTTGGAGCGGGAGTCTCTATGAAGTTTGGAATACCATCTTGGGATTCTTTACTACAAAGATTATTAGTTAAAACAATCGAAGAAGAACCAGAAAAAGCAACAATTCTATCAAAGGTTTTTACAAAGGTATTTAACCCAAGCCCTCTTATTGCTGGTAGATTTCTTCAAGAATCACTGGAAAAGCCAAATAATTCAAAAAATCAATTTGAAAATGAAGTTAGGTCTGCATTATATGAAAGTTTTGACAATAACGCTCATTCTTTGACAATGGAGGAGATCGTCCAATTATGTATATCACCTGGGAAAAACACACCGACTTTAGATGGAATTATTTCTTATAACTATGATGACATTATAGAAAATAAAATATTAGCCAAAGGTCTTGATGTTCCATTTCAAAGCATATATGGACAAGGCATTGATCCTGATGATAACTCTTTAGCAATTTATCATGTTCATGGTTTCTTACCAAGAGAAGGTAATTTGGATGACAGAAATATAATAACTCTTGGTGAGTATGTTTATCATGAGCAATATAATGCTATCTACAGTTGGAACAATATTGTCCAAATCAACAAATTTAGAGATAATACATGCTTATTTATTGGTTCTTCATTGACAGACCCAAATATTAGAAGGTTACTTGATATAGCGAATTCCCAAAAAACTGGTAAAAAGAAATACCATTACATTTTAAAAAAGAAACCTGACCTAAAGAAAGTTAGGGAAATGCTTCAGAAAGTATTAGATGATAACCCTGAAATTTTTAATGAAAAAATAAAGGCTAAAATAAATTTTGAAGACACTGTTGAATTTTTAATAGAAATGCAAAACAGATACGAAGAAATAGATTCAGAATCTTTGGGGGTCAAAACCGTTTGGATAAACGATTATGATAATGATATTGCGAATATTTTAAAAAAAATAAGGAAATAATTAAGTTGCCTAACAAATGGTATAGTGCATGCGTGTTTCAGAGGTATTCGAGCGTTTGTGGCTCGTATTAAAAGTTGGTGTAAAATGATTGGAAAGCGCTTCGTAAACCCCGCACGACACCATACCAAAACCGTTAAAAAATTCCGTCTTCCATTTTCAACAAGCTTTACACCTGATGATGATGAAATAGCTACAATTATTTTTCTGTATTGTTAAAATTGCTCTCATACGTGGACTTATCAATATCCAGTTGCTGAACCGGATATGACACAATTGGATAGAGTTTATAGATAGAGATAGATTAATGACGGAAAGCATCCTGATTCTAACATTGATAATTGTAATTAAAATAAGTAAAAATGAAGCATATATTTTTCTTTTTTTTAATCATGATTTTGTGTTCAAGTATTTATTGTCAAAATAATTCAATCAAA
>CALJKQ010000154.1 GCA_937973565.1 uncultured Saprospiraceae bacterium | reverse complement strand
GCAGCATGAAGGTGGTAAAATCCATTGGCGTCCTTATGGCAATATACGCCTAAAGGCAACTGACAGCCTCCTTCCATCGAATTGAGAATGGTGCGTTCAATGTTGGTGCAATCTGCCACATCTTTGTGATGAATGAGGGCCAATTTTTTGCGAAGATGGATGTCGTTTTCTCTGCATTGATAAGCCAACACTCCTTGTGCAGGAGCAGGCACAAACTCAATGGGATGCAAATCACAAATATGTAAGTCCGAAAGATCGAGCTCTAATCGAAGCAAGCCTGCTTTGGCTAAGAGGATGGCATCGTACCCACCTTCTCTCAGTTTCTTGATGCGCGTGGGTACATTGCCCCTTAAGTCGAGGGTAGAAACATCATTTCTCAGATCTGTAATCTGCGCTTTTCTGCGTACGGAAGAAGTCCCTACTATAGCATTTCCTTTCAGGCCAAGACTTTTGTTGGCATCATAAGCCTGGGGTGAAATCAACAGACAATCTCTGGGGTCTTCCCGATAGGATACTCCTCCCAAACACAATCCTTGCGGCGATACGGTGGGAAGATCTTTCATGGAGTGTACTGCGAGATCAATGATGCCCTGAATAAGAGCATCTTCCAGTTCTTTGGTAAAAAATCCTTTGCCTTCAATTTTATCAAAACTCAAATCAAGGATTTTGTCACCTTTGGTTTGAATCACCATGATTTCCGAGTCCAGACCACAATGTTCCATCAATTGACCCTTCACATAGTGGGCCTGCCACAAGGCCAGATCACTACCTCTGGAACCTATAATTACTTTTTTTTCGAATCCTTCCATATCAGGGACAAAGGTAAGGAACTGTAATCGCTATCCCAAATCACTAATATTACAGAATAAGATTTTGTGTAATTTCGATTAAACGGTCAGGTGCAGAATAAAATAACGTTATTTTGGGTAAACAAATACAATGTAAAAACTGAAAACCCTAGGTAAATTGTATTGTTAGAATGGAACGAAAAACCTTCTTAAGGGTTGTATGCCTTCTTTTTTTCGATAAAAGGTAATAAATTGATGGTTTAACTGCTGGGCTTTTGAGAGGGTTATTCACTTTTATTGTGTTATTTTTGCAATTCCAATGATTACAACTTCACAAATCAGTCAGTTACTACAAGGAGAGTTGCGTGGCGACCCCGATATCGTTATTTCAGGCCCTTCAAGGATTGAGGAAGGCAGTGAAGGAACCATTTCTTTTCTTGCCAATCCTAAATATGAACCTTACATATACGAGACATCCGCATCCGCTGTGGTGGTCAGTAAAGATTTTACGCCTTCACAGCCTATAAAAGCCACCCTGATACTGGTAGATGATGTTTATCAATCCCTGGGCAAATTGCTGGGATTGTACAATCATCAATCTGAGGTGAAAGTGGGCATTGCAGACAGCGCTGTCATTGCTCACAGTACACATCTTGGCAAAGAAGTAGGAATTGATCACCAGACGGTAATTGGAGAGAATTGCGAGGTTGGAGATGGGAGTCTGATTTATGCGCATGTATTTCTGGGCAGAGATGTGACCATCGGAAAGAATTGTAAAATTTATGCCGGAGTCAAAATCTACCACGGCTGCAAAATTGGAGATAATGTTATTATCCATGCCAATACTGTGATTGGATCCGACGGATTTGGCTTTAGCAAAGACGAAAACGGAGTGTATCAAAAAATACCTCAAAATGGCAATGTCGTTATTGAAGACGAGGTAGAAATTGGCAGTAATACTGTGATTGACAGAGCATCCATTGGAAGCACCATCATCAGAAAAGGAGTGAAGCTGGATAATTTGATTCAGATAGGCCACAATGTAGAGATAGGAGAAAATACGGTTATTGCTGCTCAGGCAGGTATTGCAGGCAGTACCAAAGTAGGAAAGAATTGTATTATAGGTGGTCAGGTAGGTCTTGCGGGCCATATTCAGATTGCGGATGGAACCATGATTCAAGCCAAATCAGGCCTTTCATCATCGATTAAAGAGGTAAATTCCAAGCTTTATGGATATCCGGCGCTGGAATATGGACATTATTTAAAATCTTATGCTTATTTCAAGAAATTACCGGAATTGGCCGATAAAATCAAGTCTTTGGAAAAAACCATAGAAAATTTAACAAAACAAAATGGGTAAAAACGTATTGGCTTCTATTGCCACCCTCAAGGGTAAGGGCTTACATACCGGCAGAGAAATCGAAGTAAAACTGGTTCCTGTAGAAGGAAGTCAGGGTATTAAATTTAAAAGAGTGGACGTAGAACCTCCAGTAGTTATTCCTGCGGATGCCAATTATGTTATAGCCACCAATAGAAGTACCACCATTGGAACCGGAGATGTAACCATTACCACCATTGAACACCTTTTGGCTGCATTGACCGGCCTGGATGTCGATGGTGTGGTTATCGAAGTAGACGGACCCGAAATTCCCATTTTAGACGGTAGTGCAAAACCTTTTGTTCAGGCTATCAAATCAGCCGGATTAAAGCAAATAGAGGATGAAAATCGGGATGTTTTTATTGTTGAAGAGCCGATTGTCTTGAAAGATGAGATCACCGGGTCGGAGTTAATTGCCATTCCATCGGATAAATTTGAATTGAACGTTATCATAGATTTCCCCAATTCCACGGTTGAAGAGCAAACAGCTATCTTCAGTCAGGGGGAAGATTTTGAAAAGGAAATTTCAGCATGCAGGACCTTTGTTTTCACCAATGAGCTTACTTATTTATACGACAATGGTTTGATCAAAGGAGGTGATTTGGAAAATGCCATCGTGTTGGCTGAACCGGGTTTAACCCAGGAGCGTTTGGATGAGTTGGCCGAAAAACTGCACTTTGGGAAAAGGCAGTTGGGTGAGGATAAGGTTTTGAATGACAATAAGTTGTTCTTTCCCAATGAACTTGCCAGGCATAAATTATTGGACTTAATGGGAGATCTCAGCCTGGTGGGTCGCAATATTCAGGGTAAGATCATTGCCGTAAAACCGGGCCATAAAATCAATACTGAATTTGCCAGGTTGTTAAAGAAAAAAATGGCTGATCAGCGAAAGTTGAAAGGCAAACCCAATTACGACCCGGATAAGGCACCGTTGCTGGATGTGGAAGATGTAAAAAGAATGTTGCCCCACCGTTATCCATTTTTAATGGTCGACAAAATAATTGAGAAGTCTGAAAGCCACGTTGTGGGTGTTAAAAACGTTACATACAACGAGCAGCTGTTTCAGGGGCATTTTCCAGGCAATCCCGTATTTCCGGGAGTGCTCCAAATGGAGGCGCTGGCACAAACCGGGGGTATTCTGGCGTTGTCAACGGTAGAAGATCCGCATTTGTGGGATACATACTTTATAAAAATGGAAAACGTTAAATTTAAAAATAAAGTTGTACCAGGCGATACCTTGTTGCTCAAAATGGAGCTGTTGTCTCCTATAAGAAGAGGTATAGTCCACATGCAAGGCACGGCTTACGTGGGCAACAAAATAGTAAGTGAAGGCGAGTTGACGGCTCAAATTGTTAAAAGACAAGGGTAAGAATAGTCGCTGGATAAAACAAAGTGAATGGAAATAATCAACAAACTCTGTGAAATCGATCCAAATGCAAGGATTGCAGATAACGTAGAAATTGGAAGTTTTACCGTTATCTCAGGTGATGTCGAAATTGGAGAAGGAACCTGGATAGGTCCCAATGTAACCATTATGGATGGTGCCAGAATAGGTAAAAACTGCAAAATTCATCCTGGAGCGGTTATTTCGGGCATTCCTCAGGATTTAAAATTTAAAGGAGAATATTCAACAGCAGAAATTGGAGATAATACGACGATCAGAGAGTGTGTTACCATCAACAGAGGCACCCTTGACAGGGAAAGGACAGCAGTAGGTTCCAATAGTCTTATTATGGCCTACGTCCACCTGGGACACGATTGTATTGTGGGAAACCATTGTATCATCAGTAATGCCGTTCAAATGGCTGGCCACGTAGAAATGGATGATTTTGCTATTTTGGGTGGTTCTTGCGCGGTTCAACAATTTGTTCACATTGGATCCCACACATACATTGGAGGCGGATCGCTTGTGCGTAAAAACGTACCTCCCTATATAAAGGCGGCCAGAGAACCGCTCTCCTATGCAGGAGTGAATAGTACTGGCTTGCAGAGGCGAGGCTATACCCAGGAAGAAATAAATCAGATTACAGATATCTACAGGTATCTTTTTGTCAAAGGCTTTAGTATATCAAAGGCTACCGAAGCCATCCAGGCTGAATTGCCGGATACGCGTTTTAAGGAGGAGATCCTCGACTTTATTCAGAACTCACCTACAGGAATTATCCGCGAGTTCAGGCAGATAGACAAGTAAACGGGTATGGAAATCAAAGCCGGTAATATTTCTAAATCGTATGCCGGAATCGACATTATCAAACAATTTACCTATCATTTTACGCAAGATAGCATCACAGGCATTGCAGGCCCCAACGGTTCAGGAAAATCCACATTACTCAAAATTTTGTGCGGATTTTTAACGCCCGGCTCAGGGGCTGTGGAATACTTTAGTGCCGGGCAACAAGTGAAAAGAAAGGATGTATTTCGCTACCTGACTTTGGCTGCACCTTATTCAACGGTAATCAAGGACTTTACTTTAAAGGAAAACTGGGATTTACTGCTTACCTTCAAAGGGAGCCGTGAGACAATGAATTATAAAGATTTGCTCAATATTCTGGAATGGAAAAACCCGGGGGATAAAAAATTATCACAGTTCAGCAGTGGTATGGTACAAAAAGTCAATTTATTGCTGGCCATGGTGGGTCGGTCTGAAATTCTTATCCTGGATGAACCCACATCTTATCTTGACGCCGGTAATCGCGAATGGTATCATCGCATGGCGCAACAATTTTTTTCCGGAAGAACAGTTATTATTGCCTCCAACGATGCGGGAGATTTTATGGAAACATCCAACATTATAAGCCTCTGACCCACTGTATATTCGGCAAAAATTAAGATATTTGCAAAAAATGTAATATGAATAAGTCCAAAAAAAGGGTAGCTATTCTATTTGGAGGCAGGTCTACAGAACACCAAATATCCCTTTTGTCAGCAAAGAACGTCATCGGCGCCCTGGATTTGGAAAAATTTGAGCCCGTTTTAATAGGCATTGATAAAAAAGGACGTTGGCACCTGAATGAAGGAGCCCTTAAATTGATGCATGCAGATGATCCCAATAAGATTTCCATGGCTGAAGAAGCCAACGTGGTTTTGCTTTCACAAAACACC
>CALJKQ010000153.1 GCA_937973565.1 uncultured Saprospiraceae bacterium | reverse complement strand
GATTGAGGGGGACCGCATTGCGGCAGTGGGCACCGATCTGGGCGCAGGCCAGGTGGCCGATGCCGAAGTGCTCGACGCCCGCGATCGCATCGTGATCCCCGGGCTTGTCAATGCGCACATCCACACCAGGTGAAACCTCCAAAATTTATCCTGAAGGGCTATGATTTCTTCTCCATCATAGGGATGAATTTCTACCGCCAGCTTGTAGTGGTTGGCAAGCTCGAATATGGGCTCACACCAGGGATCTGCCACGCTGCGCCATTGATGGTTGGCATCCAGAAAGTGGGTAGGCAGACACAACACAGATAAGTTCAGCGTATTTACACAGCGTTCTATTTCTTTGAGGGCATCTTCCAGGTGATTGGGTTGAACCACAAATCCTCCTGTGAATTTATGGGCATGGTCAGCTTGCAGGCCTGCATTGAAATCATTTTGGAAGCGGATGACATCGTGACAAAGATTGCGCTCCATGCCATTGCAATAGAGTTGCGACAAATTGAGGACTACACAATGATCGATGTGGTTGTGTTCCATCCACTCTAGTTTTTCTCTTAGGAAAAAACTGGGATCTGTTACCGGACGTGACCAGCTGCCCTGGCGCATGAATTTTCTGTCGGCATCGATAGAAAAAACGCCCTTATCCACCATGAATGCAGGTATTTGGCCGGGTTCCGGCAATAGATGAGAATGGGCGTTGATGTGCATCAAATCATATTAAAGACTAGGCATCTGCATTTGGCATGACAGGCGGTTCCATAACCGCTCCGCAGTTTTTGCATGTGCGCAAATCCAGGTTTGAATAGAATTTTTTGAAGATGACGGGCAGGTCGTTTTCTATGTTATCCAACATAAATTTTTCGCTGTACAATTCATGGCTGCAGTTTTCGCAATACCATGCCAGGCCATCCTCCATGTTGCCCGGTCTGAGTTGCTCTACCACCAAACCTACCGTATTGGGGCCTCTTTGGGGTGAGTGCGGAATATTGGAAGGAAGTAAGTAGATATCCCCTTCGTTGATGTCGATTCTTTTTATTTTTCCTTCGTCCAGTACTTTGAGGTGGATGTCGCCTTCTACCTGGTAGAAAAATTCAGGGGTGCCATTCAAGTGGAAGTCTTTGCGGGCATTGGGCCCACCCACTACCATCACGATGTATTCTCCATCCTGCCATACACATTTGTTGCCTACAGGAGGTTTGAGGAGATGCCTGTTCTCATCAATCCACGCTTTAAAATTAAACTTGGGAAGTAATCTGGACATTGGTTAGATTTTGCCATAAAAATAACAAAAGTCTGCCAATATCAGTCAAGGTTTTAGGGGGT
Organism: uncultured Saprospiraceae bacterium; assembly: GCA_937973565.1. Classification (GTDB taxonomy): domain Bacteria; phylum Bacteroidota; class Bacteroidia; order Chitinophagales; family Saprospiraceae; genus JADKBO01. The sequence goes on along the minus strand of CALJKQ010000153.1, from coordinate 815 downwards.
CATTGCCAGGAATTATACCCGATTTCAATATTGAATGCACACATTTTTAGGTTCTGTAAAAAAGCGTAAGGCTTCCCAGCCCCCTTCACGACCCACACCACTGTTTTTCATGCCGCCGAAAGGGGTGCGCAAGTCACGGAGCAGCCAGGTATTGACCCATACGATGCCCGTCTCCAGAGCAGCAGCCATTCGATGTACCCGACTGGCATTTTCTGTCCACAAACTGCAAGCCAGGCCGTAACTGCTATCATTGGCCAAAGCCAGTACCTCTTCCTCTGTAGCAAAAGGTGCTATGGTCACTACCGGGCCAAAAATTTCCTCCTGGTTGGTAGCACAACTGTTGGCAAGTCCCTCAATGATGGTGGGTGCTATAAACCAACCTTTTTCAAAATGGGCGGGATATTCCGGATTACCTCCGCAAAGCAGGTTCCCACCTTCGTCTTTGGCCAATTGGATGTGGTGGAGGATTTTTTCGTAGTGCATTTTGGATACAATGGCGCCCACCTTTGTGGTTTCATCCATAGGATCACCAATTTTCATGGCTTTGGCAGCATTGACCAGGTCTGTTTTGAACTTTTCGTAAATGCCATTTTGTACATAGATTCGCGATCCGCACAGACATATTTGTCCCTGGTTGGTGAAAGAAGAACGAATGACGGTTTGCAGCGTTTTTTCATAGTTGCAATCATCGAAAATGAGGATGGGGTTTTTACCGCCCATTTCGAGCGAGAGCTTTTTGAATTGGGGGGCTGCAATTTGGGCAATTTCTTTACCTACACGGGTAGAGATCGGAAGAGCACACGTCTGAACTCCAG
>CALJKQ010000152.1 GCA_937973565.1 uncultured Saprospiraceae bacterium | reverse complement strand
CGTCCGCGCCGCGCTTCGCTTTGGGCTCTCCAATCCTGGGTTTCAGGCGTCGCTTGATCGCCCGATCGCCGGGCAGGCCGATGACAACCGCGCCCTTTCCGAGTGGTGCAACGGGCGACAGATCCTCCCGGCGCCCGCATCGCAGGTGGGTCGCCCGATGGATGGCGGTCGCTCCTCGCCCGCGCGCGCGCCGGTGCCCAACGTCACCGTGTCGATCACGTCGATGTCCGTCGTGGACACCGGCGCGGCCACGCCGGCACCCGGCCGAAGCTCGGCTTGAGGCCGAAGGTGCCGGTGAAATGTTCAGGGTTACTACCCTTCCCATGGATAAGCTTCCCAAAACAGAAGACGGACAGATAGACTTCAAAAAAGACTTTTTTGGTAAATCTACCAACCTCACCGTTTCCGGCCAACTGGAAGCAGAATTGGCAGCTTTGGCGCTGAGTCAGGTGTACACTTTTGGCCCAACATTCAGGGCTGAAAATTCCAATACTTCCCGTCACCTTGCCGAATTTTGGATGATCGAACCCGAAGTAGCCTTTGCTGATCTCAACGACAATATGGATCTGGCTGAGGGCTTGCTGAAATATTGTATTGGTCAGGTGATTGAACATTGTGCCGAAGACCTTGAGTTTTTGGAAAGCAGATTGCTCGATGAAGAAAAACAAAAACCGCAAAACGAAAGATCGGAAATGAGCCTGAGGGAAAAACTTCAGTTCTGTCTCAACAACGACTTTCAGCGACTCACCTATACCGAGGCGATCGACATTCTCAAAAACAGCACACCCAATAAAAAGGGCAAGTTCAACTACCCTATTGAAGCATGGGGCGCTGATCTGCAGAGTGAGCACGAGCGTTACCTTGTTGAAAAACATTTCGGCAAACCTGTAATTCTGACAGATTATCCCAAGGCCATCAAAGCCTTTTACATGCGTGTAAACGACGACAACAATACCGTTAGGGCCATGGACATCCTGTTCCCGGGCATCGGTGAAATTGTTGGAGGATCCCAAAGGGAGGAAAGACTTGATGTGTTGATGGGCAGAATGCAGGAAATGCACATTCCTCTCGAAGAGATGGAGTGGTTTTTGGATACCAGAAGGTTCGGCACTTGTCCGCACGCAGGCTTTGGACTCGGTTTCGAAAGACTGGTACAATTTGTTACCGGCATGTCCAACATCAGAGATGTAATTCCATTCCCAAGGTTTCCGGGAAGCGCGGAATTTTAGCAGTTAATTAGCTGACAATAACTTATTCCTATCCCATTTTCTTTGGTTTGTTCATGTTTGGGCAAACCCGATGAGCTATTTTTTTCCTTTTCTGCAGTTATTAAAAACAAAATATTTACACTGAATAGGTTATTTGCAAAGAATAAAATTCTACTTTTATCTTTACAAATAGAATTGATTTCTGTTTTTTATTAGCTGACAAAACCTTTATAACACGATTATGCATTCCGACAATTTCCGGAAAGCCGCCATCATGGTGCTTTCCCTAACCACCATTCTGATAGGTGGTTATGAACTCTGCCTCAGATATCTTGGTTACACCATTTCCTTCGACGATAGCGAAAGTATCTTTGCAGATAAAAAAAGAAAAATTTATCTGCCCATCCATGAAGCTACCGTTTTCACAGGGTCAAGTAGAATAAAATACGATATCAACACCGATGTTTGGCGTAAGCTGACCGGAGAAACACCCATACAACTGGCCAATGTGGGTAGCAGTCCAATTCCGGTACTTAAAGCATTGGCAGCAGATTCATTGTTTAAAGGTAAGTTGCTCATTGATGTTGCAGAGCCTTTGTTTTTTGATATGTCAGGCAGGTCTTATGAAAGACCACAAAAGTTTTTGGATTTTTGTGAAAATGAAACGCCGGCACAACGTTTTAGCTTTCATGTCAACACTTTTCTGGAGTCCAATTTTGTAATGTTGGATAAAGATAATTTTGCGCTTAGTGCAATGCTCGATTGCTTGCCTATCCCTCCTCGTCCGGGAAAAATGGATTTTCCAAAGTATCCAACGGAATTTGGCACAATGAATTTTGACCGCAACAATATGATGACAGACCGCTTTGTAGATGGTGACAAGGCAGGTGTTAAAATGATGCAGGATATCTGGATGCAATTGGCAAAAATGGGTGCCAAAGCTCCGCCCACACCGGAGCACGTTATTGATTCATTTATCAGGGATGTTAAGTTGCATACGGATAAAATCAGAGCCCGTGGCGGGCAGGTAGTCTTTTTGCGCCCACCCAGCTCCGGACCGCTTTGGAAAGGAGAACAAATGGGCTTTCCCAGAGAAAAATTCTGGCAAAAAATCCTGGCTGTTACCGGATGTAAAGGAATGCACTTTGCTGATTACCCGGAATTAAGCAAAATGAATTGTACTGAATTTTCTCACCTCCGACAGTCAGACACCCGAATTTACACCCAAAAAGTAATAGAGGATTTGACCGCTGAAATGGGCTGGAAATTCAAAGCAAGCCACCAATAATTCCGCACTTTTAAATCGAAAAAAATGGTATTCAATTCATATACATTTATTGTCTTTTTTGCAGTAGTACTTTTTGTGTATAACCTTCCTTTGAAGTGGACCTTCAAAAAAGTGCACTTGTTGATGGCAAGCTACCTGTTTTATGCAGTGTGGAATCCTCCTTTTATTCTGCTCCTTATATTTTCAACTTTTCTGGATTTTTTTGTAGGTAAAAATCTCAGCATTGAACAAAATCCGGTGAAAAGAAAATGGTGGCTCGCTGCCAGCCTTGTGGGTAACCTTGCGCCATTAGCTTATTTTAAGTACGGCGAATTTATGCTGGACAACTTCGTTGCTCTTACCAGTGCTGCCGGCATCGACTTTCATCCGATGGCTCCTGATATTATTCTTCCTGTGGGTATTTCTTTTTATACCTTTCAAACACTTTCGTACTCACTCGACATGTACAACAGGAAGTATGCATCCGAAAAGTCCTTTCTCGATTTTGCCTTGTTCGTCACATTCTTTCCACAGCTGGTAGCAGGTCCGATTGTAAGACCGGATGAACTTATTCCCCAGTTTAAATCTCCGGTTAAAGCCACCTGGCTGCAATTCAATCAGGGTATGTTTTTACTTACCCTCGGCCTTTTTATGAAAGTGGTACTGGCCGATAGTTTGCTGGCTTCATCAGCCGATGACGTATTCAGTGCAGGCAAAGACATGAATGCACTTGATGCCTGGATGGGGGTATTGGCATTCTCAGGACAAATATTTTTTGATTTTGGGGGGTATTCAACTTGCGCCATTGGAATCGCCCTCTGCCTTGGATTTACCATTCGCGACAACTTCTTTTATCCCTATGCAGCCATCGGTTTTTCAGATTTCTGGCGAAGGTGGCACATCACATTATCCACTTGGCTGCGCGATTATTTGTATATTCCGCTGGGAGGTAACCGCAAAGGCATTGTACGCACGTATATCAATGTAATGCTCACCATGCTCATTGGTGGCTTGTGGCACGGAGCCAATTGGACCTTTGTGGTTTGGGGTGGACTCCACGGTCTCTATCTTGCCGTTGAAAAATATATACAGGACAAAAGAAAAGCCCATGCTCACGAACCGGGTCCACATCCTCATCTCAAACCCAATTTTGCCCATGCCATGCTCACCTTTTTTCTGGTAAACATTACGTGGGTTTTCTTCAGAGCCCAGGATTTTACCACGGCATGGTCCATACTTAAATCCATGTTCTTTTTCGGCAATCCCAAAGAAGTGGTACTCAACTACCTCGATATTCTAAAGGTTACTGTGGTAATTACCGGAATGATCATTGTACACTGGCAGATGAGACACAAAAAAGTGCTCACCGTGGCCGAAAGTAAACCCTGGTGGAGTGTGGGTCTGGTTTGGACCTTCCTTTTGGTTATGCTCATCCTTAGCCAGGAAAGTACAAGTTCATTTATTTATTTCCAGTTTTAACTGACCATCGGAAAGAACCATTCGCATTAAAAATGAGCAGCCGTCATTCGTATTAATAATTTTTATGCTAATGCAGTATTGAGGCTACTCAAACCTTACATTGGCTCCTGAAGCTACAGTCAATTCTCCAACAGCGGCATTGCTGCTTTGTGTGAAAGTGACACTGTTCATAAACCGAACCTTTTGTGCTGCTGAGATGGTAGGCGCCATGCTAAAGGCTCCATTGATGGTGCGATTGCCAAAAAATAAAAAGATTTCATTGACCGGTTCTCCGGCAAAAGGCTGGTATATGGTAAAATCTGCATTGGTTGTTGTAATCGTTGCTGCCGGATCCAGGTATACGGCCGGATAACCAAAAATATTTTTATTGCCCATTATCAGCATATTACAGTTGACCATCTGCAATACAGACCCGGTTCCAATTTTAAAGCCAATGCTATCAGCCAGCGAGGGATATTGGTTGATACCCGCTGTTCCTGATACCAATCCAAGGCTTCCATTGTTGACAACAAGGTGTTTTTTACTCAGGAAAGTGCCGTTTTTAAAAACGGCCTTGGCATGATCCACCTCTGCTGCTGTTACGGTAAAGGTAGTACCTATATCAAAAACAACAGTGTCCTGATAATCCAAAAAATAAGCATTTTTACAGCTGGCATTGGCCGGCAGTGTCACTTCTGTGTATGATGACAAATCTGAATTCATGTCAAAATAAATATCATCGGCAGCCGTCGGTGTTCTGGAGGCAGGACACGATCCCGATCTGAAGGACCAGTTTGAAGCTGCGCTCCACAAGCCACTACCCCTTCGCCAATATAGTTTACCCATATCTACCGGTGTGGTAAAATCTATGCCAACATTATTTCCCCCGTCCGTTCCATTGGTAATATTAAAAATGCCCGGACCTTGTCCATTGACGTCTTTTGCATTTAAATAGGATACACATTGATTTTCATCGTGTATAAAATCAAATCTCGATCCCGCAACAGACGATTGCAGAAAACACAAGTTGCCCGCTGTGCCGGCGCTATACATATGGCCCTGAAGCGTCAGATTTACGGCAGGAGCCACCTTTAACTTTGATCCCGGTACGCCAAAGTAGAGCGAATCTTCGATGGTATAATTACCAGCTGACATAAGTACATCAAAGGTCGACATCAGCCTTAGGGTGCCAAAGGTCAATCCAACAGTCAATGGGTTGAGGTTGAGCGAAGCTGTGTTGTTGACCTGAACCCACGGCAGATACCTGCTGACATTAGAGGATAAATAAGAACTCACATAAAGCTTGAAGGAGGTGGAGGATAGGATGGCATTTACATTGCCAAAACTGCAAGTGGCAGCCACAATATCACTCGTACCCAGGTTAGCAGTTGCTGTATTGGTATAAGGTGCCAGGGCAAAAGATCCGGCATTAATGTCGAAGTCATTCGACTTGAATTCGCCTGCTTGTATACTGAAGTTACCTACATTGAGTTTTCTGTCCAGACTCACATGGGTATTGTATTTGGATATCAATACATCCATTGTAGAACTTAGACTTTCATCCGGATTAATCAATTTTGCCGGCTGGATACCCGTCATATCAAAATAAATATTGGAGGTGGCCTTATTGGTAAACCATAAGGTGTCTGTAACAAAGACCTGTGAGCCAACGGTGTTTTGGAAATTTATGTTTTTGTTGTTGGCCAAAACAAAGACATCGGCTACCACCGGTTGATGATAAGTCGGAAAAGAGATGTTACATGGATTGACTCCGGTGTTGGAATTGTTGTCAAAAATTACTCTATCAGCAATGCCGGGAATACAGCCTCCCGCATTGGCGGGTCCACCACTGGTGAGACTCCAATGGCTGGCATCGTTCCAGTCTCCATGACCTCCCCTCCAATAATATGTAACTATGGGCGCAGAAGCACTTACGGTCCATCCCTGACTGGTTCCGGCAAGGGTACAGTTTTGAGCGGTATAGCTTGCACCTGTGGTTATTGTATGCGCATTGCGCAATAAGGTGTTTTGAAATGTCAGGTTGCCGGAAGGTTTTGAAAAATATACTGTTTGATCAATGAATTCTGTATAAATACTGTAACTCCCGGCACAGGCACCGGCAGGATAAAGTACATTGCCATGAATGATGATGGTATCTGCTCCCGTTGGCGCTACAGGAAAATCATCAAACTCAAAGCCACCGGTTTTGTAATAAAACTTAAGATCCTGCAATAAGGTAAAATCGCCCTCTATTCTGGCAATACCCGGAAATCCAATATCCAGGTAATGAAACTGCGCCCTTTTTCTCAGGGACAAAGAGGCAACATTTTGGATGTCGTTTTCCAAAAGAATCAGTTTGTGTACAGTGATGGTGTTGGCAGTAGTAAAGTCTAGGGTAAAATCCCTGGCGTAGATACAATGGGTTGCGTACGGAAAAGTAAATGCGTCAACAGCCCTGAAACTGATGGTATTGAGTGTATCTGCTGCTCCCAACTGAAATGTTTTGGAGCCTCCCGTAGAAACAAAAAAGGAGCGGCATGTTAAATTGTGTCCATTGGATATGAGAGTGCCTTGTTTAAAAAGGATGTAGCCCTGGTTGATATCAAAAGGTTCATAGGCTTTGAAAGGACTGTTTAAGGTAAACTGTCCGCTGCCTTCAAAAACAGTGTAGAGTAAATCCACATTTTTGGTGTCGAGGGTGATAGTACCAGAGCCCACAAAATTCCATTCCATGGTTCCGGTTCTGCTGACTTTCACCTTGGTGGCAAGGGTCACAGAACCATAGACTTTCAGAATAGAAGGATTATTCGATACACCTAAAAAACGGATCAACACCGTATCCAATGGCTGGGACCAGATCATATCACGGATAGAGGTAATACCTTGGGGTATTTCCACTACCTGACCCACCAGGGTAAAAGAGGCAGCATCAAACATAACAATGTCATTGGCATCGGGCAGACACCCTGCTGGTGGGCCTCCTGAGCTCAATGACCAATGGTTCACATCGGACCAAAGGCCTCCATTGCCTATCCAATAGAAAATATCTGCCACAGAACCAGAACCAAAGATCAGGTTGGTGTTATTTCCATTGTTGATGCCATTGACCACTTTGATGGGGGCGGCCTGACCAAATAAATCTTTTACGGTGGCATTGTATAAAAACAAACTATCTGCGCCTGTATTGCGTAAAAAAGCCTGACTGCCATTGGTGGCTGACCTCAAAGTAAAACTACCTCCACCACAGCCGGAAGGTATATAATGCCATTTAGGTACAAACAATGTGTCTCCTGCACTCAATTTCAAATCCACTCCCGAAACAACGATAATACTATCTATTATTTCAGGGTTACCCAAAATCTGAAAAGCAGCTGAAGTGACAAATTCCAGCGATTGAATCGTGACATCAATGTTGTCATTGCTCCAGGTCGCATTGCTGTTGTAATCTATGCCGGGTGTGCCGGAAGCTGAAAAAGGAATTGACGTGTTGATGACCACTCTCGGGTAGTCAATGTACCTACCAGGGCTCAACCTTCTGCATTCTATATACCCGGTAGATGCATGCAATACCACCGTATTGGGAGCAGCCAGATACTTTACACTGTTCCACCACCCACATTGAATTTTACGCATGCCTAAAAAAATATCGATGGTGGAAGTGTCGTGGGGTATGGCAGAAAAATAACCTGATTTAATGTCTCCATTAAGCAATAGGTTGCCACCTGTCATCGACGCCCCATTGTCTGCAATCACCTCATCCATAATGATTACATTGACTGTTTCATCAACTTTCACATCCAGATAACCCACAGAAGAACCATTGAACTGCACCTGTCTATTGAGGCTGCCTGCCAGCTCTACCCTGCCATCATCATAGTCGAAATTTACCAGGTCACTCAAAGTGAGGTTTTGGTAAACGATGAGCCGGGCCTGGGTCCATATCCCTCCCGGCGTACCTGTGGTAAAGTTAAAGTCGATGGTATCGTCTAGATTGGCAAAGGTGATGCTCTTGCAGTACATCTCCAGATCCGTACTTAGATTGGCTACGTACTGACCATCGGCAGAAAAAGACTGCGCATTAAAAAATACATCATTGGCTGAAGTGGGTACACTGGCTCCACCGGCTCCACCTGAAGTGGTACTCCAATGGGCAGGATCATGCCAGGTGCCTGAGCCTCCCACCCAATATCGGTTTTGCGCCTCGACTGAGCCGGTAAAAAATAACAAAATAAAAAATAGGTATATGATACTGGTTCTCATAACACCAAAATTATCCTATTTCCACCTTTCGTACCAGATAAAAGTTGAAAAATCTATGAAATCATGGAGGGAATATGCTAGAATGGTGTTCTTTCAACAGTGAACTTTTGTAGAGGCTATGTTCACTTGATGAAAAAATTTAACCCTTTATATTTAACCGAGCACCGCGAGGCGTAACCATTTAGCCGAGCTACACGAGGCGGACCAAAACTCCTCGGCGTTTGACAATATTTTTATAATCCCACTGTATTTCTTTAGCTTTGGTCAGCCAACGTTTAATGTCCTTCTTATTGATATCACTGATTTGCCGATACCGAAATTCAGCTGCCTGAAATTTCCCTTCGGGTGCAAGTGATTCTTCATCAAACGATTGACCACTCCAAAACAAAAGCCGAATGCCATCCTTCAACTTATGATAGCCCACAATCGGATTACCATCCAAAAACCAAACCGGGTGGCGGTGCCAGATTTTGTTCTCAGCCCCCTTGAGGTTTTTGTCTATTTCTTCTGCCAGTATTTGACAAATGGCAGCCTCTTCCTCGGTTTGGGTATCATTGTAAGTTAAAATATCAGGATGGATCATGTGATAAATATTATTTGGCTTTGATGGTATACTAGCCTTTTCGTATTTACAAACATACAATTTCTTCGAATATTATGCCACTATCGCAGTGCAGTGGTACCCCAGGTCAACGACAAAATCAATACAATCTTCAAAGTAAATACCGTCTTCTGGACAACAGGCAACCATTCCAGCCATAATTGGGTGTAATACATCGTAGAGCCAAGGTAAATGGAGCCAAGACACAGACTACTTAAAATGCCAAGCATTAAAAATTTAGATTTGAACAAATGAACCGTGATGTAAAAGAGACTGAGCATCACCAGCACATTGGAAATAGTTACCATGAGATCGTGCCAGGGAGTAACCGCTAAAAAGGCAAATAACATAGACAGGGTACCTCCCCACTTGATAATGCGGGACGAGGAAGGTGTAGTAATTTTTTGAGCAGTATCAATAAAAAAAAGACCGAAACCGACGCAAAGCAAAAACATGGCAGCAATGGCCCACGGCACTGAGCCGTTAATTTCTCCGTTTATTGCAATGGGATTAAACAAATTGGTTATGTAGTTGTACCTCCAGTCAAAACCAATTGAATTTTTATTCCAATTGGATCCCCCGGGGTAATACAAAGTCGAAACATAAAATAAAATGACGCCTAAACCCAGACTGGATGTAATGGCCGTTTTGAAGTATTTTGACATAAGGACAGATCTGTGGTTGCCAGCAAAAGTATATCATTGCATGCTGATGTCAAAGATTCTGGTCGTACGCATAGACCAAATACCATTTTTTGCCTATCAACTTAAATTTATGCTCCGACAAAAAGCCGGAGTCTTCAATCCATACCTTTTGATCAAAAGTAGTATCTGTTTTCTTAAAACTGGTTTTGAATTTTTTCTTATCTACATCAAAGATGCGTACCGTAAGCAAATCCCAGTTGTTTTTATTCCAGGTCGTGGTTTTGTTGCCATCAATGTTTACCCCTTCTATAGGAAATCGAATCCTCGACATCTGGAATTTTTCATCGCTGTGAAACCGATTGTAAAACTGATCAAAGTCTTCAATGTCTGCATTTTCCTTTTGCCCTTTTTTTGCA
>CALJKQ010000151.1 GCA_937973565.1 uncultured Saprospiraceae bacterium | reverse complement strand
TGAAGGACTCTGAGACAAAGCGCCTCCCAATCCTAAGATGATGATCAGAACTACAAATATGAAATTAAAGCAACGCAATATATGATGACTTTAATTTCACAAATGTAAACATATATCATTCAAATACAGGGGCCTATTTTTGATTCTGCTTCTTGAGATTATCCACTTCCTGCCTCAATTCAACAATCATTTGTTGTTGTTCCTGTATGGCCTTGATCAGAACGGGGATGAGGTCTGAATAATAAACCCCGTACCTGCTCTCCTGGTTAGAAGTGGTTTCAGGAGTATCTGCAGATAATTTGCCATCACCCAATACTACAACCTCACTGACCACTTCTTTCAACTCCTGTGCTATCAGACCCAATTTGGTGCCCGCCTCTGCATTGCTTTTCCATTCAAAAGAAACAGGACGCAATTTCATCACATCGTTAAGTCCATACTTAATATTTCGAATGTTGGTTTTTTCCCTTTCATCAGATGTATTGATCACACCATTCACGGCATAGACTGTCTCCCACCTATTAAAATCATTTCCCAAATCAATGGTACCGGTAGTGCCCGGATAAAAACTATCATTGTAGGCTTCAACTATTACTTCAGGATTAGAAAATGAGGGGCCGCTGCCTCTGATGATCTGGAACCGCCCTGTATTTCCATGCCCCATTCTCCAGCTGGAACCAGAAGGCCTTACCCATTCCAGACCCACAAATTGATTGACAACGCCTGTACTTATGCGGGCAAAAGCATCTCCGGACGGACTGTAAACTTCCAAAAGCTGAGCAGGGGACTGGGTACCTATGCCTATTTTCCCTGCCTTAGCAGTAAGATCGATGGAACTGCCTGTAACCAGGTGAACAGCGCCGGCCAAACTACCCACATCTATATCCGCCACATCCCCATAATAGGATCCCAGATAGCCTCTGTAACCGTTGTTTTCCCATATGCCCATAAACGTTTGACTGGCTGCGTTGAGCTTCAATACCTGACCTGTGCCTGTTGTTGAAACATCCAGTCTGGCCGCAGGACTGGCAGTACCCATGCCTATATTTCCGGTTTCGTCTATGACCATTTTTTCTTCGTCCTGGATTTGAAAACTAATATTGCCCGTGGTATTGCCTGCGTTGGTTCCCAACATCATATGATTGGCAGTGGTTTTTAAAAAACCCTTATCGATTTCTCCATTTCGAAATTGAAGCGAGGGACTGGAACCGTTGATCGTCAAAGCAGATGAAGGGTTGGTGGTCCCAATACCTACCAAACCATTCTGATCAACGGTCAAACGTTTGATGGCTTTGGTAGTCAAAAAAAGTTTTCCATTTAAATTATTGTTGTAGGTTCCAAGATTGAAATCATCGCCTGTCACATTGAGAAATGACTTCGCTGTGCCGCTATTCAAAAATTGCACATTGGGATTGATAGCATTGATCGATAATTTTTCCTGCGGATTGTTAATTCCAATACCTACGTTGCCATTGTTTAGATTGTAGATATGGCTGCCATTGATCTGCCAATTTTTATCCAGATCTACCAAAACTTCTCTCCAACCGCCATTCACATCGCCACGATATACCCAATAGGAATAGGTATCCATATCAAAAACCGTCAATCCGGTAGCCGGTCCAGCAATGGAAGTTCGCTCCAATGTGGTCATTCTGGGAATCAACAAGCCTTTGGCAGTACTCTGTATATCGAGAATTGCAGAGTTATGTGCTTCCTCTCCGCCATTGTTGATGGCTACACTTTGAGCTTGCAACAAACCGGTGCCCAGCACCACGAAAATGAAAATGAATCGTTTCATTGTATTGCTTTTTTAATTACGAAAGCAAATGTAAACGACCCATTTCAAGAATGCCAGTGTTGCTTAGCAGGTGGTCATTTGGGCTTATTAAGCGGAAAATTCGAGCCTTGATGGCAATTTAATTACCGGGGCTAACAACTCCATTGTTAATGAGGTTGCCGTCAAAAACACCACTACCTTTAATAGTGCCATTATTAATGAAGGTTGCACTGCATTGAATAGTACCCAAATTGGTAATTACATTTCCAATTGGATTGGTAACATTGTGATTTACATTAATTACTACCATGAAATTAGCTGGTATTGTGCTTGGTGGAACACATCCTCCCTGCCAGGTTGAAGGCTGGTCGTAGGGACCTGGATTGATGGTGGTAAAATACGATACATTATTGTCTGTAAAACCATCACAATCATCATCTATACTATTGCAAATCTCTGGTGCCCCGGGATGAACATTGCTGTTTGTATCATCACAATCGATGCCGAGGATGCCGATGTATTTATATCCTGGTCCGGGAATATTGCATTGTGTCACTGTCATACCCGCATGGTAATTGTCGTTGTCGTTATCCAGATACCAAACCGTATTGGGATTAATGGCTGGATTTGAATCATCACAATCCGTATTGTTCAGTACAAATCCGGTGGCAGAGCAATAACGGGTATCCCCCATTGGATCACCAAATCCATCATTGTCAGTGTCTGCATAATAAACCGGAC
>CALJKQ010000150.1 GCA_937973565.1 uncultured Saprospiraceae bacterium | reverse complement strand
CTGTATTGATCATCCAGCCTCCCTAAATAATCGCTAAAATTCTTTTTACCCGGATCCGTCCAGCCTACCTCCGCCAAGGCTGTCATTCTGGGTAAAACCTGGTACCAAACCCTCTCCGGACTGTCGAGGTATTCTGTCCAGACATTACCCTGCGTACCCAGGATGTAGTGCCTTTTGGATGCCGGCAAATCAGAGGGAACGGGATCGTAACTATATACTTTTTCCAGTGGAAGAAAGCCACCAATGGCGAGTGGTTCGTTGGGCGATTTTGATTGATGATAATCCAGGTAACAATAATCCGTGGGAGTCATGATTACAGGGTGATCCTGCATAGCGGCAGCCATGCCACCTTCGATACCACGCCATGACATCACCGTAGCGTTGGGTGCCAAACCACCTTCCAGAATTTCGTCCCAGCCAATGATCTTTTTACCGTGCCGGTTGACAAATTTTTCTATCCGTTTGATAAAATAACTCTGTAAGCCATGCTCATCAACCAGCCCATTATCCTTTATGAGTTGCTGGCAGTACGGGTTGTTTTTCCACTGTATCTTCGGGCATTCATCTCCTCCAATATGGATGTAAGAGGAAGGAAACAAAGTCATTATTTCAGTGAGCACATCTTCTAAAAAACCGAAAGTGGTTTCGGTAGGACAAAAAACATCGTCAAACACCCCCCAATCGCCCACTACGTCAATCTCATTTCCGGTACACCCCAGCTCAGGATAGGCGGCAATGGCCGCACTGGCATGCCCGGGCATTTCGATTTCCGGAATGACTTCAATACCCAACTTTGCAGCATAAGCTACCACTTCTTTGATGTCTTCATGGGTATAAAATCCTCCGTATTTAAGTTCGTCGTATTTTTTGGGTGACGATCCGGCATGTCCGATGAGTGTTTTCTTTCTCCAGGCTGCAACAGACTGCAGTTTTGGATATTTTTTTATTTCAATTCGCCAACCCTGGTCTTCTGTTAAATGCCAGTGAAATACATTCAGTTTGTACCTTGCCATCATATCCAGGTAGTCGAAAATAAACGACTTATCAAAGAAATGGCGGCCGGTGTCCAGATGTAAACCCCGATAGGGAAATCTGGGTGCGTCTATGATGTTGGCTTGCACTAAATACGCATTTTTGCCCTGCCCCTTGGTCATTTGCTTCAGGGTTTGTACGCCATACATCAGCCCTTGAGCAGTAGCTGCTGATAGTGTGATGTTTGGATATCGAAAAACAATTTGATAGGCTTCGCTTTTTAAATCTTTTTTAAGGTCAAGATGCAGCTGCCATTTCGTATCTCCGGCTCCTTTGTTTACGGGTAGCTGGTCAACGAGCATTGTGCCGGTTTCTTTCCAGTAAGCGTCTTCTTTGTATCCTATCTCTTCCCAAAGAACAGAATCTCCCAGCCAATGAACAGAATCCGGCAAAGGTACCAATCCCACAAATTGTGCCTTCATGGATTCAAAGGGCAAAATTAGTATTCCCAGCAAAAAGAAACAAGAGGCAATGGACTTCATCGATCGAAATTTGTGGTCACAAATTATAAAAAGCACAGAAATGGAAAGTCAGAATTTTATTTGGCTTCTAATGTCTTGGTTTTCAATAGTAAAATAGCGTAATACGCCGTCTGTTACACATGAAAAAATAATTTATACAACTTTTTCAAATGTTCTGTACACTATGTATGCTTATTTTGCGTTCCATTTTTAACAAACCAAAACCAAAAATGCCAATCCTCAGGTACGGAGTATTCCTTTTTATCTTTTTTACTTCCTGTACATTTTCTGATAAAGAGACTTATGAGCCGGCATATTTGTTGTTGGAAAACCCCCAAATTTCTGTAAGAACCGATGAAGGCGCTCCTGTGAACGGCATCCAGGATGCCTGGATCATCGTTGATGGTAAATTGATTGGTGTTTTCCCTCTCCCGGCTAAAGTGCCGATTATCACTACCGGTGCAGAGATGCAAATCCAAATCAATGCGGGCGTCAAAGAGAATGCTGACCGCAACATCTCTGTGGAATATCCATTTTACAGTCCGTTACTTACATCTCTTACGCCTGAACCGGGTAAATCCTATAGCATACCTCTCAATTACCAATACAAAGACGAAACCTACTTTGATTTTACGGAAGGTTTCGAAACTTCTCTCCACCTCCTTACCTTTGACCTCGACGGCAATACGGAGACAAGGCTCTCAATTACCAATGAAGATGCTGTTTTCGGGAATAAATCAGGTTTGGTAAAATTGTCAAAAGACAATGATGATGCTGAATTCACGACCGAAAGTTTTATCAGTAATGCCAACAACAAAAGAGGTGCCGTATATCTTGAATTCGATTATAAATCAGAAGAAGTCATTTATGTAGGTACGCAGGTGAATACACAGGGATCGGAAATTTTGCAATACAAAGTCTTACTCCTGCCTTCCGAAACATGGAAGCGGGCTTACATTAATCTGACGGATGAAATATCCTCCCCCAACGTTGTTGATTACCGTCCCGTTTTCAGAGTGCTCTATGAAAATAAAGAGAATGAGTTTAGCAAAACATATATTGATAATGTAAAACTGGTGCATTTCTGATATGGCAAAAAATACCGCTGCTGGACTTATTATTTACAAATTTTTCGACATCCTGTCGGCTTTATTGGCTTGGGCTCTGTTCTTTATACTCAGAAAGCAAATTGAAAATCCCGGCATAGCACTTGAAAAAATCTTTCAGGACAATAAACTCATTTTAGGCTTATTGCTCATACCGGGATTCTGGTTTTTGCTCTACAATCTGATGGACAAGTACCGGGATATTTACCGTTACAGTCGTATCAATGTGCTAAAACGCACTTTTGTTACTTCTTTGATAGGTTCTTTGATTTTGTTTTTTGCCGTTCTCTCAGACGATATCACGACCACTCAAAACGGCTTCTTTGCATCATTTATCAAATTGTTTTTTATTCACTTTTCATTCACCACCTTGTTCAGGATGATTATCCTCACCTGGGCCAGTAAACGACTCAAGAAAGGAAAAGTGAGTTACAATACAATCATCATCGGAGGAGATAAAAATGCCGTGGATCTTTACGAGGAAATTACCAGTAAACCGTATTCACTGGGGCACAAATTTGTAGGCTTTATTGATTCCAACGGAAATTCGAAAAACCATCTCGAGAAGTACCTTCCCAAAGTTGGGAAATTGGCCAATCTATCTGAGATCATCGAAAGGGAAGGGGTTGAAGAAGTCATCGTTGCGGTTGAAACTTCCGAGCACAACAAGATAAAGGCAGTTTTTGATACTTTGTTTGATTACAGCGACAGGCTGCTCATCAAAATCATTCCCGATATGTACGATATCATGCTGGGTTCTGTAAAGATGAATCACGTTTATGGGGCCGTATTGATTGAGATCGAACAAGACCTCATGCCTCAGTGGGAGAGGGTCATCAAAAGAATGATGGATCTGGTCATCAGTGTCATTGCACTGATTATCTTATCTCCCTTTATTCTGTACATTATCATCAAAATCAAGACTACCTCATCAGGTCCCGTATTTTATAAACAACCAAGGGTAGGGCTGCACGGTAAAATTTTCAACATCCTTAAGTTCAGGTCTATGTATGTAGACGCAGAAAAAGCAGGCCCTCAGCTTTCACACGAAAACGATTCAAGGGTTACACCATGGGGTAGGATCATGCGCAAGTACCGATTGGATGAGATACCTCAATTTATCAATGTGTTGAGGGGCGAAATGGCATTGGTGGGGCCAAGGCCGGAACGACAGTTTTACATTGACCAGATCATGAAGGAGGCGCCTCACTACAAACATTTGTTGAAGGTTAGACCGGGTATCACATCATGGGGACAGGTAAAGTACGGCTATGCCTCCAATTTACCGCAAATGATCCAACGATTAAAATTCGACATTCTTTACATTGAAAACATGAGTCTTTCTCTTGATTTTAAGATCATGATCTATACAGTGCTGGTGCTTATTCAGGGCAGAGGAAAGTAAAATTCAGTTTTCATTTTTCATAAGGTTTTGCCTGTATCATGGCTTTTGTTAAATTTGACGTATTTAATAATCAAAACCTTTACAATGAATTCAATCGTTTTAACCTTTGTTACAGCCCTGGTGCCTCTTTTGGTGGGCTTTGTATACTACCATCCCAAAACGTTTGCCAATGTATGGATGAAAGAAGCGGGTGTGGATGAAGAAAAACTGAAGGGAGGCAATATGGCCATGATTTTTGGCATGACCTACGTCTTTTCCCTTATGCTTGCTTTCTTCTTACAATCCATGGTCATACACCAGTTTCACATCAACTCTATCGTGTTCAATGAACCCGGCTTTGGTGACGCCAATTCTCAGGTAATGATGGATGTGAAAGCCTTCATGGATAAGTATGGAGACAACTTCAGAACATTCGGACATGGTGCGCTGCATGGATTTATTTCCTCTCTGTTTGTGGTTATGCCGGTTGTTGGCATCAATGCTCTGTTTGAGCGTCGCGGATGGAAATACATCGTTCTGCATTGGGGCTTTTGGGCGATCTCCCTGGTTATCATGGGAGGGCTTATCTGTGCTTACCAGACAATCCAATAATCAATCTTAATAAAAGGGGAGGGTAACCTCCCTTTTTTATTCTTCCCTGGCTTTTCTTACTATTTCTCTGACATCTGCCAACAGCTTTTTGGCATCGTAAATAATGCCGTCTTTGATGGTAAAGTCAACACCTCCAGCCTGTACTTCCTCATTTTTCTCGTTCAACTCGGGCGTGCCTGTACCATATAGATATTTCAAATTCATCAACGGGTTCTTACGCATGAGTATGATGTCGGCTTTTTTGTTGACTTCGATACTTCCCAATTCACGGTCTGCCCCTAGGGCTTCTGCCCCTTTGAGGGTGGCCGCTCTGATAACTTCCAGCGGATGGAAGCCACATTCTCTTAGCAATTCCAATTCGCGGATGTAACCAAAGCCATACAACTGATAAATGAATCCTGAATCGGAGCCCGCAGTTACCCTTCCACCGCGATTTTTGTATTCATTGACAAATTTCATCCATAACTGATAATTTTCTTTCCACGCTACTTCCTGCTCTGTACCCCAATTGAACCAGTAGGAGCCATGAGAAACACGGCTGGGTGCATAAAATTTCCACAAAGAGGGTAGGGTATAATCTTTGTGCCACTCTGCATTTCTGGCCCTCATCAAATCCCGGTTAGCTTCGTAAATATTGAAAGTAGGGTCAAGCGTAAAATCCAGCGCCAGCAATTTGTCCATCACCTCCTTCCAGCGGGGAGTGCCTTGCTGGGCTGCCTGCTTCCAGAGTTTTCCGGCTTCTTCAAAACGATTTTGCTCGTTGTTGTAGTTGTAATCGCCCGGATAATTTTGAATGGTCCTATCATCAAACAAGGCTTCAGGAAGGCCGTACCAGTGCTCCATACTTGTCAACCCTGCTTCGGCAGATGCCAGCACGTTCATCCGTGCAACCTCGAGTTGGGCGTGGTGGCAGGCCGAACGAAGACCCAATTTTTTATTTTCCGTTAGCGCAGCAGCAAAGATGGTGGGTGGCGCTCCAAAAAACTTGATGCCATCTGCCCCCTTTTTGGCATTTTCTCTTACCCAGGCTACGGCCTCTTCCTCTGTGGTTATGGTATTTTCTCTTCCCTGGCCAAAAGTGGTATAACAAAATATTCTGGGTGCTGTAATCTCGTTTCTTGCACTCTTTTCTTTATGTTTAAGGTTCCATTCAATCCCATTGCCGCTGCCGGGGTCGCGCACCGTGGTAATGCCATGTCCCAGCCACAGTTTGAATACGTATTCTGATGGGGTACCCTGCGATTTACCCCCGATATGACCGTGCATATCCACGAAGCCGGGTAGGGCATACATGCCGCTGCAATCCATCACCTCATCTCCTTCATTGGCCTTTGGCCTCGATTTTTCCTCAATGGCAACTCCCGGATATCCCACCATTTTGATTTCTGCAATGCGATTGCCTTCTATAACAATATCGACCGGCCCATAGGGAGGGGCTCCCGTGCTGTTGATAAGGGTTAAGCCCCTGAGAATTAATCTTTTGAACGGTCCTTTACCTTCTTGAACTAAGGGTGCATCAGCTATTTGTGCGCTGATATTCAGATTAATATAAATAGATAAAAATAATAATATAATAACTTTTTTACCCATAAAACCAAATTTTATGCGAAAGATAATCAATAATCTATGCCAAATTGCTATTTCCTTTGGCGGGGAAAAGCTTTTGGATAATTAAATATGGTTAAATCATATGATCGAAAGCATTGACCCAAATGCGGATAATCGTGAGGCCTGAATGGTGTTTATTGAGCCGTTTTCCTTACTTTTGCAGACCTTAATTGAATTCAACCAAATGAAAGCATCCATTTTTATCGCCGGCGCCGGAGGCATCGGTCAGGCTGTAGCTCTGATTATTTCAGAATATAATATTTTTCAAGCAGATATCATTTTTGGAGATGTATCCCAAAAGGCACTCGACGACGCTATCTATTTTGTAAAAGAAGGCACCTCACACCCGGTGCAGGTTTCGGGTCTGCTGATGGATAAAGGTGGCGACTACCAAAGCATGATCCCAACATTGGAAAAATGTGATGTGCTGTTGGACTGCCTACCCGGCAGCCTTGCTCCTAAAATGGCTGCTCTGGCAAAACAATGCAACTGCCATTATGCCAACCTCACTGAATATGTTTCTGAAACCAACCAGATCAAAAATATAGCCGAAGGAGCCGATACTGCCTTCGTTTTACAAACAGGCCTTGCTCCGGGATTCATCAACGTACTGGCCTGTAAATTGTACGAGCAATACCGCGAGAAGTATGGCAACGACATGCTCGAAGAGATGACCATGAAAGTGGGTGCATTGCCCCAAAATGCATGTCACCCGCATTACTATGCTTTCACCTGGAGTCCCATTGGTGTCGCCACGGAATACCTCAAAAATGCGGTCATTGTAGACAATTACAAACAAACCGAGGTTGCGGCTCTCAGCGATACAGAATCGCTCATCATTAATGGTGATCGTTTTGAAGACAATTACACTTCCGGAGGTGCAGCCAATTTGCCGGAAGCTTTTTCCGGTAAAATCAAAAAACTGCATTACAAAACACTGCGCCAACCCGGGCATTACCAGTGGGTAAAAAGGCAATTGGAAACCATACCTGAAGGCCTTGATAAAATTTCCACGCTTGAAAAAATGATGCTGGAAAATATTCCGTCAGTTGAAAACGATATGGTAGTAATCTATGCCTCTGTTGAAGGTTTTGACCTGACCGGAAGGAGAAGAAAAATCGAAAAAGCATACAAGATTCTCCCTGTTGTGATTGGTAAAAGGGCTCTTAGGGCTATTCAGACAACCACAGCAGCTCCCATGTGTGAGATGGCTTACATGATGCTCAACAAAAAGTGGAAAGGACTGATTCAGCAAAGCGATGTACCTACCTCGGAATTTCTGAACGGCCCCTTTGTCGCACGGATTTACGGCAGCTTCGAAGATTATTAATTAGCGGCTCCCATAAATTTCAATCTCGTATCTTTGAGCAATGGACATCTTATTCAGGTGTCCGCATAAAAGATTGAATATGAAACAATGGGTCTTAACAAAGTTCGGGTCAGCCGATTCGAGCTTTCAATTAAAAGAATCAGATACGCCTCAACCCAAACCGGGGCAAGTCCTGGTGAAAGTGAGCCATTCGGGTGTAAATTTTGCTGACATCGTGGCTAGAAACGGCTTATACGACGAAGCCCCAAAACCACCCTGTGTGATTGGATATGATGTTTCCGGCATTGTTGAAGCGGTGGGAGAAGGTGTCAACGATTTGGTTGTTGGCAGCCGGGTTTTTGCCCTTACCCGATTTGGAGGATATTCTTCCCATGTGGTAGTTCCTCGATCAAGTGTGGCCCCTATTCCCGTAAATATTGATATGGCAGAAGCTACTGCCCTGGCTACCCAGGCTTGCACAGCCTACCATTGCAGCATGGAATTGACCCGTTTGAGACCCGGTGACGTGGTTTTGGTGCAAGCTGCAGCTGGTGGTGTTGGATCTATGATAGTACAAATGGCAAAACAAGCAGGGTGTTTTGTGTATGGTACCGCATCGTCTTCCAAACAGTCTTTTCTGAGTAGTTTAGGTGTCGATCACCCCATCGACTATACAAAAGAAGATTTTTCCAAAGTGATTGCAAGCGGGCCCCACAAACGCGTTGATGTGGTATTTGACAATCTTGGCGGTATGGAGTTTAAAAAGGCGATGAAACTATTGGGACCTTGCGGGAAAATGATTTGTTACGGTGCTACCGAACAAATC
>CALJKQ010000149.1 GCA_937973565.1 uncultured Saprospiraceae bacterium | reverse complement strand
TCTGTGGTCCTCCTCCGGGTAAATGTTTGGTCATACAGGCCACACCATTGCGTAAATCGGCGCTCTGTAAACCCATAATATAAGGCTTTACCAGCCGTGCCGTCAACTTTGCATCTTCGCTGAAATTACCACTGATGCGAGCCCAGCGGGGTTCTGTGGCGAGGTCGATTTGGGGGTGCAGGGCTTCTCTGATGCCAATGGCGAGGTATTCTTTTCGTACTACTTCGGCAAATTCCTTTACCAGGGTTTCATCGCCAATGGCTGCAAAACCGGGCATCTCACAAAATTGTGAAAAACCTGTGGAAGCCATGCTGATCACGTTCTTACCCAGGTGATGCCTTGGATCTGAAGCAATGGTGATGGGAATGCCCAACCTTGAATTTTCTGCTGCCTGCTGCGCATTGTTGTACCATTGGGCAAAGATCAATGGATCAGCCGGTATGTCCCAAATATTGAAGTGATTCATCTTTCGCGCCTGCATATTGACCACAACGGAAGGCATGCGGGCAGCTGGACCCGTTAAATTCAACTTGCCATCTGGATTGGCATCCTGGCTGATGGCAGCTCCATTGATGAACATCATACCGCATTTTTCTTCTACGGTCATCTGTGAGAGTAAATCCTCGATCCTTGCATCAATAGACTGCAGTCTGTCTTCGTAGACGTCAAGCTTTCTGTTTTTGTTGAGATCCCTGAATATTCGACCGTTTTCACTGATCATGATCCTTGATTTTTCTCCCAGTTTGATGGCCAGTTTTTCTTCCTCACTGATTTGGGCATCCACACAAAATTGAATTCCAATAACAAAAAAGAGCAGGTAAAGTGTTCTTGTGATCATGATGTTATAACTGTTTATGGTCTGTGTATTTATTTTTCTTAAACCTGATAAAACCTGATTTGCAGTACACCTGGTTTTAAGAGGCGTTTCTTGATTTTAACTATGGTATCAATTAATAAGCTGACTTGCATTTAATTTTGCAAAATGAAGGGCAAAGACGGCATCGATAAAACGCTGGATAGAGGCATCATACCGCTGTTGTGCATCGTTGAGCTCCAGGATGGTGGAAGCCCCCAATTTAAACTTTTCAAGTGCTATAGACAGATTTTCTTCAGCCAGCACTTTGTTTTGTTCTTCGAGGTTCAAATTGGTTTGGGCCGCTTTGATAGATTGTAAAGCCAGGGTCACATTGGTTTTGATTCTTGCCACCTGGAGTGCCTTCCTAGTCTCCAAAATACTCCCTTGTTGTTTGGCAATTTCTATTTGTTTGTGGGTGTGGCCACCGTCAAATAAATTCCAGGTTGCCGTAAGTGCACCGTTGATTCCCAGTGTCTGGCTATTGAGTATCTGTCCGGCATTGGTCTGGCTGTAATTATAGCCCAGGGCTGTGGTAAAACCAACACGTGGCATTCTGCTTCCTTGCCAGTCTTTAATGTTGAGTGTATTGAGCTCGATGGATTTTTCCATCAATTGTAAGGTCTCATCACCGGCTACTGCTTTTTCCAACATCTGATCATAGGTGTAAGGGGTCACATCTGCTTTTATGTCTTCGGTTTCGAATTCCAGATCCGGTGTTCGGTTGAGCAAAAGATTCATATTCACCTTCATATTGGTCAATGCCAATTCTCCATTCTGAATGGCAGCAAGCTGACTGTTCAGATCATTTTGCGACTGTAAGTAGTCCAGCTTTGATCCTCTTCCTACCTTCCATCTTTCTTCAGTAATGGACAATCGCTCCTGATAAAACCGCAGTCCGCTGCGAAGGAATTCGAGTAAGTATTTTTGTCGGGCGATGGAATAATACAATTCTGTTGTACTGTTCAACAATTCCTCTGTGGTCTGCTTCGCGGCAACATTGGCAAATTCGCTTTGTTTTTTCAGTATATCATACCGGTTTTGCATACGGTTGCCGTCGTATATTGTCCAGTTGAGGCTCACGTTGGATCCAGGTGCGAACGAGCGACCATATCGGTCCAGGGTTCTTCCATCAATAAACTCGAGATTAACTTTATTGAAGGACCCGCTGGAGTTGAAGTTCCAGTCGATTCTGGGCAAAAGTCCTGCATTGGCTTTGTACACCTGCATGCCTGCCGATTTGGCTTCCAGATTGGCTGCCTGGATATCCAGGTTGTTGTTCAGGGCCAAAGTCCTTGCTTCTTCCAGGGTTAAAATATTTTGCGATAAAGCGACGTTGGCAACGCAAAAAGTAATCAGGATTATATATAGATATGATTTGATATTGGTCTTATTTTGCTGCATGTTCCAGTTCTTCGATTTCTTTTCTTACACTATAATTTTTATTTCTTGAAAGCAATGCGTACATAGCAGGAATAACATACAAGGTGAGTACGAGTGAAAACAACAAGCCCCCCATTACCACAATACCCATTGATTTTCTACTTGCTCCGGCTGCGCCCAGTGCAAATGCGATGGGGGCTGCACCCAATACTGTAGCCAGGGTGGTCATAAGGATGGGTCTCATTCTCAACTTGGCAGCATTGATGGCAGCTTCAAACTTATCCATGCCCTGTTCACGCAACTGGTTGGCAAATTCAACAATCAGGATGCCGTTTTTGGTCACCAGTCCTACCAGCATGATGATGCCAATCTGTGAAAAAATATTGAGGGTCTGATCAAAAAACCACAATGACAATACGGCTCCGGCAATGGCAAGGGGCACGGTAAGCATGATGATAAATGGATCCACAAAAGACTCAAATTGGGCAGCTAAGATCAGGTACACCAGCAACAAGGCCAGAAAGAAAGAAAACAGGGTATTGGAAGATGATTCCGCAAAATCCCGGGCAGTGCCTGTGAGGTCTGATTTTATGGACGGATCGTTGAGTTCGGCTTTGATTTTGTCCATGGCTGCAATACCATCGGCAATGGTCTTGCCGGGTGCCAGTCCTGCTGAAACAGTAGCACTCATAAACTGATTGTAGTGGTACAGTTGCGGCGGACTGCTTTCTTCCTCTGCTTTCACGATGTTGTCGAGCTGCACCAATTCTCCCTGGCTGTTTTTTACATACAAGGCTGTTAAGTCAATCGGCTCATTTCGGTCGTTGCGTTCAAATTGTCCCAATACAGAATATTGTCTGCCATTGGTATTGAAATACCCAAATCGCTGGCCTGCGAATGCCAATTGCATGGTTTGGGCAACATCAGAAACCGACACACCCAGACTTTTTGCTTTTTCTCTGTCGATGTTGATGGAGAGTTCAGGTTTGCTGAATTTAAGGTCAACTTCTGAAATAACAAAAGTGGGATCCGAGTTTACTTTTTCCATAAACCGGGGCAGGTATTCTCTGAGTTTGGTGAAGTTGGGTGCCTGCAACACATATTGCATGGGAAGGCCGCCCCGTCTGTTGAGTGAGATGGTTTGTTGCTCACTGGCAAAAGCCTTTGCATCGGGCAATTTCCTTAACTGTCCGTTGAGGTAATCATTGATGTCGTGCTGCGATCGAAGTCTTTCTGATTTGTCGTTCAACATCACCCTTCCGAAAGCCGTATTGGGCGCCCCCGAACCGGCAAATCCCGGAGCAGTCACCGTAAGCACAGCCTCTTTTTCGGGTATGCTGTCGGTCACCAGATCGGCTACTTTCCGCACGTAATTGTCCATGTAGTCGTAAGATGAACCTTCCGGAGCCGTCATGATCAGACGCAGCCAGTTTCTGTCGTCCAAAGGCGCGAGCTCTGATTGCAGATTTTTACCGAACAGCCAGATCATAGCCATGGTTACTATCAGTATAGGCAAGGCGAGCCATTTTCTTTTCATAAAGTCGCGCAAGCCTGTGGCATAGTTGCTTTCCATACTTTGGAAGAAGGGCTCGGTCGCTTCGTAGAAACGCGTATGCTTGTTTTGTTTTCTCACCAGATAGGCATTGAGCATCGGGGTGAGCGTCAGCGAAACAAAGGCCGATATCAATACTGCGGAAGCCAGCACGATGCCAAACTCCCTGAAAAGGGTGCCCACAAAACCCTCCATAAAAATTACCGGCAAAAACACGGCAGCCAGGGTCAGTGAAGTAGATAACACGGCAAACATAATCTCATTGGAGCCCGTAATAGCCGCCTGAATCGGATGCATTCCTTTTTCTATCTTTTTATAAATGTTTTCAGTCACCACAATCCCATCGTCAACCACCAGACCGGTAGCCAGTACGATGGCCAGGAGCGTGAGTACATTGATAGAAAAGCCCAGCACATACATGATGAAAAAGGTACCAATCAATGATACCGGTATGTCGATCAAGGGACGGATGGCAATGAGCCAATCCCTGAAAAAGATAAAAATAATAATGACTACCAGGCCTATGGCAATCAAAAGTGTTTCTTCTACCTCTTCAATGGACCTTTTCACAAAGATGGTTGTATCGAAGAGCGGGCTAAGTGTGTAATCTCCTTCCAGGTCAGCTTGTACCTCTTTTAATCTTTTGTTTACCTCTTCCGCAATTTCCAGATAGTTGCTGCCTGGCTGGGGTTGAATGGCTACTCCAACCATGGGTTGTTTATTGACTCGCAGCAGGGTTTCCTGATTCTCCGCTTCAATGGCCGCATAGCCCACATCTTCCAATTTGATGAGCCGGGTACCATCGGATTTTACGATCAAATTATTGAAATCCTCGGCGGTCTGAAACCTGCCGGCAGTTTTTACCGTAAGTTCTGTCATATCGCCCTGCAACTTACCGCTGGGCAGATCTACGTTCTCACGATCAAGGGCTGTTTTGATGTCCTGAGTGGTGATGCCCAACGCTGCCATCCTGGATGGATCCATCCAAATGCGCATGGCAATTCTCTTTAAACCCCAGAGTTGAACATTGCTCACCCCGTTGATGGTTTGGAATCGGGGAGCAATCACATTCTCAGCATAGTCGCTGATATCGAGGATTGATTTGGTAGGACTGTTGAGGGTCATGGAGATGATGGCCTCCGAGTTGGAATCCGATTTGTTAACGATGGGCAGTCCATCGAGGTCGCGAGGCAGTTCTCTTACGGCCTGGGTCACTTTATCGCGCACATCATTGGCCGCTTTTTCCATGTTGGCACCCAGCTCAAATTCTATGGTAATGTTGGACGATCCCTGGTTGGAGGCAGAACTGATGGTGCGAATTCCCTCAATGCCGTTCAATGCTTTTTCCAGGGGAATGGTAATCTGAGATTCGATGATGTCCGCATTGGCACCGGGATAGTTGGCCCTTACCGTGACGACAGGTGGATCTATGGATGGAAATTCTCTGACGCCCAATGATCTGTAGGCAATGATGCCAAACAGAATAATCATCAGGTTCATGACGATGGCCAGTACCGGCCGCTTTATGGATAGAGACGAGATCGACATGGCTTACGGATTGATTACTTTTTTGGCTTTGATCGGTTGCCCATCCTTTAGTGCCATGATGCCACTGGCTACAATGCTGTCGCCAACGTTTGCTCCCTCCAAAATTTCAACTTTGTCGGAGGTACGAAGACCTGTCAGTACATTTTGTTCCATGGCTTTGCCTCCCTTCATGATGTAGATTTTTTTCCCTCCAATGAATGGGATCAATGTTTCACTGGGCACCAGGATAGAGAGGCTAGAACCCAGTCGGACATTGACCTTGACAAACATGCCGGGTCTGAATTTATCATTGTTGTTGGCTACCGTTGCTCTTACTTTGAGCGTCCTGAGGGTTTCATCGATCGATGGGTCGATGGCACTGATGGTACCTTCGTATTTTTGGGAGCTGCCATCGAGACCAAAGCTAACCTTGCTGCCTTTTGCAATGTTGCCGACATATTTTTCAGGCACAGAAAAATCCATTCGGATGGGATTGGTCTGCACCAGGGTTGCTATGGTGGTGGCAGGCGTAACGTAAGCCCCCACACTGATGGATTTCAAACCTATCCTGCCTGAAAATGGCGCTCTGACTTCTGTTTGTGCCAGGGCTACTTCCAGGGCTTCCCTGTCGGCACCCAAAGTGTTTACTTTATTGAGCGCCAGGTCATACTCTTCTTTGGAAATGGCATTGATGTTGAGCAGTTTTTTCTGTCGGGCTTCCACCTGGGCTGCCAGTTCCTCCTCATACTTGATTTTTTTGAGTCTTGCCATGATGTCAGCATCATTGATTTTAGCGATCAACTGGCCTTTTTGGACAAGATTGCCTTCAGAAATGTTGAGTTTTACGATTCTTCCTGACATCTCAGGACGGAGTTCAACGGCTTCATTGGCAACCATGGTGCCGGAGGCATAGATTTCCTGCGTATTTTCCTGCTTTTTCGCAAGATAAATATCCACAGGCATGGCAGGACCTTTGCCTTTACCACCTCCCGGTCCACCGGGCCCTGATTTTTGTTCTTCTTTAGCGGGGAATAAGAAAATTTTGGCTAATACCATGAGCACTATGACGGCTCCTACAATCCACAATGACCTCATCTGTTAGTTTTGACCTAAGATAAAGATCAAAGATAAGGATTTTGTTGCCGGAAATGGATTTTCCAGATTGTCATCAAACGGTTTTAGGATATTTTTAACGGTATGGAGAGTGTTATTGGTTGTCGTCTGTCGGTTGTATGAGACGCGAGACGCGAGGACCGAGACTCGACAACTGAGACTAGACTTGTGACTAAGCGAAGTGCATTGCTTCGAAATTCCCTTTTCAACGCCTCGCAATAAGCGCTCGGTGCCTTCGTTAAATTGATCTGCCGATCATTTTTTTTGGCAAAGCCAAAGCCGTTCAGTCATCCTAAGCGGAGCGAATTGACCTAAGCGAAGCGCATTGCCTTGAGCGAAGCACATTGCACTAAGCGAAGCGTATTGACCTGAGCGAAGCGTATTGCCCTAAGCGAAGCGTATTGCCCTAAGCGAAGCGTATTGCCCTAAGCCGCAGGCGCATTGATCAAGCGCTATTTGATACGTGTGACTTAATTATTAAAAGTCCTTGCCAATAACACCTGTCTATCCTTGTTTCAATTTATTGATTGCCTCCGTTCTATTGCCAACCTGAAGTTTTTCATAGATCTTATGAATGTGTTGTTTTACGGTTCCTGAGGTAATGCCTAAGGTATCGGCGATTTCCTTGTACAACAAACCTTTGGCGAGAAGTTGCAGTAATTCCATTTCCCGGCTGGAGATGGGCAGGCTGGGGGTTGCGGGTTGATGGAATGACTCCAGGACCCGACGTGCAATACTGGGACTCATGGGGGAGCCTCCCTGGTGCAATTCGCGGATGGCGTCCATCATTTTTTGGGGAGGGGAACTCTTGAGGATGTATCCTTTGGCACCCGCTTTGATGGATTGGAAAATCTTTTCGTCCTCTTCATAAACGGTAAAAATACAATACTCAGATTTGGGACAAACAGCAGACAATTTACGGATGGCTTCTATTCCATTTAGGCGGGGCAGACCGATATCGACAATGACAATATCCACCGGATGAATGGGCAGAAAGGTGATGGCATCTTCTGCATTTGTGTACACATGCCGGCAATCCATATCCGGCTGGAGTGTAATCAAATCTTTGAGTCCGGCTGCAACTTCCGGCAAATCCTCAATGATGGCCACCTGAATAGGACATAACATGCGAATATTTTAACCCAAGATACGACTTGAATTAGTATTTGTAAAGTAAAAAGAAATATAGTGTAGCTGTAATGATCGAGGATTTCACATCTTTTGTAGTTTATTTGAGACCTTAGCCAAGTTGATAACCATGTAAAAAGTTGATGGCTTCCACCTTGTTGCCGACTTTTATTTTGTCGTAGATGCGGTGTAGGTTTTGTTTTACGGTGCCAATGGTGATGTTGAATTCACAGGCTATTTCTTTGTAGAGCTTACCTTTGGCCAAAGCAGTAAGTAAGCCCACTTCGTGTTTGGTAAGTAATACACTGGGTATTTCTTCCCCCGCCGCCGGCAATAAAAAACTGTAATTTTTCATGCGTTTCGGGTGTTCAGGGGAGTCAATTTTTCGATAGGAATTGCGAATGACCTCTAGGTCTGTTGAAAATTTTTTGGGGTCATGTTTTTCAACGCAATGTCTGATGGTTTTCCACAATGCATGATATACCTCTTCTTTGCTGAAGCCCGGCAATAGCATGGCACTGAAATCTTCGCGGATCAAGGCCCTCAATCTTTCGGGATTGGTAAGGACAGCGAGTACGGCGGCATTGACCCGGGTAGCATGCCGCATAGCTTGAAGATCCTCATCCAGTTCCACATCCAATAGCAAAATGGTACCTGGTCCCAGCTTTTCGGGTGACGTATATTTTTCAAAACTGCAAGGGCATTTTAGCTTTCCGGTTTTCCAAAGATTTCTGACCCTGTTCTCATGGACAGAAGCA
>CALJKQ010000148.1 GCA_937973565.1 uncultured Saprospiraceae bacterium | reverse complement strand
TTCTCACCCAACCAACAGCAACCACAATGGGGGTGAAATGCATTTTGGTGACGATGGTTATCTGTATCTTTCAACCGGCGATGGAGGCGGATCGGGCGACCCTTCCAACAACAGCCAAAATACGACTTCTCTTTTGGGCAAATTACTGCGTTTGAATGTGAGCACAGGCAGTACAGCTCCTTTTTATACCATACCACCCACCAATCCTTTTGGCAATGAAGTTTTTGCCATTGGTCTCAGGAATCCGTTCAGATGGAGTTTTGACAGACTGAACAAAGACATCTGGATTGGCGATGTAGGTCAGGATGCCTTTGAGGAAATAAACCGGATCCCTTTTTCAGGTGCTGCCGGCACCAACTTCGGATGGCGGTGCTATGAAGGAAATAATACCTTCAACAGTTCAGGATGTGGCAGTAGCACTTATACCTTTCCGGTGCACGCTTATGTTACCCAAAACCCGGCAGCATCGGTTGTAGGGGGTACTGTATACAGGGGTTATCAGTACGAAAACATGCGGGGTTATTATATAGCAGCAGACTATTATTCGGGTGTCTTTTACAAGATAATTTACAACACCGGCACTTCATCATGGGTGGTGAGCACACAGACGATCAGCAGTCCATTAAACATTTCAGATTTTGGAGAAAATGAAGCCGGCGAATTGTTGGCCTGCAGCAATGGCGCAGGAGCTGTTTACAGAGTCACCTCCGATGGAGTAGTCAATACGGTTTATGTTTTTACCGGCAGTGGTTCTTGGTCCAATGCCGCCAATTGGGCAGGAGGCACAGTGCCACCGGCCATTTTGCACAATGCCATAGTGGTCATCAAACCCAGGAATGGTGCCAGTTGTGATCTCGATGTTGCTCAGACCATTTATTCAGATGCAACGCTGATTGTGGAAAGGGGAGAACTGCTCAATGTGGCTTCCAACCTCCAATTGATCAAATAGGCTCAATTACATCCCACAGATTACCATAAAGGTCTGCGAATACAAAGACACGGCCATATGACTCAACGGAAGGTTCCCTGATGATACTCACCTTGTGATGAATGAGGTTTTGGTATATAGCATCCAACCGATCTGTATGCATAAAAAGAAAAACCCTGCCACCGGTCTGATTGCCAACCCGGCTCAGTTGTTCTTCTGTGGTTGCTTTAGCCAGTAATAGTTTGCACCCTTTTTGTCCTTTGGGACACACCACCA
Source organism: uncultured Saprospiraceae bacterium (assembly GCA_937973565.1). Lineage (GTDB taxonomy): Bacteria > Bacteroidota > Bacteroidia > Chitinophagales > Saprospiraceae > JADKBO01. The sequence continues at coordinate 38,673 of CALJKQ010000148.1, read as the reverse complement.
CCCATCTCTTGGTTTCAGACATTGCGGTGTCTTCCAATAATTCAAAATCCAGGATTTGGGTATAGAAATATATAGCTTCATCGTAGTCTTTAACAACCAGTGCTATTTGAAACAATTGATCAGACATGCTTATTGGCTTTTGGATTTCATAAATTCATATTCTTTCAAAACTTCTAATCTTTTTTTTGCTACATCTTCCTGTGCACATTGCAAATCTTCACATGCTTTCAGGTACTTTTCATAATAAGCGATGGCTTTATGTTTGTTTTTATACCTCGACTCTGCATAGGCACCCAGGTAAAAAAGACTCTCGGCATCGTGGAAGAGGCGGTATGACAATTCCAGTTTTTCCATGGCATCAGCATACTGTTCTTCTCTGGCGTCAAAGCCTGCCAAATGGTGAAGATAGGTTTTTATATGTCCTGAGATCCCTGCCTCAATGGCTTTGTTGAAATAGCCCTTTGCTTCCTCAGGATTGAATAGACTGGTATGTACGAGCGCCAGGTAATAAAAGTTCAATTCCGGTGATGATTCATTTTGCAACGAACGTTCAAGATAGATTCTTGCTTTTTGCAGAGAATCAACCATAAAATAGGCATAGCCTGCATTTTTATATTGCCAGGGATTCAGTACGCTTTGGGCTTCGATAATTTTAAAATGACGGAGTGCTTCATTGTATTGCTTCAAGGCCATTTTTATTTTGGCTGCCATGCCATGAAGCTGTAGATTTTCGGCTTCAAATTGTAAAGCTAGAGTCACAATGCTATCGGCAAGTTGATGCAAACTCTGTCTGCTCAACTGATCAGCATAAGCGATCACGTTGGCCAGGTCTTCACTTTCTGTCTGATAGGCAGCCCGGTACAAATTCAGCGCTTCTGTTGCATAACCACTTGCCAGATGATATTCAGCCAGCTTTCGGGGGTAGTAGCCTTGATCAGGGAAAGTGTTTCGGAGTTTTTGACCATATTTTACGGCAAGCGGATAATTTTGTTCTGCTTCGTAAATTTTCATGAGTATTTGCCGCTGTTTGGTGGTATCAATTCCCTGCGCCTCCAGCATTGTTGCATATTTTTTGGCCAGTGAATACCGGTTGCCGGAAAAGGCAGCCCTGGCAACTATACTCTTTATTTCTGTATTGTTGCTGTCTGATGCTAAAAGGAGTCCCGTTTGTTCAAGGATGGTAGCGTAAGCGCCTGCATTGAATAAGCTGTCCCAGTTAATTGGATTTTGTGTGCCGGCTTTTCCAAGTAGCAATAGCAAGAAGATCGTTGGCCAAAATGACTTCATTTTTCTATTAGATGTAATTGTTACCGATATGGAATGTAATAAAGCCACATTTTTAATAAAACGCTTGTGTTCAATTTATTATAAAATGCAGGTAGTTCATCATATACGCGCGCAGTTAGTTTTCAAATAAAAAGAGACGCAAAACACCTCAATTATTGATAATAATCATGAGTTCCGCGTTTGTTAAAATCAAAATTACGCTATCTTTGTTTAAAATTAGTCTAAATAAGCATTTGTGAAAACAACAATTTTGGATCTCAAGGTTGGTCAAAATGCACTCATCCGCCAATTCGCTGATTTTGATGCTACATGTAAACTACTTACGATGGGATTATTGCCCAACGCCAGGGTAGAACTCGTAAGAAAGGCTCCTTTTGGGGGGGCTTTGTACATCAAAATGCAAAATCACTTGATTGCCATGAGAGAAAATGAGGCAGCTTCCGTTGAAATAGAATTGCTATGAAACCAATGCGGGTAGCGCTGATCGGCAATCCCAATGCCGGAAAATCCAGTATCTTCAACTTACTTACCGGCCTGCGCCAAAAGACAGCTAATTTCCCCGGCGTTACCGTTGAAAAAAAAACAGGTACTTTTTCGGTTTCCGGACAAGAAATTAAAATTACCGATTTACCCGGTACCTATAGTCTGTTTCCCAATTCAAAAGATGAAAAACTGGTATGTTCGGTACTATGCAATCCGCACAACGATACGTATCCCGATTTGGTGGTTTATGTTACGGATGTAAACCAGCTGGAAAGGCACCTTTTGTTGGCTACCCAGATCATCGACCTTGGCATTCCTACCATAGTTGTGCTCAATATGATGGACGTGTTTGCGGAAAACGGACATCGACTGGATAGCCATGCCCTTCATCAATTTTTGGGAGTCCCTGTAATTGGCATGAATGCACGCAACGGCGATGGTTTGGTCAATTTAAAACAGGAAATAGGAAATTTTGTGTCGGGCGATGTACAAAGGTTTTTAAGAACCCAACAGATCTATCCGTTTTCTGAGTTGGAAACACAAGCAGCCATTCAAACAGCGGGTTTACTTAAGGAGGAAATCAACAATTATCGCCATAAGCTGATAGCCCACCATCACGAGTGGATGGATTTTATAGAAGCCAAAAGCAGATCATTGTTGCATGAAAATATGGCGCAGCTTGGCTTTGAAAACATTAGACTCCAAATCCAGGAAACCATGCGCCGGTTTGCCTTTATCCAGGAGGCCTTAAAAGGTGTCATGGAGACCAACGATTCAAGGGAACAAAAATTCAGTGTTTCATTGGATGGGCTGCTTACCCACAGAGTAGCAGGACCGCTGATTTTTTTCGGACTGATGTTTGTAATCTTCCAGTCTATTTTTTGGTTGGCGGAGTATCCGATGTCATGGATTGAATCTGCATTTTCCTATTTGGGTAGTCAGACAAGACAATGGCTTCCTGCTTCATGGGTGACCGATTTATTGGTAGATGGCTTATTGGCCGGCTTGAGTGGTGTATTGGTATTTGCACCTCAGATTGTAATCCTCTTTTTTTTCCTTGCCTTGCTGGAAGAATCCGGGTACATGAGCAGGGTAGTGTACATGTTTGATCATGTAATGCAAAAATTTGGACTCAATGGAAGGAGTATGGTATCCCTGATTTCCAGCGGTGCATGTGCCATTCCTGCCATCATGAGTACACGCACCATAGGCAGCTGGAAAGAAAGATTGATTACCATTATGGTTGCCCCATTGATACCGTGTTCAGCCAGAATCCCGGTCTATACGGTATTGATTGCACTCATGGTTCCCGCACATTTGCAGCATGGCCCATTTAATGTGCAGGGTCTGGTCTTTATGGCATTGTATATAATGGGAATCGTCGCTTCACTGTTGGTAGCCCTTTTGCTTAAATGGATGATCAAAAGTGATGAAAGATCCTATTTGATGCTGGAATTGCCTTCCTACAAAAAACCCATTTGGAGCAATGTAGCCCTGGAAGTATGGGACAAACTGTTGGCATTTGTGACCAATGCAGGAAAGGTTATTGTCTTTATTTCTCTGGGACTTTGGTTTTTGGCGAGCTACGGACCGGGACAAAACATAGAAAAAGCCGCCGCACAGGAAGAAAGCAAATCCACTTACAATAATATAAGCGAAGATCAGAAAGCCGTCAATATTCAGTCGGCTAAGCTAGAGGCATCCTATGCCGGTATCCTGGGAAAATGGATGGAACCGGCGATCGAACCGCTGGGTTTTGACTGGAAAATAGGCATTGCACTCATCACCTCATTTGCCGCCCGTGAAGTTTTTGTGGGTACCATGGCCACCATTTACAGCATTGGAGGTGATGCAGAAGAAAGTTCTGTCAGGGACAGGATGGCAGCAGAACTTCGTCAGGGAACCAACCAGCCTATGTATGGCACTGCCACTTCAATGTCGCTGTTGGTATTTTATGCATTTGCGCTCCAATGTATGAGTACGCTCGCGGTTACCAAAAAAGAAACCAATTCGTGGAAGTGGCCCGCTATTCAGTTTGTTCTCATGACGGGGCTCGCTTATTTGGGAAGTTGGCTCACCTTCCTTTTTCTGTCTTAAGCAGCGTTAACCAAGTCACTTTAAAATTGTGTAATTTGTGCCCAAACCAAAGGCATAATTTCATTGTCAGCATTAAGACATAAGATTAAAATGGGACTTCAATGGACAGTGGGGTCCCAATTGATTAACCAGGCGATGGTCCTGTTTTTTAATCTCATCTTATTGCACTGGATCACACCAGCAGAATTTGGACTATTTGCCTTTCCCTATATGGTCTTTACATTTTTCAGATCCTTTCACGACCTGGGCTTTTCAGAAGTATTTATGGTTCAAAAGCAATGGGATGAGAAGCTTTACTCCAGTTTATTCTGGTTGATCATAGGCCTCGCGTTTTGCAGCGCTTTAATTATGATTTTAACTGCTGACCAAATGCAGGTATGGACAGGGAAAATGGGAACCGCAGAAATTCAGATGTGGCTGGGTTTGGGTATTATCATGGGATCAGCACACGCCGGTTTTGATCTCATCTTCAGAAAACAATTGTTGTTTGAAAATTTGTTTTGGATTGAATTTTGGGCCAATCTGATATCTGGTTTATTGTCCGTGTGGTTGGCCTTTAGAGGCGTGGGTTTATATGCATTGCTTGCTAAAACACTGGTCTATGCAGCCCTTCTTTCTATTTTGTCGTTACTCGTATGCAAGGTAAAACCTCATTTTTCATTTTCTCTGCAACACATCAAAAGCAACCTGCCTTTTGCTTCGGCCAATTTGGGAGATCAGCTGATCCAGTTCTTCTTCAAAAACGCAGATACATTTTTACTGTCGAGATATGCTCCGGCTGTCAATTTGGGAATGTATGACCGTGCATTTCGCCTCCTTGTTTTTCCCGTTCAACAGGTGGGGGCATCGTTGTCAAAGGTGATTTTGCCGGTGTTTGTCTCCGCTGATTTGGACGACCAACAGCTGGCTGCTGCCTATCAAAAATTACTGATATCTGCAGCCACTTTGGCTTTGCCATTGCTCACCCTTGTTCCCCTGGTGGCAGAAGACGCCATAACGCTTTTTTTCAGATCCGAATGGCAGGGACTCGCCCCCCTTTTTATCATAATGACCCTTATGGCCCTTGCTCAAGGCAGTTTTGCATTGGCCAATCCTATATTTTACATCAAAAGAAAAGTGAACCACTTGTTTTGGTTTTCTCTGGTCAGCCGATCCATTTCTGTAGCTATGTTGATTTGGGCCATCTATCAAAAATGCAGCATTGAAATCATTGCATTGTATTTTTCTGCGTCCGCATTTGCTTTTGTTTTACCCTTCCAATGGATGATCGTACGCTTACTGCGCATAAACAGTCTTGCATTAATGAAACCATTGTCGCGCATATTATTTGCATGTCTGGCGATGTTTGCCTCGGTTATGGTATTGCGTAACTTTTCCGAAGAGTGGCATGTGGGAATCAGACTGATGATCCATACATCCATAGCACTGTGCATTGCACTTTTATGCTTATACCATCAGATCAGGGATCTCGGTTTGGCTTTTATAGGTTCCAATTCTGCCTCGAAATCCGACCATCCATGACTGGGGTGAAGGGTGAAAAAAGAGAACAATTAACCATATCAAAGCCACATCCCTCTAAAATTTTATACCATATCCGCTTTGATTTATGTCTTATTTTGAAATAAAGTATTTTATTTTTGATTTATTCAAAATAAAATATGGAAGGAACCGGAATTTAATTTGTCTTTTTATATGATATTTCCTGCTCAAAATTTTCGATAAATTAAACAATATCAACTATCTTTGCGGCACCTTAGTAGGTCGGCTTTTGTCGGCAAACGAAGTAAGTTCTAAAATAACCACTCTAATCACAAAACCACCAATCATTATGGCTAATATAGGTCATTTGAAGACAGTTATCGGACCGGTTGTAGACGTAAGTTTTGCAGGCGAAGGTTCCAAGTTACCGGAAATTTACAATGCATTGAGCATTAAAAGACCAGGCGGAGAAGAATTGATTCTTGAAGTGCAGCAGCACCTGGGAGAAGATTCAGTAAGAGCCGTTGCCATGGACTCTACCGATGGTTTGGTAAGGGGAATGGAAGTAACTGATTTGGGTGCTCCAATTTCTATGCCGGTGGGTGATGCCATCAAAGGAAGATTATTCAACGTGGTCGGTGAGGCCATCGATGGTATCAAACCTGTTTCCAAAGCACAGAGCCGTCCTATTCACTCCAAGCCTCCCAGGTATGAGGACTTGTCTACTGAAACGGAGATCCTGTACACAGGTATCAAGGTTATCGACCTTATCGAACCCTATGCCAAAGGTGGTAAAATTGGTTTGTTTGGTGGAGCCGGTGTAGGTAAGACCGTACTTATTCAGGAGTTGATCAACAACATTGCCAAAGGATACGACGGAATTTCGGTATTTGCCGGTGTGGGTGAGCGTACCCGTGAAGGAAATGACCTGATGCGTGAAATGTTGGAAGCGGGTATCATCAACTACGGTGAAAAGTTTCTTCACTCACTTCATGATGGCGGCTGGGATCTTTCAGCGGTTAGCGAAGAAGACCTTAAAAAATCAAAAGCGACCTTTGTTTTTGGTCAGATGAATGAACCACCGGGAGCGAGAGCAAGGGTGGCCCTTTCCGGTTTGACCATTGCAGAATATTACAGGGACGGAGATATGAGCGATCCCAATGGAGGAAGGGATATCCTTTTCTTTATCGACAACATCTTCCGTTTCACCCAGGCAGGTTCTGAGGTTTCTGCCCTTTTGGGAAGGATGCCTTCAGCCGTAGGTTACCAGCCAACTTTGGCAACCGAGATGGGTTTGATGCAGGAAAGAATTACCTCTACCAAAAGAGGATCTATTACATCTGTACAGGCGGTTTATGTACCTGCGGATGACCTTACTGACCCTGCTCCTGCAACCACTTTCGCCCACCTTGATGCCACTACGGTATTGAGTCGTAAGATTGCAGCTTTGGGTATTTATCCGGCAGTGGATCCACTGGATTCAACTTCCAGGATCCTTGACCCGGCTGTTATTGGTGAGGAGCACTACAACACGGCACAAGCTGTAAAAAATATTCTTCAGCGCTACAACGAATTGCAGGATATCATTGCGATTCTCGGTATGGAAGAATTGTCTGAAGAAGACAAAATGGTGGTACACAGAGCTAGAAGGGTACAGCGTTTCCTTTCACAGCCATTCCACGTTGCGGAGCAGTTCACCGGTATCCCGGGCGTACTGGTGCCCATCGAGGAAACCATCAAAGGCTTCAACATGATCATGAATGGAGAATGCGACCGTTATCCGGAAGCTGCCTTCAACCTCAAAGGTACCATCGATGATGTAATCAAGGCCGGAGAAAAAATGCTTGCAGAAGCTTAATTGTTGAATTGAATAATATCAAATTATGAACCTTATCGTATTGACACCGGAGAAAGAACTTTTTTGTGGAGAAGTAAACTCTGTGAAAGTTCCCGGTACAAAAGGACAATTTGAAATTCTCAAAGGACACGCACCCATTGTTTCTTCTCTATCCAGTGGAGTAGTGAGAATCGTGGATGCTGCCGGACAAAAGTCGGAAATTGCCGTCGAAAAAGGCTTTGTGGAAGTGTTGAGAGATGAAGTGTCCGTTTTGGTTCAGGTAGCAAAAAAATAAAGAATTATAAAATTCTATTTTGCAGCGATGCTTTATGGATTAAAGTGAAGGAGGCTCCGATTTTTCGGGGCCTTTCTTTTTTTATTCACCGTCAATTTATAAGCATAAACTGCAGGCAAAAAAAAGTGCTGCATCCATGGAATGCAACACTTTTTGTTTTGTAGTTCTTTTGATTTAATGTATCAGGCAGATACCTTTTCTCTCATGGCAAAAGTATCGCCATACATCACGCGCATTTGCTCTTTCAATTCTTTTCTGGCAAAGAAGATCCTGCTCTTAACAGTTCCCAGCGGTAAGTTGAGCTCGTCAGCAATTTCCTGGTATTTGAAGCCATCATAGTGCATTTCAAAAGGTATTCTTATGGAATCTTCCAATTGATTGATAATGCCTTGAAGTTCTTCCATAAATAAATTTCTGGAACCCTCATTTTCCAAAGACACATTGCCGCTGTTGATGTAATATAAGTTGTCTGTGGTGTCAACAATGGTAGCTGATTTTACCTTCTTCCTGTAGTTGTTGATGAAGATGTTCTTCATGATCGTAAACAACCAGGCCTTAAAATTGGTACCCGGGGTAAACTTGTCTTTATTGGTCAGAGCCCTGTAAGCAGTCTCCTGATAAAGGTCTTTTGCCTCCTCCTGGCTCTTGGTTAAATTGTAGGCAAACGAATGCAGCGAAGCGTTTAATTGGTTCAGTTGACCATAAAATTCAATCGTAGACATTTTGTTTTATTTTCGTGTAACAAAGATAATAAACTGTTTAATTAAAATCAACAAATTATTAAACAAAAAGAATCAATCTAAATATAAAATTACCTAAAATGCTGAAAATCAACATCAATATTTTTTCATTTAATATTAATTTAACAAAATTTTCAGAAAACTTTGTCAGCTTATCATGGCTTTTAGCAGCGTTTACCCCTCAAATTAACCCCAAATGAGAACTTATAATTTGTTACACCCTGCTTACATTTGTACCGGTCATGTTGTTATCTAATTTTCATTCATTGGGTATCGAAGCCGGTTGTGATGAAGCCGGACGGGGCTGTCTGGCAGGACCCGTCTTTGCGGCAGCGGTTGTGCTACCCGGCGGTTTTTCCCATACGTTGCTCAACGACTCAAAAAAACTCAGCCACAAACAAAGAGTAGAACTGAGGCATGTCATTGAAAGCGAAGCGGTTTCTTTTGGTGTGGCCATGAAAACCAACGAAGAAATAGATCAACACAACATCCTGCGCTGTTCGATATTGGCCATGCACGATGCCATAACACAGCTTTCTGTTTTACCGGATCGACTGCTCATTGACGGTAATCGATTTTATCCCTATAAGGATATAAGCCATCACTGCATCATCAAAGGAGATGGAAAATACATGTCTATTGCAGCTGCTTCTATCCTTGCCAAAACTTATCGCGATGCCTGGATGGACACAATGGATGAACTGTATCCAAACTATGGTTTTAAAATACACAAGGGCTATCCGACGGCAGCCCATCGGAAGGCCATTGAAGCTTGGGGCCCCTGTGCTATCCATCGAAAATCCTTTCGGTTACTGCCCGATTCACCGCCCTCACTTTTGTTCAACTAATATAGTATATGAAATTACATTCTTTTGTATTCAACGACTTTGAAGAAAATACTTACATCCTTTATGATGAACATGAAGGGGATTGTATCATCATTGACCCGGGAAACAATGGCACCGCTGAAAACGGAGAATTGTTGGCTTTCATCACGGACCAAAAGCTGAAGATGACCCGCCTGATCAATACGCATTGTCACATCGACCACGTATTGGGTAATGCCTGGGTGCAAAGCCAATTTGGCGTTTATCCGGAAGCTCACAGGGGAGAGATTCCGGTTTTGCAATCTTGTGAACGGGTAGCCCAAATGTATGGCATACCCTATATACCTTCTCCCCCCATCGCTTCGTTTTTAGAGGAGGGCGACCAGATCATACTGGGACAACATGTGCTGGATGTTTTGTTTTGCCCCGGACACTCACCGGCCAGTATTTGTTTATACTGGAAGGAAGGAAAAATGCTCATTGCCGGTGATGTGCTCTTTCACCGAAGCATAGGTCGCACCGATCTGCCGGGTGGAGATTATGACACCCTCATTGAAAGTATAGAAACCCGGTTGCTGGTGTTGCCGGATGATGTAGCGGTCTATCCCGGCCATGGCATCCCAACCCTTATCGGTGATGAAAGAAGATTTAATCCATTCCTTACCAAGTAATAACAGAATGATTGTAAAATGAAGAAGCTATTTATATTCTTGTGGTTATGCCTGGCGGTTTCTGTTGATTCTTTGCAAGGTCAGCTCACCATTCGCCTTGACGCCATTCCGGCTCAACCTGCGGATCCTGCTATATTTTTGGCAGGCAATTTCAATGGCTGGAATCCCGGTCTTTCGAATTATGAATTGAAACGCGATGTTTCCGGAAAGTACAGTATTACCATCAACCCTGCTGCCGGCAATCTTGAGTTTAAGTTTACCCGCGGCAGTTGGGCCACAGTTGAAGGCAATGCCTCAGGTGGAGATATTGCCAATCGAAAATTTACCTACAACGGCACGCCAACAACGCTTTCCCTTACAGTGGCATCATGGAAAGGAGGTGCAAGCTCCACAGCATCTTCAGGGGTAGTTTTGGCAGATGGTCAATTTCCCATAAAGACACTCAATAGAAACCGACGTATTTGGGTTTACCTTCCTCCTTCTTATCAGTCCCATCCTGACATGCGATATCCCGTAATTTATATGTTGGATGGACAGAATTTATTTGATGCAGCCCTGGCCTTTTCAGGAGAATGGCGGGTAGATGAAACCCTCGACAAGTTGTCACTTGATGAGAAAAGAGAATGGATAGTAGTAGGCATTGCCAATGGAGAAAGCCACAGAATCGATGAATACAGTCCATGGGTCAATGCCCAATACGGAGGGGGAGAGGGAGATTTGTTCCTGCAGTTTATCACAGATGAACTCAAACCCTGGATAGACGGCAAATACCGTACGCTGACCGAATCAAGCCACACAGCTATTGCCGGCAGTAGCATGGGTGGCTTGTTTAGTTTTTATGCAGGATTTAAAAGGCCGGATATCTTTTCCAAAATCGGAGCGTTTTCTTCTTCATTTTGGTTTTCCCCCCAAGTGTACAACTGGCTTTCTCAACTGCCTTTAAAAGATTACAAAAGCAGGGTATATCTTACAGCAGGAACAGCAGAAGGGGGTAACCAGGTAGGGGATATGCTGAAAATGAGAGACTCTTTACTCCTTTTGGGTTTTGATCCCGCTCAATTGCGGGCAGATGCTGACCCGGGCAAAGGACACAACGAAGCATATTGGGCTGAAAAATTTCCGGTGGTGCTGAAATGGTTATTCGACCAGCAAACAAGTACAGAGGATGTTGCCAAAGATGCTGCCCCAAGCTGGTTTCAATGTACAGACTCTACTTGTTTTTATGCCGGACCGGAATGCAGTACATGCAGCATCCATGTTACTGATCTTTCGGGAAGACGGGTATTTTCATGGTCGCTATCAAAAGGCAATCAATTTGTACTGCCAACTGATGCCAACGGTATTTTGATTTTCAGTTTAATCAACAAAGAGGTCCCCATCCATGCTGAAAAAAAGCTGAGCCGTTTTTAAATGTTTATTTTAATTGGATTTTGCCATTGAAATATGACAAGGCTGATTTGATAAAAGCATCATCTTTGCCCTGCTCTATGGCCTGACTTACCGGATTTCCATTGCTTTTGATATAATGCCAGTTTTGCACCATCAAAGCTGCCAGCTTTTTTCTCATAGGCTCAGCAAGTTGATATGCCGGTTTACCTTTTTGGATGAAAAGCATTAGACCCTGGTTCAATTTGTTCCAATCGGGTTCCTGGGAGAGGCTTATTCTTCCTTTCAGCAATTCCATACACAAAAAGGGCATAACTTCATTTTGAACGGCATGAAACGCCTGGTTGTATTCAACGCTGTCGCCGGGGATAAAAACTTCAGGATCTATGCCCCCGCCGCCGTAAACTGTCCTGTGCAACTTGAGCGTCTTATAGGGTTTTGCCTTGCTTTGTGCATCCCGTGTATTGGATTGGAAGGGCGATCTGCGGTAAACCTCTTCCTCATAACTTTCTGTATCTGTAATTTCTTTTTGGATAGACCGTCCTGCCGGTGTGAAATATTTGGCTGTTGTGAGTCTGAGTGCCCCGCCATTCGACAAATTGAACTGTTCCTGTACCAAACCCTTGCCGTAGGTTCTCCTGCCAATGATGATGCCACGATCATGGTCCTGGATGGCGCCGGCTATCACTTCGGAACCCGAAGCTGAGTATTCATCTACCAATATGGCTATTTTACCCACATTGAAAAATGCCTTGCCATTGGTAAGGTAATCCTGCCTTTGCGCATTTCTTCCCTGTGTGTAAACAATGAGTTTCTCTTTTTCCCGAATCAGTTGATTGATGATTTTAGTGGCTTGTGGAAGATAGCCTCCGGGATTCCCCCTAAGGTCCAGTATCAGGTTTTTGGCTCCTTCTTTTTCTACCAGTCTTTCCAGGTTTTCCATGAATTCCTGATAGGTATTGCTGCTGAATTGGGTGATCTGAATGTAAGCGGTAGAATCGTCAATCTTGTACGCTACATCAGCAGAGTGTATGGCAATCTGATCGAGTTTTACATTTTTAAGCAAGCCCTGTGGTGTGCCTTTTCGCTTAATTTCCAGCTTTACACTTCCGGTGGCCGACCTGAGTCGTTGCCTGATTTCTTCAAAAGACATTTTGGTCCCTGCCACTAATGTGTCATTCACCGAAATGATCTGGTCCAGTTGTTTGATACCTGCTTTATCGGCAGGTGAACCTTTGACTACTTTTAATACAACTACCGTGTCCTGGATGTAATAACTTTCGATGCCAATGCCTTTAAAACTTCCGTCCATCGTTTCATTGACTTCTCTCAATTCAGCTGGACTCAGGTACATGCTGTGTGGATCCAGGTGTTGAACTACAGCTTTTACTGCCTCTTCCATCAACGAATCGGATGGGATGGTATCTACGTATCTGGACTCTATGAATCGGATGACTTCTTCTACCCGACCAAGGCTAACAAAGTCAGCATCTACTTTTTTAACCAGTCGCTCGGTTTTATCGTTCATTTTGTATCCAACAAGGATACCTATAGACATGGCAATGGCTATTAAAAAAGGCTGCCAAATTTCATATTTGACCGGTGCCGGAGTTTGTTCTTCTTTGTTGTCCTGAACCATTTGATACCCTTAATGCATATTTCTTGCCAAATCCTTCAGTTAGGGCTCTATTTGCGTAGAAATCTGAAAAAAAAGATGCTCAGACCATCCAGTCTATTCGCGAATCCTGATCCATTGGGCAAGATTCGGACAATCCATGTAAAGCACATCGACATCGATATAGGCTTTTTTCATCTTGTCTTCAATCCATGTATTGAAGTATTGGGCCTTTTTGCTCTCTTTGGCGTAGTAGGAGATTTTGTCGTAATCCTGCTTGAGATTTGCCTGGTGAGGCTTTGATTTGGAGTACAATTTGAGCAATCTGTACATCTTTTCTCCTTTGAGGTCTTTGAATTCAACTACTTTGCTCAGGTCACCTATGTTGAGTTTATCGATGGCAAAATAGGTTTCCGGATCGAGATCTTTGGTTTCGAAATAATTGTTTCCCGTGTTGGGGTTCTTCATTTTACCGTTGTTCGAATAACTGGGCATGCTCTTGAGAGAGTGCTTTTTTACTGCCTGCTCAAAGGTCATGGAGTCTATTTCTATCTGAACTTTGATAGAATCCAGCATTTTTTTGGCCAGATCCCTGTCTGCCTGTGTAATGTCTGGGGTTATCAGAATGTGTTTCGCCCGTACGCTGTTGCCTTTTCTTTCCATCAACTGAATGATGTGAAAACCAAATTCTGTTTCCACCACATCCGAAATTTCACCGGGCTGAAGCGTGAAAACCGCTGCTTCAAATTCGGGTACATAGATACCCCTTTTGGCAAAGCCAAGGTCCCCTCCTCTTTTTGCAGACTCCGGGTCTTCTGAGTATTTACCTGCCAATGCACCAAAATCTTCGCCTTTTGTAATCCTGTCTTTTAATTCGGCAGCCAGGTCCATGGCTTTCTTTTTTTCCACATCATTGACCTGTGGTTGGAGCACGATTTCCCCCAATTCTACTTCAGAACTAAGATAGGGAAGGCTATCTTTAGGTATTCCATTGTAAAAAGCAGTCACTTCTGCCGGAGTAATCGAAACGTTATCAATCAACTTGGCCTGCATTTTTTCAGCCAGCAACTTTTGGCGCTGGTCTTCTCTGAAACGTTCTTTCATTTCATTGACCGTAGCTCCATAATAATCTTCAAAAAAAGCTTCGTCTCCATTCATTTGCCTCAGGATGGACTCAAACCTGAAACTCAACTGACTCTCTACATCTTCTTCTGTGACCTCAACGCTGTCGAGTTTGGCCTGGTAAACAATCAGTTTTTGTGCTATCAGGTTTTTTAGGATTTCGCACTTTGCGTTGGCGCTGATTTTTGCCTTGGAAGCCACCATATAGGCGTACTCGTCTTCCACCTCTGACAGGAGTATGTTTTCCCCTCCTACACGGGCAACCACTTTATCGATCAGATAACTTTGGCCTGAGAGGGATCCGAAAGCCAGTAAAATAAATAACAACAGGGTATATGACTTCATTTGCATGCTTGCTTTGTTGTGGGCATTATATTTGCGCAGTTCAATTATTGGATTCTTTTATTAACGACTCCAAATTCAAATTGTACATGGCTTTCAATGCTAATTAAATATTAATTGTTTTCATCCAGATAGAGTTTGACTTTTGAACTGCCAAACTCTTTGTCAAAAAGCTGTTGTTTTTTTTGTTTCAGCAATTTGATCTTTCTTTCATTCAATAAAACTTTTTCGATTTTAGCTTCAATATATTCAAATGGCGGAACCTTACCGGCAGGAGCGTAGGTGAGAATTTTGACAAAGTATTCATCCTCCTTGTCTTTTTTCCTCATTTCTTTTTTATCACCGTACCAACTTCTGCTGATAAAGTTTTTTGGCAAAAGGGTTTCCAGTTGGGAGATGGTTTTCCAGGTAGTGTCGTCCAGATCACTGTAGCTGGCCTGGCCTTCACTAAAGGAAGCAATGGCGGCTTTGTTTCCTTTTTTCCAATCTTTGTAAAAACCATCCAGTGATCTGGTTTCTTTCGGAAACTTTACCATCTGGTATTTGGCAATGGCTTCCGGCAATACAAATTCATCGGAATGGTTGTCGTAGTACTGCTTTTTTTCTTCCATGGTTACCGTAGTATCCAGCAGCTCCAGGGCAAGTTTGCTTTCGTAATTGTAGAGCAAAAGTGACGACCGGTATTCATCAATCATTTTTTCAAGATTGATGTCTTTGGGAAGATTTTTTTCTGCTTCCAGGATCATGAGCTGGTCTTTTACCCAATTGTTGACCAGCCCTTTGAGAATGCGCAGAGAATCTTCAGCGGAACTTCCGGATTGGAGCAGGTTGGATATATCCGATTGATAAAGTTTTTTGTTGCCGACTTCTGCCAGCAACTTTCCTTTTTCTGCAGCATTCGGATCGTCACCCATCAGGTTGCGACAACCCAATGAGCATAACAATACCCAACCGATAATCCAAAATTTATTCAAGCCTGTCTTTATTTGGCCAGTTTTTTAACAACGTCGTTCATGATTTCTACCTTGTAAGAGGCCCCCAGCTCCTTGATCCATTCCTTTTCGAGGTAATCCTGGTAGTCGGCAACCACATAACCTCTTGCTTCTTTCAGTGTCTTGTTTCTCACAGGGAAAATTTGTGATATTTTTGAGAATACAAAGCCTTGTCCATCCTCTGATTTGGTTACCGTGGTCTGGAAATCTTTTTGCCAGGTCATGGATGCAAATTTCGGATTTTGTTTTTCAAGTGTTTCTTCAACATAACTCACCATTTGGGTCTTTTTGTTGAATTTTTTCATCACTTCATCTGCATTCTTTTTGGCTGCGAATTTGGCTACTTTTTCCGCTTCATCCATCTCTGTGGTTTTTACGGTATAGGTCAACAAGGCTGCTTTTTCTTCTGTTTTATAGTTGTCCTGGTACTTCTGATGGTACGCTGCCAGGCCCGTTGAGTCCTGATTGGCGCGATCCCATACAGCTCTTTTGGTGGCTTCAAACAAAAGGATACCTTCTTCGTATTCCCTCATCAGTGCTTTGAAATCGGGATATTTTACTTCCAATAATTTTTGTTCGTAGTCGATGGCTTTTTCTTCACTGAATTCGAGTAACAGTGCTCGTGCAACCTCCTTCACCGCAGTGGCATTTTTATCGTATTTAAGTCTCGATTTGGTGTTCTTCTTGCAAAAGGAAGCAAATTCTCCTACGGTATATTGTGTATCACCGCCAAAACTCATGAGATTTTCTTTCATGATTTCGGTGGTGAGATCAGGTGTCCATTTAAAGCTCAGAAACTCTTCATTCAAACCGGCTGTAAAGCGGTTGAACACATCTTCGTTTTCTTTGAATCCCGAAGCGTTTTTAATGTCTGCTACCAATCGTTTTTTGGCAATTGTAAACCGCTCGTCTTTTTTAATCCTGGGCTCATACATTTTTTTGAATGCGGCATAATCCATGTCTGCATCCATTTTTTTGATGCGTTTGATGATGTGCCACCCGGTTTTGGTTTGAATGGGCTTGCTGATATCGCCGTCATTCTGAAGGGCAAAAGCGGCATCTTCAAATGCTGTATCATATGTATTGATGCCAAAGGTAGGCAAGTATCCTCCGTTTTGAGCTGTTTGTTTGTCTTCTGAATATTGGGCAGCTACTTTTGCAAAATCTGCACCCCCCAAGAGTTGGTTGTATGCCTCTTCAATTTTGGTTTTGGGTTCTTCGCTTTTGTTGTTGTTTTTAATCAGAATGTGGGCTACGCTGATGGTTCCCCGCGCCGGTCTTTTGCCCACTACTTTAATGAGATGATAGCCAATCTTGGATTTGATAGGCGCAGATACTTTTCCATTCGGCAGTGTGTACAAAGCGTTTTCAACATCGTAAAATCCTTCGGGCAACATGGCCGTAAAGAAGCCCAAATCACCCCCATTGATGCCGGTGCCTTTATCGTCGGAATATTCTTTGGCTGCGGCTTCAAAGGATTTGCCCATGTCGATCTCTTTTTTAATCTTTTCTGCCTTGGCCAAAGCGGCAACTTTAACAGAGTCGGTAGATTTTTCAGGAGCACTGACCAGAATGTGGCTGAATTGAACGTCCTCTTTTTGCCTTTCCTGCAATTGTTTGAGCAGGTGATCCATGATTTCGCGGTCGGTCAGATAGGAGTTTGCCAGCTGTCTTTTATATCCATTGAGTTCATCGTTGAGCGACTGAATGGTATCCAGCTTCAACTCGCGGGCCCTGGCCACTTTCAACTTAAACCGGGAATAAAGTTCCAGGTATTCCCGAATACTTTTTTCTGTATAGGTAGCTTCTTTACCGTTGTTTTTTTCATAGATGTACTTAAACTCACCTACGGTGATAGGGCGGTTGTCTACTTTCATCAAAACGGCATCATCGGACTGTGCATTTGCTGCGAGTACCGGAAAGCCAAACACAAGTGCTAAGAGCAACTTTTTCATCATGGATGTCATAAATTTGGAACGCAAAAATAACGGAAATATCCAATAAGTTATTCTATTTATGCCCTATTTATGGGCAATTCGGCTGCTCAGTTGGCCGTAAATCCAATCTGTAGGGTTTTTTAGCTGCAGGAAGCTTTACTTCTGTCTGACAGGACGCCGACAAAGCAGCCTCTTTAATGATGAGGGATTTTTCAAATCTTTTGTTATTCCGCTGCTGTTGATTAGATTTGAAGTCAATAATCCAACAACGGGATATTTTATATTCAATAGCATATATCTGAATTTTTAAATGCGAGAGAATAAAAATTGGAGAAATATAGGTTTGACCATATGGATGCAGGCGATCATGGTTGTCGGTGCGCTTTGTCAGCAAGTCAACATTTCCAGAGACATCAATGTAAGGAATGATTTTGCCTATGATATCTTAAACGTAAAGGACGAAATCCTCTTTTTCAGGGACAAGGGCTTTGAGTTTTATTTCGACTTGTTCGATGCCAACCTGGAATACAAAAGATCTGTAGAGTTGGTGCTGGATGAGAAAAAACCTATGATCGAAAATATACATACGATCGATAGCTTTGTCCAGATTATATATGCTTACCGGGATGGAGTGGATTATGTTGCCCGGATGGTGAGGTGCGACAGGCGGGTGAACATCCAGGACACATTGGAACTGATCAGGGGGCCCTTTCTTTTTTCTCCCGGAGAACTGAGAACCGTTATTTCTGAAGACAAATCGCACCTGGCATTGTTTGCCATAGACAAGTCAAAGTTATTTGTGATTATCATCGATACCCGGCAAATGGCGGTGAAAGCCGCTGTTGATATGGAGGTGTCAGAATACAGGCTGTACGAGCACTTTCAGGAAGCGACCATCGCCAATACAGGCCAGGTTTTTTTTCTTTTTGAGAAAAACAACGAGTCGTGGGACAAGGAAAAACACATGATGCGTTTGATTATGGTGGAGGATGTGAATGCCTATCAGCACGACCTGGTTTGTATCAATACAGTCAATAGTGGGGTAAAGTTGGGTGTTGACAACCTCAACAGTGCGGTATCCATTGTGGGTTTGTACGGGACCAAAGATGTCAATGAAACAGAAGGTTACCTGTTCTTTTCTGACTCCTTCAATGAATTGCGAAACCCTCAGATGCGAGATGTACAGCAGTTTTTATTCGATGACAATATCCTGGTTGACCTCAATGGTGTGGAGAAAAAAAATAAAAAAAACGTTTTGAATGATTTCTTTACCAAAACCCTTATTCATCGAAAAGACGGCGGTGTGGTGATAGTGGCAGAACTTCAGAGAGAATATGCCCGCAGGAATGCAGGCATTTCCAATTTTGACAGAGCCATGGCCGCAAGCCGGGGGTATGTGGACTACTACAGCGAAGATCTGATCCTGTTTTCCCTACAACCCGATGGCAATTTGTTTTGGAGGAAGGTGTTATTCAAAAAACAATTCAGCCAGGACGATGAAGGTATTTACTCTTCCTTTTTCACCCTGAAGGCACCCTCCCAAATTCATTTCATTTTCAATGATGAAATAAAAAACAACAATACCGTCAGCGAATACGTGATTGATCCACTCGGCAACTACAGAAGAAGCAGTCTATTGAGTACAGAATATAAAAATTTAAAACTTCGTTTTCAGGAAGCACTGCAGACTTCTGCCACATCCTTTGTGGTGCCCAGCGAAAAGAATGGGAAAATCAATTTGGTTAAAATAACATTCTGAGCAGGAAGTCGATTTATTGGCAAAATGATTACAAGTTACCTTAATTTGAAATTAAATGTTGTTGTTTTAGAATTTACAATTTATTATTCTGTAAAATATTATTAGAGTAAATTATTGTTGTTTATTTAATACAGCTCTTCATTTTAATCCCAGGCGATCATTAAGCATTTTAAAATATATAAGCCCCTGGGAATTATCCAAGTATAATCATTGATTTTCAGCGTATTTAAACGAAAAATTTAGAAAGCGGTGTCTATGACATTCGTCAATAAAAACTTACCTTTGCCTGACTTTTTTAAAAGCAACCCACATCCTGAGGTGAATCCGGGGATGGGGTATTATTATTTGATACTAAAGTAAATAACAGTACTGAAATGGCATTGATTGGAAAAATCAGGAAAAACTTTTGGATAGTGCTCATCCTTTTGGCAATGGCACTGGCCTCCTTCATTCTGATGGACGTGATGGGTTCAAGAAAAGGTGGAGGCAGCCTTCTCAACCAGACAGCTGTGGGAGAAGTTGCAGGTCAAAAAATTGATTACAAGGAATTTGAAAGGACCGAGCGCGCTTTATACAGCGGAAGCACTGACGTATATGGAAGAAGGCAGATGCTTTGGAGCTATCTGGTAGAAAAAGTGTTGGTTGAAAAACAAGCCGAAGAACTCGGATTGGGTGTCAGCGTTGATGAACTAAAGGAGTTGCAGTTTGGCAATAACCTCAGTTCTGTTATCCAAAACAACTTCAGAGACCCCAATACAGGTCAGGTAAACCGCCAGACTTTGTTGCAAATAAAACAAACCCTTGAAACAGGCAAGGAAATGGCTCCGGAATTCAGAAGTTTCTGGGCCGAGCAGGAAAAACAAATTATCAAAACTGCTTTGCAGGATAAAATCAACAACCTGGTCATGAAGGCCATGATTGTTCCCAAGTGGCAGGCAGAAGTTGTGAACCAGCTCAACAACGATAAGTTGACCATGGAATTTGTTCGTGTAACTTACGACAAAGTACCTGATACCGAGCTGAAGCTGACGGATGAGGATTACAAAAATTTTATGGCCAAGTCTCCTTTGAAGTACACCAATACCGAGGAAACCAGGACGATCAATTACGTTCAATTTCCGGTGGCACCTACAGCTGCAGATTCAAGTCGCATCAGAGAAACCCTGGCCGGCTTGAAAGCTGAATTTGTCTCTACCAACAACGACTCACTTTTTGCAGCATCCAATGGAGGCGGAGTATCACCTTCTTATGGAAAAGTAGAGGATCTTACAGGTACCTTAAAAGACAGCTTACCTGTGATGAGTGTGGGTAGCGTTGTTGGCCCATTCAAAGAAGGTACCAACTATGTTTTGGCAAAATTGGTAGATAGGAGAGTACTTCCTGATTCCGTAAAAGCTCGTCACATTCTCAGAAGAGCGGCAGATGCGGCAGGAGTTGCCAAGGCTCAAAAAACCATTGATTCATTGAAAGCACTTTTGACTTCAGGTGCAGCAAGGTTCGATTCATTGGCCATCAAAAACAGTGAAGATACCGGTTCTGCTTTGAAAGGTGGTGACCTGGGTACTTTTGCGCAAGGCACAATGGTTAAGCCTTTCGATGATGTTTGTTTCATCACCGGTTCTAAAGGAAATTATTACTCTGTAACCACTCAGTTTGGCGTTCACCTGATTGAAATTATGGATCAGAAATACGAATACAAAAATCCAAAGTATAAGATCGCGCTGATACCGGCAGCCATTGTACCTGCCCAGGAAACGCAAGACGCCATATACGACAAAGTGACTGCTATTCTGTCAAAGGTAAAGACCGTTGAAGATTTGAAAAAAGCAGCAGAAACCAATAAAGAAATTGAAATTCAAACAACAAGGCCGCTGAAGGCAAATGACTTCACCATTCCGGGTTTCCCGGGCGGTGAAACTGCCCGATCCATCATCAAATGGGCATTTGACAACGATGCAAACGACATGTCTCCTGTGATGTATAACTTCCAGGATGAGGTGAATTTTTATACCAAGAACTTTGTCATTGCAGGCGTAAACACGGTTAATGAACCCGGTTTGTGGTCTGTAGCAGAAGCCAAAGCTGCCCTTGAATTACAGGTTAAAAACTGGAAAAAGGCAGAAATACTGAAAACCAAAATCAAATCTACGGATTTGAACCAACTGGCAGCAGAGTACGGCACCACCGTAGATACGGCTACCGTAAGCTTTGCGGGTAGTTTCATTGAGAGCATTCAGGTTTCTGAACCCAAAGTGGTGGGTAAAGCTTTTGGCATGGAGGCAGGTAAAACCTCTGCACCTATTGAAGGAACAACCGGAGTATTTGTTGTAAAGGTTGTTGAAAAGATACCTTCGGTGGCAGAAAATTCTAACCTGGCCATGATCAAATCCAGCATCATCCAAAGCGGAAGAAGTGGTGCCGGCTACAGATTGTGGGAAGCACTAAAGAAGAAATATATGCCGGAAGATTACAGATCTAAGTTCTTCTAGTAGAAAATGAAATAAAATCCAGGGGCCTCTATCAGGGGCCCTTTTTTTTTCAGGTATTTTGGCAATTCAGTAGCGGCAGCTATTTTTGGGTGTATCAAAATATTGGGCACATGAAAAGGGTAACCGGCATCGGTGGCATTTTTTTTAAATGCAATGATCAACAACTCAGCAAACAATGGTATGAACGGCATCTTGGCATCCGGTCCGACGCCTACGGTGGTTGCTTTGAATGGCATACTCAGGAGGGAGTAAAAGGTCATACCGTTTGGAGTCCCTTTACGGCTGACACGCAATATTTTTCTCCTTCCAAGGCTGCATTTATGGTCAATTACAGGGTAGAAAATCTGGTCGATTTGCTTATTGTGCTGAGGGATGAAGGCGTTGAAGTGGTTGGAGACATGGAGGAAAATGAGTTTGGCAAATTTGCCTGGATTCTCGATCCCAATGGCATTAAGCTGGAACTTTGGGAGCCTCCCAAAAACTTTTCTGAATTGTGTTCTGTGGTGCAAGCCAGTGAATAATCATCGCATGATGGTTCTTAGTACTTCCAGCGAACGAATAGGTCGAAAGCCCTCTAAATGACAGGCAAAATACCTCAACAAATCATCGGTTAATTGATCCTTGTCTTGTCTGCTGCCTGGAATGGGCTCTGATGTTGAAATCAAAATGGAATGTAAAATCAGGCTGGGTCCCTCGCCCATCAAATAAACCGGATCCTTGTGGGAAGCATCAAATCTGCCATGGAGTAAATGAAAGCAGGGCTGTGTATGCGGATCAAAATTATCCAAAGGCGTAAAACCAAGGTAAGTGGTGAGTTCCACTAAAAATCTCAGGTAAAAATCCAGTAATTGCCCTTGCGGTGTCTGATCCAGGGCTATAAATTTATTTTTCAGGAAGGCATACAAAGCCGGATTTTCTTCTTTTTCAAAGATGGAGTTGCGCACACATTCAATGAGGAAAACACCTACCGAAGTTCTTACAACATCGGTGCCCAATTTTTCATATTTGACAGCGTAATGGTATTCTTTGGTCCTGCAAAGGGCATCCCCTTCTTTGTTGTAAAATGTTATGTCCAAAAGATTCATAACCTGAAAGGCTGAACTTCCCGATTTGTTTTTAGTACTTCTGACTCCGTTTACAATACAGGATTTCAATCCCAGATTTTGGGTGTACAATTCTGCAATGACGGAGGTTTCACCATATTTCAGGGTTCTCAGAACAATGGCCTCTGATTCAACAATCTGCACGAGCTGAAAAATTTAAAACTCCCATCCATCTTCAATAGGAGGTACTTTGTATTTTTTTTTGGTTTTAATCCTTTCAACCTGCCGCTCAAAGATTAGCCGGGCTATGCTTTCGTGGGCAGGTATGATGTGTTTGATTTTCAACATATCGTTGATGCGTTTCATACTGATATCAAGTCGGTAGAGATAACTCAACAGCAGGTCTTTATCGTTTTCGAGCAACTCATTTACCCGTGCCGCTATCAAGGCTATCAGTGTTTCTTTATTGTGGATATGGCCTTCATCAAGTCCCAGATTCTGGCAAATAAGGGCCATCGCTTCCTGTTCATCGGCAACAGGTAGTAAGTGATCATCCATGGTTCTGATCGCTTATTTGGGTATGTAGCTCCATGATTTCATTAAAATGCTTGCGATCATTGGAAAGCCGTGGAATTTTGTATTGACCACCCATTCTGTTTTTTATCTTAAGCCATTGGTGGAATAAGCCTTTGGGCGCAATGTGAACTTTCAATCTTTCCAGTGCCAAATCACCGGTCCTTTTTGCATCGTAATCCGAATTGACTTGTCTTAATGTCTCATCCAGTTTTTGCTCAAAAACTTCAATGTTGTTGGGTGCATTTTCAAATTCGATCAACCATTCGTGATAACCCCTGTGGCTGCCATCCAGATAGCAGGGAGCTACGGTGTATTCATTGATGCCCAGGTTAAGCTCTTTCAGCGTGAGCGACAGTGCCTTGTCAGTATCTCCAATCATTACCTCCTCTCCAAAGGCATTGATGTATTGTTCTATTCTTCCGGTAACTTCCAGCTTCAGCGGATGCTGACTTAAAAACTTAATGGTATCCCCGATTATATATCTCCAAAGTCCGCTGCAATTGGTGATGATCATTGCGTAATCTTTGTTGACTTCTACTTCTGTGATGTCGAGCGTACGCAAATGGGCGTCTGCTTTGTGTAAATCTTCCGCAGGTAAAAATTCGAAGTAAATACCGTTGTCTGTCAACAAACGCATGCCCGCTTCATTGCTGTCCTGTACGGCAAAATACCCCTCTGATGCATTAAATGCTTCGATGTAATAAAAGTCACTGGAAGGAATGTACCTTTTAAAGGTTTCCCTGTAAGGCTCAAAATTTACGCCCCCGTGGAGGTAAAATTTAAGCATGGGCCATACTTCCAGAATATTTTTTTTGCCGGTGTACTCCAAAATTTTATTGAACAAAACGATGTTCCAGGTAGGCACACCGCCAAACATCACTACCTTTTCATCTACGCATTGTTGACAGATTTTGGCAATTTTTTCTTCCCAGTTGCCAAGCAGGGCTACGTTGAAATCGGGTGTATAAAAGGGCCGGCCAATAAAAGGTATGGTTTTGATCATAATCGCGGATACATCCCCAACCAGTATATCCCGGTTTCCGGGAAAAGGATGCAGGCTACCTCCCATGATAAGGCTCTTGTGGTGAAAAATTTCAGCATCCGGTACCCTGTGGTAAATGAAGGCGGTGGTATCCCAGCTCGACCTTATGAGGTTGGACCTCAGATAGGCATTGGAGATGGGGATAAATTTGCTTCTTTGTTGCGTGGTACCACTGGATTTGGCAAAATACTTGAGCTGGCCCGGCCATAAAACATCCGACTTTCCCATCATCATCTCCTCTATGTGGCCTACGATGTCCTGATAACGAACCAGCGGTACACGGGCTTTAAACGCTTCCTTACTTTTGATGCCGGAAAACCCCAACGCTTTTCCATATTGGGTTGATGCCGCTTCCGACAACAACAATTTTAAGAGCTTTTCCTGACTTTGGGGCGCGCTGTTGATGGCTTGCTCGAGCGAGTTGTATCGCATCGCAAGGTATTTGGATACCGCATAGTTGAACAATGAGCCGCCCATGGTGACTTAAGTAAACCACAAAATAACAATTTTAAGCTGAAAACTACTAATGTAATTGTTTCCTTGTTAAATGGTGCCGGCAGGATCAGCCTTGCAGCAGAAAGTCACAGGGGATTTAAAAACGAAAACCGCCGGTAAGGTTGATGAAGTGAATTTTGGATGACTTGAAACCGGTGTACAAATTGTATAGGCCTTGCTCATATTCCAGATCGATGTCAAAGGAACCCAGGGTCAGACCAATACAGGTACTTACACCCGCCAATCCATCGTTTATAGTCGTGTAACCATTGGAAAGCAGCCTGCTGTCATTTTGAATCCAGGCATCATTGTAGTCATTGACAAATAAAAGTGAACCCTGGAACTTGGACCTCAGGGTAGTAGTACTATTAAGCTTTTTTATATCAAAGCCGAGACCAATTTTTGCTTTGATGTATTTTAAATCGTTGCCTCCGACGAAGTTCCATTTTTTATTGGCAACCAAATCGAATGTACCGTACTCTCCGGTTAACATAAAATACATAAAATCGGAATTCAATCTGGCATGAGCGCCGACCACATAACCAAAATGACCCTCTCCACCCGCAGTTACTACTTTGTCGGGTGAAAACGCATAGGAGGGTCCCAGGTAAAGGGTCATACCTGCCTGAGCTGACATTTTTTGCGTGCAGGCTACTATGATCAACACCCAAAAAGCAGAAAATCTAATAATATTGGTGGTCCTTTTCATGTTATCAAATGGAGGCCAAAGTTAGCCACCGCACCAGACTTACCCTAACTTTCTGCCATCTTTTACATTTGGTTTACATTTTTGGAAGGAATGGATCCTGACTTTCTATGGTTTATCAACTATTTTGACATTCGGCCAAATATAATTTCGAATATACCATTAAATCATTACAATTTCAAAATTAATTACGGTACATCTAGATTATTACTTCAAAACAAAATTTGGTCATTTCATTGGGGATTGGCTATTTTCGCATTAAATCTAAACATGGTTAATTTTAAACGGGAAGTACTGGACAATGGATTGACGGTCATCGTACATGAAGATTTTTCTACACCCCTGGTAGCCATCAATGTTTTGTATAAGGTGGGTTCCAAAGATGAGCAAAGCCATAAAACGGGAATTACCCATTTGTTTGAACACCTCATGTTTGGCGGCACCCGCGAAGTTCCCGATTTCGATGAACCGATTCAATTGGCCGGGGGTGAAAACAATGCCTTTACCAATGCGGATATCACCAATTTTTACGACGTGCTGCCCGCTGAAAACCTGGAAGTGGCGCTGTGGCTTGAAGCCAATCGAATGGAAAAATTGAAGCTCAACAAAAAAACGCTCGACACCCAAAAGAAAGTAGTTATCGAAGAATTCAAAGAGACCTGTCTCAATGAGCCGTATGGCGATGTTTGGCACCACCTTTCGGATCTGTCCTATCATTTGCATCCCTACAAATGGCCAACCATTGGCGCTGATATCAGTCATATTGAAGCCATCCAACTGGAGGATACCCTTGATTTTTACCAAAGGAATTACGGACCTAACAACGCCATTTTGGTATTGAGTGGCAATGTGAAATATGAAGATGGCTTCCAACTGGTCAAAAAATGGTTTGGTCATATCCAGGGAGGACCTCCTACCCGGCTGAAGTTGAGCACCATCGAAAAACTGGGTTCAAAGATTCATAAAACCGTAACGGGACAGGTGCCTTCTAGGGCTTTGTACCTTGCATTCAAAATGTCGGCTCGCCTGGAGAGGGATTTTTATATAACCGACCTCATTTCAGATATTTTATCCAGTGGCAGGTCTTCGAGGTTTTATCAGCGCCTGATTAAAGATCAGCAGTTGTTTAGTTTCATTGATGCCTATATCTCTGGGACCACAGACCCCGGCTTATTCATCATCGATGGGAGAATCATGGACGGTGTAAGCATGGAAGAAGCCCGCAATGCGGTTTGGAAAGAACTCCATGAAATCAGCACCGAGCTCATGACGGAAAGAGAGTTGGAAAAAATTAAAAACAAGGCCGAAAGCAACCTCGTTTTTTCAGAATCCAGCGCCCTCAACAAGTCGATGAGTCTGGCCTATTTTGAATACCTCGAAGATGCAGATCTCATCAATCATGAGGTGGAAATATACCAATCGATCAGTGCGGAAGAAATCAAAAGAGTTGCCGCTACTTTATTGGATGCCAATGCCCATGTAGAACTGTTTTACCTCCCCGTTGACCCGGCCGCCGCGTCCTGAGTCCAAAGAATGGACCCTAAACGCTAATAATTGGCCTCAGATTTAAATATTATACATTTATTGAATATTTTTGGCTCTCAAAAACAAGCGTTAAATTATGGATAATGCATCATTTAGGGTAAGTGGAAATGCACGACTCAAAGGCGAACTTCAGCCCCAGGGCGCCAAGAACGAAGCTTTGCAAATTCTGAGTGCAGTTTTACTTTCAGATCAGGATATCACCATTCACAATGTTCCGGATATTGTAGATGTAAATAAACTCATAGACCTTTTATCAGGCCTGGGTGTTACGGTAAAAAAGCTCAAAGCAGGTAGCTATGTATTCAATTCGGCCGATATCGATCTCGATCATTTTGCTTCTGAGGAGTACCAGCAGAACGCCAAAAAAATAAGGGGTTCTGTCATGTTGTTGGGTCCCCTGTTGGCCAGGTTTGGAAAAGCTTTTCTTCCCAAGCCGGGAGGAGATAAGATCGGCAGAAGAAGACTAGACACCCACTTCAATGGATTTATGGAACTCGGTGCCAAGTTTAAGTACGATGAAGTCAGCGATAAGTACTTTTTAGAATCACCCCGTCTTCAGGGCAAGTACATCCTTATGGATGAAATTTCAGTAACCGGTACAGCCAACATTTTGATGGGCGCTGTATTGGCGGAAGGCATCACTACCATTTACAATGCGGCCTGTGAACCCTATTTGCAACAATTGTGTAAGATGTTGGTAGGCATGGGTGCGAGGATTCAGGGCATTGGATCCAATCTGTTGACCATCGAAGGGGTAGAAAAGCTGGGGGGCACTACCCATACCATTCTTCCCGACATGATTGAAATCGGCAGTTTCATTGGCCTCGCTGCCATGACGCAATCCGAGATTACCATCAAAAATGCTTCTATTCCCAATTTGGGCAATATACCTTCCGTATTTCAAAAACTGGGTATCCAAATGGAATTCAGAAATGATGATATTTACATTCCTGCTCAGGATATCTACGAGATACAGACATTTATCGACGGGTCTATCCTCACCATTTACGATGCTCCATGGCCGGGTTTTACACCGGATTTGATGAGTATTGTTTTGGTGGTGGCTACACAGGCAAGAGGCAGTATTCTCATCCACCAGAAAATGTTTGAATCGAGGTTGTTTTTTGTGGATAAGCTGATTGACATGGGTGCCCAGATCATTCTTTGTGATCCACATAGAGCCACCGTTATTGGTTTGGAAAGGAAATACAACCTTCGCGGCATTGAAATGAGTTCACCCGATATCAGAGCGGGGGTTTCGCTTTTGATAGCCGCCTTATCGGCCAATGGCACCAGCATCATCCACAACATCAATCAAATTGACAGAGGCTATCACCGTATAGATCAGCGATTGAACGCCATTGGTGCTCAGATCGAGAGGATATAAGAGCATCATCTTAGGATTGCGCATTCACTGAAGCCCGGCGGGTTTTGTATGCTCAGCCCTGCATGTATCCGCAAAGTATAAACATAGACAAATAAAAAAGGCAGGATGAAAACATCCTGCCTTTTTTTATTTATTTGAAAGTTTCTATTAAAACCTTGGACAGTAAACCCCTCTGTTTTCAGGACCGCAGATATCGTAGGTCAGTGAAAATTCAAAGGCGCCGTTGGCCGGTGAAGCTGCTGCAAGACCGGAAACGGTAAGGTCGTAGCTAAAGCCAATGCCAAAGTTTTCATAATTGAATCTGGTAGATAAAATGACGGCATCAGAGTGAAGTTTCACGCCGTTGTCATCAGTTGTAGGATCATCATCCTGAATACCCAGACGGTACCATGCACCGATTTGCCATGATTGGTTGGAAGTACGGCTTGGGCCCAAAGCAAAACGGAAAGAAGCACCTCCATTGAATTCTCTGTGAGGTCCCTGCATCATAAACACTGCGAAAGGCAAGAAAGAAATTTTGGGTTTCATTTCAAACTGACCACCACCGTGGAGGGTAATTCTGTTGTAAAGGTTTACTCCTTTACTGCCGTCTCCGAAGAAGGAAACGTTGGGTTGGTTAAGGTGGTGAATAGCTGCTCCCAAATACCAGTTGGTGTATTTGTTCATTACAGAAAACCACAACAAACCAGCAGAGATATCCGGATAGATAAAGTCGTTATCAGGAATGTCCTGTCCCAATTTAGAAGGATCAAAACCATTGGCATCAATTTGTGAAGGCCATCTCAGGTCGTTTTCCCTGATTCTTCTCTGAGAGATACCGGCATCTGCACCGATAACCAGATAAGAGGCTTTTTGCCTGTAACCTGACATTTTCTTGCTGTAAGAAAGAGATATTCTTCCCTGGGTAGTTCCAAATCTGGATTCACCGGCAACATCTGACCAAAGAGTACCCCCAATACCAAAATAATCTTCTCTTCCGATCGGCGTCTTTTGATCGTAGGAAATAGAATAGGTGTTGTATGCATTGGCTTGCAAAGCGCCTGCCCACTGATTTCTATAGTTGGCAATAAACCTGTTTTTACAGTTCATGACCCCGGTCATGGCCGGATTCAGGTTGAGGGGTGACATGTAGAATTGTGAAAAGTGGATGTCCTGTGCGGACACACCCATTGTCATAACAATAGCTACAAGCGTAAATACCAGTTTGAATGAATACTTCATCGTTTATTATAAATTAAAATTGTCAGCTAAAAAGAGCTGTATTTTTATTTGAATGGAAGCATAAAAGTAATAAGATTTTTGAATTAGAGTCTTAAAACCTTTATTTTTTTGTTTATATCCCAAATATCCGGTTTGCGCTGCCTGAGGCCTCAAAATAAAATTGGGCGAAGCATCAAAATATATGTGTTAAACCCAATATTTATCGGCGCTTCATTCTCAGGCCTTTTTTACTTCGGCTTTGAGTTTTTCCAGATCCCGAACCAATAATCTTTTGCGATTGAAGGTCAGTTGGTCGGCATCGCGCAATTCATTTAAAACAGTGGTCACCGTTTGTCGGGAGGTAGCCGTATAGTTGGCTATTTCCTGGTGGGTCAAAAAATTTCTGACTACCCATTCATATCCTACGCGCTGACCTTTCTTTTCGGTGAGTTCCACCAGGTATTCAATGATTCTGCTTCTGCTGTCTTTAAAAACCAGAGATTCGAGGCGGTGTTCCATTTCCAATACCTTTGATCCCATCAGCTTCATAAAAAAAAGACTGAGTGCATTGTGTTCTTTGAGCAGGCTTTTCATTTCATTGGCCTGGACAACGCAGATTTCTGTGTCTTCCATGGCATAGGCGAAGTCCCTTCTTTTTTCTTCTCCCACCATCGACATTTCACCAAAAACTTCACCTTTTCCCAACAGGGCTTTGGTGATTTCTTTGCCGTTGTCACCTATACTGCCAATCTTTACTTTACCTTCAGTGATAAAGTACAGCTTGTCTGCATGCTGATCGGGCAGATAGATGTAATCATTTTTGGCAAAATTTTTTTTCGCATGACCCTGCATGGCATCTTCCACCTTGGTAGAACAGAAAATGCCGGTCATGTCGATGTTTTCAAGATACCATAGTTGATGACCTTCCATAATGAATGAATTAACCTGTGACTGAATACCAAATATAATTCACTTCCCATCCAATTGTGTCAAATAAGCTCGAATTTGTCGTCACAAATTACTTTAACAGTACAAATATTAAGCCAAAACAGCGACTTACATATTATTTACTATAATAATATAATGACAAAACAGAATGCCATTACCCCTATTGGGATTTGAAATAAAGAGGAGCCTTGATTTTCAGAGGATTAGTTTTTCTGTAGGTGGGCATCTAGGGAAGAAAGTTGTAATGTTATTTGTCGGGCCTCAAAAGATAGTTGACGGTTGGTAAGTAAAGAGGGCTTATCTTTGCCCAAATTTACTGTTTATGATTTTATCGATGACCGGATATGGGAGAAGCCAGGTTTTGCTGGGGGATGTTTATTTTACGGTAGAAATTAAGGCTTTGAACTCCAAAACAACCGATATTCGATGTAAGATGCCTTCCAATTTTGCAGACAGGGAGATGCCCATTCGAAAGCTTTTAACGGATGAAATCGTCAGGGGAAGGATAGAGTTCAACATTTATACCGGAGACGAAGGCACGGCAGATGATTATACCATCAATACAGATCTTTTGCAGCGTTATTTCCATCAGCTCAAAGCATTGCAGGGATCCATGAACATTTCAGATGCCGACATATTCACAGCGGTCATGCGCATACCCAGCGTGACGCAAACCAACACCCATGTCTTGTCAGATGAGGACTTTGAAAAAGTGGAAAACACGATTTTGGAAGCAATCGCCGCTCTCAATACATTCCGGAAAGCAGAAGGTACTCAGCTCGCTTTAGACCTGCGTTCCAGGGTTACGGGCATACAGGAAAAGGTAATAGCCATAGCACCCCTGGAAGAAAACAGGATTGTAAAAATCAAGGAAAGAATGCGTAAAAACCTCGATGATTTTATTCAATCAGAGCGCATTGATGAAAATCGTTTTGAGCAGGAAATCATTTACTACCTGGAACGCATTGACATTACAGAAGAAAAAGTAAGACTAACCCAGCACTGTGTCTATTTCCTGGAGCAATTGGACAACAATGACACGCAAGTAGGTAAGATCCTTGCATTTATCGCCCAGGAAATGGGTCGTGAGATCAATACTTTGGGTGCCAAAGCCCAGGATCCTGAACTACAGCAAGTTGTAGTCCAAATGAAAGACGAGCTGGAAAAAATAAAAGAACAATTGGCCAATATTATATAATCCCGAATATGAAATTTGAAGCCAAGGGTAAAATGGTGGTATTTACCGCACCTTCCGGGGCCGGGAAAACGACACTGGTCAGACACTTGCTGGATCATTTTGGTTACCTGGATTTCTCGGTCAGTGCTACTACCCGAAACAAAAGAGAACACGAGAAAGAAGGAGTTGATTACTTTTTTTTGACAGAAGATGAGTTCAGAGCGAGGATAGCTGAGGATGCCTTTGTGGAGTGGGAAGAAGTTTATACAGGTCAGTTCTATGGTACCCTGAAAAGTGAAGTCGGAAGAATCTGGAATGAAGACAAAGCAATTGTCTTTGACATCGATGTGAATGGCGCCTGCCGGTTAAAGGAAAAATATGGTGAACAATGCCTTACTATTTTTGTAAAGCCCCCTTCTATCGATACGCTGGTGGATAGATTGAAAAAAAGAAATACCGAGACAGAAGCATCGCTGCAGAAAAGAATTGAAAAAGTAAAAAGAGAAATAAGCTACGAGAACCGATTTGATGCTGTGATTGTTAATGATTTACTGGAAGTTGCCAAAAAAGAGGCAGAGTTGCTGGTCGAAAATTTCATTTACCACTAAAATTGTCCAACTTGTCCACAAAAAGTCAAACTACGGAGGGAATTACGGTAACGGTAGAACCCAAATTTGATGGAGACCTCAATGAGGGATCGGCTGTGAAATTTATATTCACCTATACCATTACCATCCACAATTCTCTGGCTTATTCCATCAAACTGTTGTCCAGAAAATGGAGGATTTTCGACAGCATTGGGGAGCATCATACCGTAGAGGGAGACGGGGTTGTGGGTTTGCAACCGGAGATCAATGCAGGAGAATCTTTTACCTATTCATCATGGTGTCCGCTGGATAGTTGTATGGGTACCATGGAAGGGCAGTATATCATGCAAAATCCCATCACAGGTGCTACTTTCGCAATCTCGATTCCCAGATTTGAGTTGGCAGCAGACTGGATCCGCAATTGATCCGGACCAGCAGACTTTCATTTACAACCGTGTATAATATGGTGTTCCTAACATGTCTTGGTTTGTTGTTTTCTTTGTCTTGCAAACCTGCCGCCACACCTTTAGAGACTAAACCATCAAAAGGTTTATCCGTGCCTTCTGATACATTTGGCATCAATTACATAATGGGCAAATTTGATCCGGCAAACCATCCTGATTTTGTGGAAATCCCCGCCAAATACAGGGATGAAAAGGTGAGGTATATCAGAAAGGAAGTGATGGCAAAGTTTGCTGACATGGCTGATGCAGCAGCCAAAGAAGGCATTCGTCTCCTTATTCGGTCGGCTACCCGCAATTTTGAGGACCAAAAAAGAATTTGGGAAAACAAATGGAATGGCAACACCCCACTGGAAGATGGAAGAAAAGCCAATGCCATTGAAGATGAATTTTTGCGGGCCAAAAGTATTTTGCTGTACAGTTCCATGCCCGGTACATCCAGACACCATTGGGGTACGGATGTTGACATCAATGCCTTTGAAAACAGTTGGTTTGAATCAGGGGCAGGCGCCAAACTATATGCATGGATGCAAAAGAATGCCGCTAAATATGGCTTTTGTCAGGTTTACGGACCCATCGATGCGCATAGAAAATATGGATATGAACAAGAAAAATGGCATTGGTCCTATTTACCAATTGCGAATACAATACAGCAGGAAGTAGTGCAAAAAATGAAAAATGAGATGATCACGGGTTTTGCCGGAAGTCACAAAGCCACAACCATTGATATGGTCAAAGTCTATATGTTGTCTATAGATCCTGCCTGCAAATAACATTCCATTGACGTTGAGGAAATCATGAATTGCATTTTGGATTTGGCACAGTTTGTGCATATCCAAAAACGTGATTGATATAGAAAAAATAAACAAACGACATTTCCTCGAAACCGATATGTACTATCGGATCGAGATGGGTCTGTCATCACGATTGATGAAATACAACAATGGCGTATTTCACCTTGAGGTTGTAATAGGCCGCAAATGGGAAAAAAATTACAGTGCAGCGGCTGCTGAAATGGCTTATTGCTGGAAACAGACCAATGAAGAGCTAACCGGTGCCATTGCCTGCAAGGTTTACATTATTGATACCAACAAACACCCTTACAAACAACTGCTGTTAAACAGTGAAGTGGAGGTAGATTACGATGCCCGCAAAGGCATACTCTTCTACCGTCAACACCTCAACTAAGATTTGTTTTACAATTCCGGTTCTTCGGGTTCAGGAGACCCATCGTTTTTTTCGTGCAACTTTCTTTTGTTTTGTTTTAAAAGTTGCGAAAGCATCCACTCCATCTGACCATTAACGCTTCTAAATTCATCGGCTGCCCATTTTTCAATGGCTTCGTAAACATCCTCGTCCAGCCTCAGCATGAATTTTTTTTTAGTCATGGTTTTATTGATATAAAGAACCGGTATTTACGACGGGACTCACATCTTTGTCTGAGCAAAGTACCACCATCAGATTGCTGACCATGGTCGCTTTTTTGTCATCGTCGAATTCAATTATTTTTTTGGAAGAAAGGTCGGCCAGGGCCATTTCGACCATACTTACAGCACCCTCGACGATTTTGTGTCTGGCGGCTACGATGGCTTCGGCCTGTTGTCTTTTCAGCATGGCACTGGCAATTTCTTCCGCATAAGCGAGGTAACCGATTCTTGCTTCCAATACTTCAATGCCTGCCATATCCAACCTTTCGGCCAAGGCACTTTCCAGTGCGTGGTTGATTTCATCCATGCCGGAACGAAGGGTGATTTCATGGTGGTCTTCAAAATTGTCGTAAGAATAAGCACCGGCCAGGTTTCTGACTGCGGCATCACTCTGCAGTTTCACAAAAGCTTCGTAGTTGTCGACTTCAAAAGCAGCTTTAAAAGTTTCACGAACCCTCCATACAGTGATGACACTGATCAGGATGGGATTTCCTCTTTTGTCATT
Organism: uncultured Saprospiraceae bacterium; assembly: GCA_937973565.1. Classification (GTDB taxonomy): domain Bacteria; phylum Bacteroidota; class Bacteroidia; order Chitinophagales; family Saprospiraceae; genus JADKBO01. The sequence goes on along the minus strand of CALJKQ010000148.1, from coordinate 4,216 downwards.
GACCTTTACGCGCTCGCTTTCAAAGTTACGAGCTCTCAGGGATATTTTTTGTTTGGCATAAAAAGGGTTAGCCCAATAAAAGCCATTGTCTCTTACTGAGCCCACGTATTTGCCAAATAAGGTCAAAACCCTGGACTCATTGGGGTTGATGAAGAAAAAGCCTGAAAACAGGAATAACAACACCAGTGCTGCGGAAATGATAAGAAAAGGAGATTTGAAAAATGCACCATAACCAATTCCACCAATCAGCAAAAGGCATACAAGGAGCATAAAATAACCCGAAAAAGGTTTAATAATAAGTTCTTTCATAATGATATTATTTTGATATCACAAATATATCAGATTTATTGAAATATTAATGAGGAATTTCGATGAATTTCAATTATTTGGGCTTCAAATGCAGAATTTAGGTGAAAAATCGACAACCGGGAAGGTTGCTGTCAAAACTAGATTGGGCTAATTACAGATGACACATAAATAATTGCTTTAATATATGGTACAATCTTTGATTTTTAGCGTATAAAAGCGGTGATAAAACGAATAAAATATGGAAGTGCTGATTATATTTGTGCATTGGTCAAAGGGGGCCAATAAATCCTGCGTCTGGGAAAAGTAAGGGGTAAATTTTTTGTAGCAATTAATTTGGATAAACTATGATTCGACACTTAGGTGTTGCAGCCTTATTGTTTTTTGGTGTCACTTTGATGCAGGCACAAGTAAATGTGATACCTGCGCCTTGTACCAACGGAACACAAAATACATGTAAATGTAACCAGTCGCCCGTAATGTGTACCATTACGCAGTTGAATGGTTTTGAATATGACATGACTTTGTACCAACATCCGGGTGACGGACCTCAACCGATGTGTCCTCCTCCGGAAGGCAACGGTACCACTTCCAATAACCCAACCTGGTTTGCTTTCATTGCCTGGTGTACAAACCTGACGCTTCAAGTTACTTATACCAATTGTATGGACAACCCGGGAGGAGGTCCCAACTATGGGGTACAGGCTGCAGTATATTCTGCCTGTCCTGCCAATGCCGGCAATGCCATTGCTTGTGACACCGATGTGGCCGGATGTGTCAACAACGGTTCACGGGTCTTGAATCTTTCTGGCATGGTCGTTGGGAACACCTATTATTTTTTAGTGGATGGTTGCGCCGGGTCGGCCTGCCATATTAAGATTGATGTGATCGGATCCTGTTCTCAAAATGGGATAGGCGGCTGGGTAAGCGGAATAGATGGTCCGGATGTCATTTGTAAACCGGATGCAACCAAAGTTTATAGTGTTATCAAAATTGATGGGGGTATTAACTATTTTTGGTACATCGATGGCGTTCAGGTGGCCAATGGGCAGTACCTCATTAGTACACCACTCAATTTTTCATCTTATGCTCCGGGTTTGCATACCATATGTGTGGATGCAGACAATCCACCTTGTATCTACCAAACAGATGATCCTCCTCAATTGTGTCGGGAAGTTTGTGTAAGTCCATCTCCGGCTGAAGCAGGAACGATAAATACTAACCCCAACCCGGCTTGTCCCGGTCAAACCGTAAATTTCAGTGTTACGGGATTTAATGCCACCTCCGGGTTTATAGAAAATATATTCGTTACCAATTCATCGGGTGACATCGTTCAGGTATTGAGCGGTACTTCCGGAACTATTCAGAGCAATATATGTGAGGACTATACAGTTTACAGCTTAAACTATTTTGATTTATGTCTTGATTTTCCGACTCCTGTTGTGGGCATGAATATATCAGAATTTGAATGTGACAACTGTGGTTGTGAATTGACTTCCAAATTGGTTTCATTCGCCGACAATCAAGCTCCGGTTTTTGTCAACCCGCCTGCCAGCGGTACATTTTCCTGTATCCTTCAGGCATCACCTATGGGACCACTCAACTACACCGACAACTGTATCCCGGCCGGAAGTGTTCCCGGAGTAGAGACCGGCACCAGCAGTGCGTGTGATGGAGGTACCATTACCAGAGAATGGGAAATTGCAGATGCCTGCGGCAACACTACCACCCATACACAAACCCTGGAAGTTGATCCACTTGCCATTGCGGCTTTCATCAACCCACCTGCAGATATTACCATCAACTGTGCAGATCAGCTGCCTACCAATTTAAACCTCAGTTATACCAACGGAGGTACAGCGCCTTGTCTGATTTCAGGTACGGCAGTTGCAGATGTGCAGGAAAACTATACCCCCTGTGATGGTGGTACAGTGACCTATACATGGACCTTTACCGATGTGTGTGACAGAACCATCACCCATGTGAGGACGGTTACGATCAATCCATTGGTGCAAGCCAATTTTGTGAACCCACCGGCTGATATCACGGTGGATTGCAACAACGTGCCGGCTACGGCGCCCAATTTGAGTTATACCAATGGCATGACCGGCACATGTCTCATCTCCGGAAATGTACCCTTTACGGTTCAAGGAAATGCACCCTCTGTATGTGGTGGTGATTTCTTTTTCAATTGGACCTTCACCGATCAGTGTGGAAGGACCATCACGCACACCCAAAAAATTACCGTAACCCCTATACCTGAAGGCAACTTTGTCAATTTTCCCAATGATATTACGGTGGAATGTAATGCCATTCCTGCTAACGGTACTCCGGTTACCTTCAGCAACGGATTGACAGGACCTTGCCAGATTACAGCCAATGTTGTGCCCACCACAGGCGGATCCGGCGACCAGTGCGGAGGGGAAATTTATTTTGCCTACACTTACACCGATTTGTGCAACCGTACCAAAGTGGATACCCAATTTGTGGAAATCAATCCAATACCTGAACCCTATTTTGTGAACCCACCTGCCAATGTCACGGTAAGTTGTGAGAACAGGCCGCTTACCTTGCCAACCCTGCAGGTTTCCAATGCCCCGGCACTTTGTCCTATAACGGCTACCGTAACGGCTACCGTAAACGGCACTGCCAACGAATGTGGCGGCACGTTGAATTATACCTGGCAATATGTTGATGTTTGTTCAAGGGTAATTGCACACACGCAGACAGTAACCGTGCTTCCTATGCCGCAAGGTGCGTTTGTGAACCCACCCGCTGATATGACGGTCAATTGCAACCAGGTACCTACCAGTGCGCCCAACCTCACCATCATGAATACCGGCATGGGCACGTGCGCCATCAATCAGTCGGTTCCTGCGGTACAAAGCGGTAGCGGTGATGAATGCGGAGGTATGATTACCTTTACCTGGACCCATACCGATCAGTGTAACAGAACGACAACCCACGTTCAGAACATTACCATCACACCCATTTTAGCTGCCAATTTTGTGAATCCTCCGGCAGATGTCACAGTCAATTGTAACCAGGTACCCACCAGTGCTCCGAGCCTCCAGGTAACCAACAACGATCCTTTTTGTCCTATCAATGCCAATGTTACTCCTACCCAGTCCGGAAGTGCAACCCAGTGTGGAGGTACGATAAATTATACCTGGACGCATACAGATCAATGCGGACGTACCATTGTCCATACCCAAATGGTGACTGTTACGCCTTTAATGCCTCCTACATTTGTCAATGCACCCCCAAACATTACGGTGAACTGTGATATGATACCTACCAGTGGCGCTACTCTTCAGGTCACCAACAATGACACCAATTGTCCGATCAATGCAAGCGTAACACCTGTTCAATCGGGAAGTGCTACTATTTGTGGAGGCGCCATCACCTACACCTGGACCTATACCGATGTGTGTAACCGCACCATTACACATACACAAACGATCACGGTGACACCTATGCCTCCGGCTGCTTTCGTAAGCCCTCCCGCTGATATTACCATTACCTGCGACCTCATCCCTGCATCAGCTCCAACTTTACAGATCAAAAACAATGGTTTCCCAGGGTGTAGTATTGATCAAATGGTGACTCCTGTACAGAGTGGAAACGGTACTATATGCGGCGGCAACATCACGTTTACCTGGACTCATACTGACCAGTGTAACCGCACTACCACCCATGTGCAGAATATTACCATAATACCCATGCCACCCCCAACGTTTGTCAGCCCCCCTGCCAACATAACCGTAAACTGCGATCAGATACCTGCAGCGGGTGCTACGCTGACAGTGGTGAATAATGGCCCGACAGGCTGTAACATCAATACCACGGTAACCCCTGTTCAAACCGGCAGTGCCGATATGTGTGGTGGGGTCATCACGTATACCTGGAC